>JAFUOK010000052.1 GCA_017481925.1 Alistipes sp.
CGAACTGGTTCTTCAACTCAGCAGCCTCGCCCTCTGCACCCTCGAACAAGGGAGAGAAACGATCGTACTCAGAGATAACTGCAGTTGCGTCAACCAAGTTATTCTTGTAGTCCTCGCAGAGGTTAGAGAAGTAGATTGCTACCAACTCCTGGTCAGCCTTACCGTTCTTCTCCTCGGTAGCGGCGATAGCCTCAGTGAAGATCTTGCGAACACCCTCACGATCCTCGGGCTTATAGGTGAGATACTCACGAGCCTTACGGTCCAAGATGTAAGCCTTACCATAACGAGAGTGGTCAGCAAATGCCTGCAAACGTACGTCGTAAACGATCATCAAAGAGTCGATGTACATATTACGCTGCTCATCGGTCTTTGCAGTGCTGATAAGAGTCTTGTAGAGCTTGATACCGTTGGTGTAGATACCCTGTGCGCCCTTAGGAGCCTGATCCAGCAACTGCTTCAAATAACCTGCAGCAGCCTTGTACTCCTTGTTGTCAACTGACTCCTTGAGGAACTGGTTAGCAAGCATGTTGTTCTTACGCTGCTCAGCGTTCTCACCCCAAATTGCATAACGGGGGTCATCGTAGTTTACCTGCGCAAATGCCGAGAATCCCATCATAGCAAAAGCAGCCACTAAAATCAATTTTAAACTTTTCATTTTAATCAAAGGTTTATTAGTTTAGTTAAAAATTTTTATGTTTCTCCTTTATTTTCTTCTTCTCCACTGCGGCTCTCGCTAATCAAACTTATAGCGTACAAACCAACGATCCTCTCCAAACAGATTAAGGCCAATCGATGCCTTGAAATATGTCTGCTTGATCATACCGACCATCTCCTCGCCGACCTTGATATTATCGCTCTCGGGGCGACGCATACCAAATTCAAAGCCCACATTGACCGACGAACGGCCAAACAATCTAATCGGAAGACCAACACCAGCGGTCACGGCATACTGCTTAACACGGCTACCACCGAATGTCTGGTAGTAATCTCCCATACGGGCTCCGATTCGATAAGCCACACGATTCAAATAGTGTGTCACATCCGAGGCGCGTGGTACGATCTCAAAACCAGCCTTTATGGTGTGTGTATCGGTGTAGGCTACGTGTACGCCCTTACCGCCACTCTCAATAAAACTTGAGTTCTGAGAGCCCCAATTCTGGTAAACATAATCAGCACCCACTCTGATCTTCAGCGTCTGATAGAAGAAACCAGCCGAGAACTGATGAGGCAATCGCAAAGGCAATGCGCTATCGTTCTCCTGTCTTACCACCGAAGTAAGCACGTTATCAACATATACATACTTCATCATCGACGGTTTCATCGGGCCACCCAAATCATACGTGGCTGCCAACGTAAGAATACGCTCGTCGCGATAAATCGGGTTCCACATAATACCTGCCTGCAACTTAAAGCGAGATACGTCGTATGTATCTACACCGAGAGTTGAAGAGTAGGCACCGTCACCGGTGATGTTTGACACCTTAGTCTCGTAGCTGCGCTCGATATTACCCCAATAGTAGATTGCTGCAACACCGATAGCAACGCTATTTACGGGCTTCCAGCCCAAGCCGGCCTTGACCTCGGTAACATCGCCATCGCCTAGGTACTGATAACGGACACGTCCTACATTACCGGCAATATCCTGCGACAGGTCATCGCCATACATATTGTAACCAACGCTACTGTAAGGCGTAAGGCTGAATCCCAAACCAAGATTCTTGGCCAAAGGCATCTGGAATGCAATATCGTGGATATTGACCGTATTGTATGCAGTCTCTATCTTCTTATCTGTACCATACTTGGTCTGCTCGTTGCGAAAGTGTGCACCCTCCATACCGAAGTTAAAGAGGAAACTCTGCTGGGGCGTAAGTGCATAGGCTGCGGGGTTCATCACATTGACCATATTGTTGGTCCACATCGCAACGCCTATACCTCCCATCGAACGCTGAACCACATTTCCCTTGCTCGACAACTCACCCAAACCATACATCGAGTAGGGAGAGTATGTATTGACACTATTGGCCAACATCTGCGCCGCAGCACTTGCGGGCAAGAGCAGTAAAATGGCTATAATAGTTCTAAAAACGTTCGTCTTCAATACTTGCATTGTATTCTAAAATTCTGTTCAATCCGCAAAATACCAGATTACATTTTGCAAATTTCGCATTTTTAATTCGTTTGACAAAATATTTTGCGTCTCCACCCGTAAAAATTAACGATAATTTTGCATTAAGATGCATAAATCGCTGAATATACCCCTCAATTTCGTTCACAACACCCTGCATCACCCCCTGCTCAATGGCCTCGCGGGTCGAGCGGCCAACCGTCAAAATCTCATCCGTCGGTTCACATTCGGGCAGACGTCGTGTGTAGTCGTGCAAAGCACGAAAACGGGTAGTCATACCGGGCGAAATATTTCCGCCTCGAAAGACACCATCCTCTACAAGATCAATCGTTATTGCCGTGCCAAAATCGACAATCACGCAATCCCGACATCCCATCACCTCAACAGCAGCCACCGCCGCAGCCAGACGATCAACGCCAAGGGTTGCGGGAGTATGGTAATCATTACCGATAGGTGTCGGCGTAAGCGACGTCATCTCCAGCACTCGAAGCCCTGCTCGGCGTAAACGACCGGCCACCTCCGAGGTAGGCTCTCCCGTAGATGCCACGATAGCCTGGCGTAATGCGGGATACTGCTCCAGCAAAGCCTCAATCGACATCTCATCCGCCGACGCAAAAGCCTGTGACAGAAGAACATCAGCGCCCTCCACCACAGCCACCTTGATCAGTGTATTTCCGATATCCACTACCAGATTCATCTTCGCTCGGGTTTACAGGTTTCGCAAAACGGTAACGGCCTCGGCTACGTTAGTTACTCTTCTAACGGTCATTGCCAGGCGATTATTGTGTTGTTTGAGAACAAATCGATCAGCATGGGCGGTAATCGTGCGCAACATATTCATAAATGTGTCGCTCTTATAGTAGGGTGAATTCTGCTCGCCCACGAAGTGAACAATCATCAATCCATTCTTCACCTTCACTCGTTCCATACCCAAACGTACAGCCTCCCAGCGCAGGCGCACAACATTGAGCAACTCGCGCGCCGCCTCAGGCAACGCTCCAAAACGATCGACAAGACGCGACTCGAAAGCCACCAGATCCTCCTCCTTGTGTATTGCATCCAGCTCTCGATACAGGCGCAGCTTCTCGGCCGGCTGACGTACATACGAGTCGGGCAGCTCGGCCAGCATATCGATCTCTATTGTAGCATCGTCGATATAACTCTCCGTCTTTACGGTCTGTGCCTCCTCGTCACTCAAGCCCTCGACATCCAGGCCCTCGGCACGCAACTCGGCAATAGCCTGACGCATAATCTTCTGATAGGTTTCAAAGCCAATATCGGCTATAAAGCCACTCTGCTCCGCACCGAGCAGATTACCCGCACCGCGAATATCCAGGTCCTGCATAGCGATATTGAAGCCTGAGCCCAAGTCCGAAAACTCCTCTATGGCGCGCAGGCGACGACGTGCATCACTCGAGAGCAACTCCTCGGGTGGAGTGATGAGGTAGCAATAGGCCTTACGGTTGCTACGTCCCACACGACCACGCAACTGATGCAGATCGCTAAGACCATAGTAATGAGCGTTATTAATAATTATGGTATTGGCATTGGGTATATCTATGCCACTCTCGACGATGGTCGTTGCCACCAGTACATCAAACTCGCCATAGATAAAGTCCATAATCAACTTCTCCAGCTGCTCCGAGGGCATCTTACCGTGACCGATAGCCACACGCGCCTTCGGGCATATGCGGGTAATCATACCCTGCAAGGTCAAAAGATCCTCGACGCGGTTATTGACAAAATAGACCTGACCACCTCGCGAGAGCTCCTCCTCAATGGCATCGCGAATAATATCCTCGGAGAAGATATGCGACTCGGTAAGGATAGGCTGACGGTTGGGCGGCGCCGTAGAGATCACCGACAGATCGCGCGAACCCATGAGCGAGAACTGCAACGTACGTGGGATGGGCGTAGCCGTAAGTGTCAGCGTATCGACATTGACGCTCATCTGCGTAAGTTTCTCCTTGGCCGCAACGCCGAACTTCTGCTCCTCGTCAATAATCAGAAGACCCAGATCTTTAAACTTAATCTGCTTGCCCAATATCTTATGCGTACCAATCAGAATGTCAATCTTGCCCGCCTCTAGATCAGCGGCAATCTCGCGCGTCTGCTTGGCCGTCTTCGAGCGGTTGAGATACTCCACACGCACAGGGAAATCACGCAGGCGCTCCATAAATGAGCGATAGTGTTGCAGCGCAAGGATCGTTGTAGGCACCAGCACCGCCACCTGCTTGCCATCCACAGCGGCTTTGAACGCTGCTCGGATAGCCACCTCGGTCTTACCAAAACCCACATCACCGCACACCAGTCGATCCATCGGCTGGTCGGACTCCATATCTCGCTTCACGGCCTCGATAGCCGCCTGCTGATCGGGTGTCTCCTCCCACTGGAACGAGGCCTCCATCTCGTTTTGCAGATAACTATCGGCCGAGAAGGCAAAGCCCTGACTCGCCTTACGCTTGGCATACAGAGCTATGAGTTCGCGCGAAATATCCTTAACGGCCTTCTTCGTGGCAGTTTTCAGCCTCTGCCAAGCGCCATTGCCTAACTTATATATCTTCGGAGGTTCGCCCTCACCACTCTTATAACGTGATATGCGATGCAGCGAGTGAACATTTACGAAGAGTACATCATTATCCTTATAGACAAGTTTGATGGCCTCGTGCAGTTTGCCATTCTCGTTAATCTTCACCAAGCCGCCGAAGCGCCCCACGCCGTGGTCGATATGCACCACATAGTCGCCCATCTTCAAAGCGTTGAGCTCCGATACGGTCATCTGCTCATCGCGCTTGATCTCGCCATTGATACGATAGCGTCGATAGCGGTCAAATATCTGATGATCAGTATAGAGGCATATCTTGAGGCTATTATCCACAAAGCCCTCGTGCAACGTTACCGGCACTGCATCAAACTCTATACTGCGGCGTCCCATCTGGTGGAAGATATTATCCAGACGCTCGATCTGCGCCCTATTCTCCGAGAGGATATAAGTACGATACCCCTTCAGCATCGAATCCGAAATATCATCAGCCAGCACCTCAAAGTTTTTGTTGAACTTGGGCTGCGGTGTGGTAGCAAACGTGATTGCCACGTCGGCCACTCGCTCTGTAATATTATCACGCTGCAGGCACACGCGGCACGCAGCCATATCAGCCAGCAACGTATTGCGACTTGTAACAAGGGTATCTATCTTCGATGGTTCCTCCATCTCGCCCAGCAGGCGACGACGCAGATCATTGACACGCTTGAAGACATACTCCGCATCATAGAACCAGCAGGTAGCCTCACCGGCAAAGCGCACGAGCGACACCTTCTCCATATCGCTATGGTTAAGGTTGGGGATAATCTCCACCTCGTCGGCCCTGTCGTGCGACAACTGGCTCGAAATATTGAAACGGCGTATAGAGTCTATCTCATCGCCAAAGAAATCAAAACGGAACGGACGGCTCTCCGAATACGAGAAGACATCGACAATTCCTCCACGCAGAGAGTATTGCCCCGGCTCATAGACAAAATCGACCTGCTGAAAGCCTCTCTCAACCAATTGCTCCTCCAGCGCTTCGATGCTGATACTGTCACCCACCCGCAACCGAATACTGCGCTCCGAGAGAGCACTCTCATCGGCTACACGCTCGGCTATAGCCTCGGGATATGTGCAGATCACCGTATATCCCTTGCCCTGGTGGCGCAGAGCATTGAGTGTATTGGTACGTTGCACCACTCCCTGCGCATCCTCGCGGCCATAGAGTATCGAACGCTTATACGACGTAGGGAAGAAGTGCACCCTCTCCTCATCGAGTAGGGCGTAGAAGTCGTTGAGCATATATGCTGCCGAATCACGATCCTCCGCAACGAAGATATGCACACCACCCACACGGCGCACCAAAGCCGCCGAATAGAGCGAAAGAGCCCCGCCGACCAAATTGTCAAGATGGACGGTGACGCTCTTTTTACTATGTTCTTTCAGCAACGCACGAAATGGCTTCGAAGCCTCGACACGTTGTAGGATATTCTCTATACTCTCCACGATGCAGAGATTTTCTTTCTCATCTCGCCCCTCAATGGCGGCCAACTCACTACTCTACAAGCAGTTCGCCTGCCTTATCGAGGAATCTCACGTCGATCATACCCAGGCTCTGGTCGGCAATGACCTTAAGCGAAATCTTATATCGCCACGCCCAACGACGACGAAGCGACCACAGACCAGCACAAAGATACGACGCCACATAGGGGCTCACGCGCAAGGTGATATGCTTCACGCCACGATCTTCGACCAGGAACTGAATCTGATTCTCCAGCTTGCGATCCAGCAGAACGGTCGGCTCAACACGTCCCGTACCGCCACATGTCGGACATACATCCGTAACATCCTCCACAGCCACGGGGCGCACACGTTGACGTGTGATCTGCATAAGACCGAACTTGGTAAGTGGCAGAATCGTATGCTTGGCCTTATCGGTGGCCATCAGTTTCTGCATCTCCTCATAGAGGAGCTGGCGGTTCTGCGCCTTGTGCAGGTCGATAAAGTCGATGATGACAATACCACCCAAATCGCGCAAGCGCAACTGTCGTGCTATCTCCTTGGCGGCAGCCAGATTGACCGTCATGGCTGTCTCCTCCTGGTTGTCCTCGGCCTTGGTTCGGTTGCCCGAATTGACGTCGATGACGTTCATGGCCTCGGTATGCTCGATGATAAGGTAGGCGCCACGCTTAAGCGAGACGTACTTGGCAAAGAGCGATTTGATCTGTTTCGATATATCGAAGTTGTCGAAGATGGGCACCGTGCCACGGTACAACTTAACGATCTTCTCCAACTGGGGGTCGATGATTTTAATATAGTTTTTAATCTCGCTATACATCGCCTCGTCATCGACCGTGATTTGTGAGAAGGTCGAATTGAGCGAATCGCGGATTATGGTGTTGGCTCTGTTCATCTCGCTCATCAGCAGCGAGGGAGCCTCTTGTTTGCGTATGTTACCTACAGCCTTATTCCAGCGCTCGATGAGCGAAAGGATATCCTGCTCAATGTCGGCATCGTTTGCCTCGGCGGCTGCGGTGCGTATGATAACGCCAAAATTTTTGGGAAGTACACCGGCGGCAATACGGCGCAGGCGTTTCTTGGTATCCGTCGAACGGATCTTTTGCGATATGGAGATCTTACTCGTAAATGGCACCAGCACCACATTACGGCCTGCAAGCGAGATATCCGCCGTAAGGCGCGGGCCCTTGGTCGAAATGGCCTCCTTGGCCACCTGTACCATAACGGTCTGTCCTACCTGGAGATATGATGCTATCTTGCCCTGCTTTTCAATATTGGGTTCCAATCGCATCGACTCCACCTTCACTCCTCGTCGTCCGGGCTGGCGACTATCAACAACCTTCTGCAACGAGAGGAATTGGCTTCCCAAATCGAGGTAGTGGATAAATGCGTCTTTTTCGTGTCCTATATTGACGAAAGCGGCATTCAGTCCCGGCATAATTTTACGCACCTTACCCAAATAGATGTCGCCGACAGAAAAGCCTGTCTTGCACTGCTCCTTGCTCAGCTCGACAAGAACCTTGTCCTCACAAAGAGCGATGGTGATCTCGGTCGGGGTAACGTTGATTACTAACTCTCGATTCATTGTAAATGTTTATTAAAAATAGGTAAAGGTAAAGGGCGTTAGACAATAATCGCTCTTTACCTTTTAATCTACCTACTTGCTAACGCAGTTCTAACCGCAAAGAAGATTACTTCTTCTTATGACGATTCTTACGAAGACGCTTCTTACGCTTGTGCGTAGCCATCTTATGACGCTTGTGCTTCTTTCCGTTTGGCATAGTCTTTATTTTTTAATTGGTTATTAAGTTCTTACTTAATCTTCGCAACGAAGCTCTTAGCGGGCTTGAAAGCGGGAATATTGTGCTCGGGGATGGTGATGGTGGTGTTCTTAGAGATGTTACGAGCCACCTTGGTTGCACGCTTCTTGATGATGAAGCTACCGAATCCACGAAGATATACATTGTTATGCTCTGCGAGAGAGGTTCTTACGTTCTCCATAAATGCCTCTACGATAGTCTGTACCAAAACTTTCTCGGCACCAGTACTCTTGGCAATTTCATTAACGATATCAGCCTTAGTCATAGTAATTATTTATTTTTTAATTTAACATTTAGTTTCTTTGGGTCTGCAAATGTACTACATTTTTGATGATTAACAAACTAAAAGTGTGTTTTTTTTCAACGAAATAAGTTCCATTTGTCCATCATTCACAAAAACTGCTACGGCATTTGATTAAAAGCCATTGCCAGACCCTCAACTGCCTTATCCAGACCCTCCTGCAATTTGCTGCCGAGCATCATACGCATCATCACATTGAGATCGGCATGCAGAACCATACGCATACGGGTATCAGCATCGGTCACCTCGTGCAGCTGGATCCAGAAAGAGAAATCAACAGGCAAACCACCCTGCTCATTATCACCCGTAATCTTGATATGTTTATTTTCCACACGCTCGACGATGCGCAGTGCTACGGTGAAACCCTTAACCTTAAATGAGCATGTATCCTCCGTAGCGTGCCACTCCTCGACCTTGTCCTGAAGTGCCGGCGTAAGCATATCGAAACGCGTGATAAGCGGGTAGATACGCGAGGCGCCTTTTAGCACCTGCTGCTGTTTAGATTCATATTTTTCCATTCCCATACTCTTTTTCTCTTTTGATTTGACTACTTACCTGCCTTATAGGCATCTACACCGCTCTGCAAGAAATTGATAAATCCCTGCACATCCAGATCGTAACCACGCGGTGTTACCATAGGCTCGCCCGTATGACCCTGCAAAACATAGTAGGGCTGCGCATTTACGCCATAGGTTTTGAGTGCATAGTATGAGTTAATCTTACCCAGCGTCTTGAGCACCTTACCCGAATCGGTGGTCACCCAGTCAGCCTCATCAACCTTCAGTTTATCGTCGGCATACAGAGCCACGACAACATACTCGTTACGCAGGATATCCAGCACTCGCGGATCTGACCATACGCGTGCCTCCATCTCACGGCAGTTCACACAACCGTGACCCGTAAAGTCGATAAACAGAGGCTTATCAACCTGCTTTGCGTATGCCTCAGCCTCCTCCAAATCGAAGAAGCCATCCAGGCCCAAAGGCAACTCCAACACATCGCCATACTTTACGCCCGACGTAGGAGCAGATGTCGAAGAAGAGGTTGCGGCACTACCCGCCCCAACAACAAAGTCCTGAGTCTGAATAGGAGGCAAGTAACCTGAAAGTGCCTTCAGCGGAGCACCCCACATACCGGGGATCATATATACTACGAACGAGAATACCACCACTGCCAGCACCAAACGAGTTACCGAGAGATAAGGCATATCGCTATCGTGCTTGAACTTGAGTTTACCCAGCAGATACAATCCCATAAGTGAGAAGATTGCAATCCACAATGCCAGATATACCTCACGGTCGAGCAAGCCCCAGTGGTAGGTCTGATCGGCTACGCTGAGGAACTTCAATCCGAGTGCCAACTCGGCAAAACCCAACACAACCTTCACGGAGTTGAGCCAGCCACCACTCTTGGGCAACTGCTTAAGCCAGGTGGGGAACAGGGCAAAGAGCGTAAACGGCAGAGCAAAGACAACCGAGAAAGCCAACATAGTGATAATCGGCGTCCAGAACTCGCCCGAAGTTGATTGGATCAATACCGATCCTACGATGGGACCCGTACAAGAGAACGACACAAGTACCAGCGTAAGAGCCATAAAGAAGATACCTGCAAGCCCCCCCTTATCCGACTTCGAGTCGCTGTCATTGACCAGTTTCTCGGGCAACACGATCTCGAAAGCTCCGAAGAACGATGCAGCAAAGATCATAAACACAG
>JAFUOK010000053.1 GCA_017481925.1 Alistipes sp.
AGCGTGGAGGCCATTTCGGGGCAGTTCATGCAGGGCTACCGCTACTTCCTTATCGAGGAGGGCGACGAGATCCTGGGCTACTTCGGTGTGCAGCCGCAGGGCGAGCGTCTGTTCCTGAGCAAATACTATATTCTGAAAAAGAATCGTGGCCGCGGATTGTTCTCACTTGGCCTGGAGCGTATGTGCGAGATATGCCGCGAGGAGGGTTTACAGGCGATATATCTCACGGTAAACCGCAACAACACGCACGCCTACGAGGTCTATATAGCCAAAGGTTTTCGCGTCATCAAGGAGGAGTGCGCCGACATAGGTTTCGGGTTTGTTATGGATGACTACATCATGGAGAAGGAGGTGCTTTAAGTGCCTCCTTCTCTATTCGTTGTTTTGCGATAAACAAACCGCAGCCACATTTTCGTTTTTAGCGTGAATCTTTCGTTTTAACGACAACGTGAGGATAAAGAGTGCAAATAGTGAATAAATTTGTTATACTCTTTAAATCTACAACGTTATGAAAATCGAAAATCTTACAAAACAAAAAATCACTGAACTCTTCCAGCAGGGTATCGACTGCTCGCAGATCGTTATGGGCCACGCGGCCAACAAATTAGGCATTTGCCCCGACAAGGCTCTCAAAATCTCTGCCGCCTTCGGTGGTGGCATGTGGGGCGGTCGCACGTGCGGATGTGTGACGGGTGCGCTGATGGCATTGGGTCTAAAATATGGTTACAGCGAGCCTCAATCTACCGAGCAGAAGAACATCCTTCTGGCAAAGAAGGCGGAGTTTGAGGAGCGTTTTACCAAGGAGAATAGCAGTGTAGTGTGCCGTCACGTGCTGGGTTATGATTTGAGCAAGCCCGAGGAGATGGCAAAGATTATGGAGCAGAACCTCCTCTTCACCATCTGCCCGAAGGCCGTAGCGTCGGCTTGTAAAATCCTCGATGAGATTCTATAATGACTACATACGAAAAAATAGACCGAGCCTACGATGCTGCCTTGGCAGGCCGTGTGCTCACGCACGAGGAGATTGTGGAGTTGCTCCACATTGAGACTTCGAGCAAGGAGTGCGACTACCTGCGTGAGCGGGCACACGAGGCGAGCCTTAACCTGACGGGTGGCGGAGCGTATATGTGGGGTGCTATCGGTGTGGATTATGCGTCGTGCGCCATGAACTGCGACTTCTGCTCCTTCGGTAAGGCGTGGGGACTGATCGGCGACGAGAAGATATACTCCATCGACGAGATTG
The DNA here is from genome assembly GCA_017481925.1 of Alistipes sp. Lineage (GTDB taxonomy): Bacteria > Bacteroidota > Bacteroidia > Bacteroidales > Rikenellaceae > Alistipes. The sequence continues at coordinate 1,244 of JAFUOK010000053.1, forward strand.
TCGCCCGTGTCGGCGAATATGTAGCCGATGGCGTGCATTTCATCGTCCTGCGTACCACGCAACACTACTCGTTGGAGACCATCGCTGAGTTTGTGGGTGCAATACGCAAGGCGGTCGAGGGAGCGTATGAGATAGTGGTCAATGTGGGAGAGTTTGGGCTGGCGACGGCCAACGCCCTGTATGATAGTGGCGTAGATGGTGTTTATCATGCCATACGTCTGCGTGAGGGCATAAATACCCACTTCCGTATTGCCGAGCGGGAGGCTACTCTCGATGCTATTCAGCACTCGCCACTCAACCTCATTCACTTGGTTGAGCCCGTGGGTGCAGAGCATACCTACGACGAGATTGCCGAGCGCTTCTTGGGTGCGGTGCGCTATGGAGCCTACATCTCGGGCATTATGGCACGTATTCCCGTCGAGGGTACACCGCTGGGCACGCAACCACGCATCAGCGACGAGGAGATAGCCAAACAGATTGCCGTACTGCGTCTGTCGGGCGGCTCGGTGGTGAAGCATATATGTGTGCATCCCGCATCCGAGGCGGCACTGATGAGCGGAGCGAATGTTGCCGTGATAGAGACGGGAGCAATACCCCGTGACAATGCGCTCGCGGAGAATAAATGGCGGCAGTTTGATTGTCGCACGGCACGCGAACTCTTTGAGAGGTGCGGCTATCGGGTGATAGCATAAAAAAATCCTGCTACTTTACGTTAGGTAGCAGGATTTTTCTCTCTTTTATTCAACTCGTTATCCGAGGTAAGACTTCAGCAACTTGCTTCGTGATGAGTGGCGCAGGCGGCGGATAGCCTTCTCCTTGATCTGACGCACACGCTCACGTGTAAGGTCAAACTTCTCGCCAATCTCCTCCAAGGTCATCTCCGAGCAACCGATGCCGAAGAAGTACTTGATAATATCGCGCTCACGCTCCGTGAGTGTCTCCAGAGCACGATCCACCTCCGTAGCCAACGACTCGTTGATAAGACCACGGTCGGCATTGGGCGAGTCGGTATTCACCAACACATCCAGCAGGCTGTTGTCCTCGCCATCGGCAAAGGGAGCATCGACCGAGATGTGGCGACCCGCTACACGTAGCGTATCCGACACCTTCTCCTTAGGCAACTCCAACTCGGTGGCCAACTCCTCGGGTGAGGGGGTGCGCTCGTGCTCCTGCTCGAAGCGTGCGAAAGCCTTGTTGATCTTATTGAGTGAGCCCACCTGATTCAGGGGCAGACGTACGATACGTGACTGCTCGGCCAGCGCCTGCAGAATAGACTGACGAATCCACCACACGGCGTAAGAGATGAACTTAAAGCCTCGTGTCTCGTCGAACTTCTCGGCGGCCTTGATAAGTCCGAGGTTACCCTCGTTGATCAGGTCAGGCAGGCTAAGTCCCTGATTCTGATACTGCTTGGCTACTGACACCACGAAGCGCAGGTTGGCCTTCGTGAGCTTATCCAACGCCTCCTGGTCACCCTTGCGGATGCGCTGGGCAAGTTCTACCTCCTCCTCTACGGTGATCAAATCCTCCTTACCAATCTCCTGCAAATACTTGTCGAGCGACGCGCTCTCGCGGTTGGTGATCGACTTTGTAATCTTTAATTGACGCATATATCTTAATATTTTTCTTCAGTTCAGCCCGATGGCCACATTTTCCGTTTTAACTATTACGCACGGAGGCGACCTTTTGTTTCACTTTTTGAAATTATTTTATAAATTTTTTCTTCGGGCCACATCTATAACGGTCACCGAGGCAGAAAAAGTGTGAGAGGTGGTGGGAGGAATAGGTGAAAAGAGTGAAATAGGGGCAATAAGTGAAATAAGTGTTATAGGTGAGATAGGTGAAATAGGTGTAATAGGTGTAATAAATTTTATGAGAACGGGTATTACACTTATAACACCTATTACACTTATTATCCACAAAAAAAACCGCCCCACACGGGAGCGGTCTAATATGATATAGATGTTCCTACCCTACCACGCAAACAAGGGGTACTCGGCCATCATGGCGTTTACGTCCTTGCGAACGGCGGCGATATTTGCCTCGTTCTCGGGGTCGCTCAGCACTCGGTCGATAAGAGAGACGATGTAGTCCATCTTATCCTCCTTAACACCACGTGTGGTGATGGCGGGCGTACCGAAACGAAGGCCCGAAGTGAGGAACGGTGAGCGTGAATCGAACGGCACCATATTCTTGTTCGTAGTAATATCAGCTGCTACGAGGCACTTCTCTGCCAATTTACCCGTCAGTTCGGGGAACTTGGTGCGAAGGTCGATGAGCATAAGGTGGTTGTCAGTACCCTCCGACACGACCTTATAGCCACGCTTTGCGAATGCCTCCGCCATAGCCTGTGCATTGCGCTGTACCTGCTTCTGATACTCCTTATACTCGGGCTGTAAAGCCTCACCAAAGGCTACAGCCTTGGCTGCGATGACGTGCTCCAACGGGCCACCCTGAATGCCGGGGAATACAGCCGAATTCAGAATCTGCGACATCATCTTAACTACGCCCTTGGGAGTGGTCAAGCCCCACGGGTTCTCGAAGTCCTTGCCCATGAGGATGATACCACCACGAGGACCACGCAGGGTCTTGTGGGTTGTAGAGGTTACGATGTGGGCATACTTCACGGGGTTATCCAGGATGCCTGCGGCGATAAGACCTGCCGTGTGAGCCATATCGACCATAAGCAATGCGCCCACCTTGTCGGCGATCTCGCGCATACGCTTGTAATCCCACTCGCGTGAGTAAGCCGACGCACCACCAACAATCAATTTGGGCTTATGCTCCAGAGCCTTGCGCTCCATATCGCCGTAGTCGATCGTACCCGTTGCCTCGCTGAGCTGGTAGCCTACGGCGTTGAAGTACTTACCCGACATATTGACGGGTGAGCCGTGTGAGAGGTGACCACCGTGTGCAAGATCCAGACCCATAAAGGTATCGCCGGGCTGCATTACGGCAAAGAATACAGCCATATTGGCCTGCGCTCCCGAGTGGGGCTGTACGTTGGCATACTCGGCGCCGTACAGCTCGCACAGACGCTCGATAGCCAGGCGCTCCACCTTATCGACAACCTCGCAACCACCATAGTAGCGTGCTGCGGGATAGCCCTCGGCATATTTGTTGGTCAGCACGGAACCCATAGCCGCCATAACCTGATCACTTACAAAGTTCTCCGATGCAATAAGCTCGATGCCGTGCATCTGACGCTCGCGCTCATTGGCAATAAGATCGAAAATCTGATTATCCTGTTTCATCGTTTTATGTGTTTGAAATTAACTTTTCCTTATCTTCGAGTAGTAGAGATGGCGCAACGCCGCCCACGGGTGGTAAAACACTATGCGAGGACCCGAGAAGCGCATAACCTCGCGTATGCGTTCGCGCATATCTGCGCGGTAGCAGTGTGTCTTGCATTGCGAGCAGAAGCTCTTCTCCTCCATCTGCGGACAGGCAAGTGTGCGGCGGTCGGCATACTCGGCCAAGGCACGACACTCGTCACACAACTCCTTGCTGCCGTGAACTTTACGGCAATAGAGTGCTATCATATCGGCCACGATACGGCGCTCGTGCTCGGTTTTGCGTAAAAGTTTAGCCTTCTTATCCATCGTTACAACTGACAAAGGTAGAAAAATTTTTCGTTTTAGGAATAATTATGCTCAAAGAAATCGCGTCCCGTGTGGCTGCAAATCGGAGTGTGGGCACGAATCAGAATATATAATTAGCCAAGGCAGGCAAAAATGGTATAAAACCTCATTTATGCCCCGTTGCAACGCTACAACACGAAAGAGCGGTGATAATTATTAAAAAAAATCTAAATCAAAATAGAAAGTGATAAAATCATTACCCCTCATATCAGAATAAAAATAATGGCGTATATTTGTTAGAATTTAAATTGCAACCACTGCACAAACTAAAATTTTGCGAATAATGACCACTCACAACTTCATCGCCATCGACCTTGGCGCCACCAGCGGACGTGTGATCCTGGCCACGCTCAGCGATGGCAAACTATCAATGGAGGAGATTCACCGCTTCCCCGACACCATCATTCAGATGCAGGGACACTTCTATTGGGATCTGCCCGCCATCTACTCATCCGTAGTGGAGGGACTGCGCAAGGTGGCCGAGCGAGGCGTCGAGGTGGCATCGATCGGCATCGACACGTGGGGCGTTGATTTTGCCTTCTTTGGCGGGGATGGTCTGATGTTGGGACTGCCCTACTGCTACCGCGATCCGCATACCACGGATGCCCCCGAGCGTCTGTTTGAACGTATGCCCCGCAAGACACTGTACGAGAAGACGGGCATCCAGATAATGAATTTTAATTCGGTATTCCAGCTCGACACGCTGCGTCGCAACCGTTGCTCGGCGCTGGCGGCAGCCGAGAAGATTCTCTTTATACCCGATGCACTGGCATATCTTCTGACGGGTGAGATGATCACCGAATATACCATAGCCTCGACGGCGCAGATGATCGACCCCCGCACAAAGTGCTGGGATAAGGATATTCTCGCGCTGCTCGGCCTGAAAGAGGAAAACTTCGGTCCTATAACTATGCCCGGCACGCAGATAGGCACCCTTACGGAAGAGATGCGCTCGGAGACGGGTCTGGGTGCTGTGCCCGTAGTGGCCGTAGCAGGTCACGACACAGGTTCGGCCGTGGCAGGCACACAGCTCTCGGGCGACGGCTCGGCATATCTGAGTTCGGGCACGTGGTCGCTCATGGGCATAGAGTCCAAGGAGCCGATTATCTCGGAGCGTAGTTTCGAACTCAACTTCACCAACGAGGGAGGTATCGAGGGTACGATTCGCGTACTGAAGAATATATGCGGCATGTGGCTGTTGGAGCGTTCGCGTACCGAGTGGGAGCAGATGAGTTATCAGTCGCTTATCGAGCAAGCCGAGGCATCGGAGCCGTTCCGCTCTCTGATCAACCCCGATGCGGCGTGCTTTGCCAACCCCAAGTCGATGATTGAGGCCATAAAGGAGTATTGCCGCTCAACCGCGCAGCCCGTGCCCGAAAGCGTTGGGCAGACGGTGCGTTGTATATTCGAGTCGCTGGCGTTGCGCTACCGTCAGGTGGTGGGTATGCTGCAGGAGTTTGCCCCCGCACCCCTGGAGGTGATGTATGTAATCGGTGGCGGAGCCCGCAATATGATGCTCAACCAATACACCGCCAATGCTACGGGTCTGAAGGTCGAGACGGGCTCGTCGGAGGCTACGGCATTGGGTAATGTGATGATGCAGGCCAAGTGGGTCGGCGTGGTGGATAGCATTGACAAGATGCGCAGCCTAATTGCCGAGTCACTGCCCGAGCGACTGATATTTACGCCCCAGGATAAGACTCTGTGGGACGAAGCCTACGCCAAATACCTGACAATATATAAGGAGTAAAAAGCCCCCACTTATTACACCTATTACACTTATTACCCCTAAAAGAAAAAATTTGTAATCTTAAAAACAATACACTATGAAGAAAGAACTGATCGAAAAGGCGTATGAGATCGCCAAGGAGCGTTACGCCGCAATTGGTGTCGATACCGACGCTGCGATGGATGCGTTGCAGAATATTCAGCTCTCGCTGCACTGCTGGCAGGCTGACGACGTGAAGGGCTTTGAGGATGCAGGTGCTCTGACGGGCGGCATTCAGGCTACGGGTAACTACCCCGGCAGCGCACGCAACATCGAGGAGTTGCAGGCCGACATCGAGAAGGTTGTATCAATTCTTCCGGGTAATCACCGTCTGAGCCTGCACGCAAGCTATGCAGACTTCCGCGAGACAGGCCCCGTAGATCGTGACGAGCTGGAGCCCAAGCACTTCGAGAGCTGGATGCAGTGGGCCGAGAAGAACGGCATGAAGCTCGACTTCAACTCTACATCGTTCTCACACCCCAAGAGCGAGGATTTGACCCTTGCCAGCCCCAAGGAGGATATCCGTTCGTTCTGGGTTGAGCACACCAAGCGTTGCCGTGCCATTGCCAACGAGATGGGTCGCCGTCAGGGTGATCCCGCAATGCTCAACATCTGGGTACACGACGGTTCGAAGGATCTCACCGTCAATCGTATGAAGTACCGTGCCATCCTGAAGCAGTCGTTGGACGAGATTCTGGAGCAGAAGTACGAGTGGATGCGCGACTCGGTAGAGTCAAAGGTATTCGGTATCGGTCTGGAGAGCTACACCGTGGGTAGCAACGACTTCTACATCGGCTACGCTGCACAGAAGGGCATCATGGTTACTCTCGACACGGGTCACTTCCACCCCACCGAGTCTATCGCCGACAAGATGTCATCGCTGCTTCTGTTCACACCCGAGGTTATGCTTCACGTGAGCCGCCCCGTGCGTTGGGACTCTGACCACGTGACGATCATCAACGACGAGACCCTGGACCTTACGAAGGAGATCGTTCGTTGCGACGCCCTGGGTCGTGTACATATCGGTCTGGACTACTTCGACGCTTCGATCAACCGTATCGGTGCCTACGTTATCGGTGCCCGCGCTACGCAGAAGTGTCTGTTGCAGGCATTGCTGGAGCCCCTCACTACGCTGCGTGAGTTTGAGGCCGAGGGTAAGGGCTTCGAGCGTCTGGCTCTGCTGGAGGAGTGCAAGTCACTGCCCTGGAACGCCGTATGGGATATGTTCTGCATGAAGAATGGCGTGCCCGTAGGCGAGGAGTATATTGCCGAGATCAACAAGTACGAGGCCGAGGTAACTTCAAAGCGTTCATAATCTGACACACTATGGAGATTATCATTGGATTATTAATCATTGCGGTGGGCGCATTTTGCCAATCGAGCAGTTATGTGCCCATCAACAAGATACGCTCGTGGAGTTGGGAGTCGTATTGGCTCGTGCAGGGCATCTTCGCATGGCTCATCTTCCCCATTGCGGGTGCTATGCTGGCCGTGCCCGAGGGTCACTCGCTCTTTGAACTCTACGCCGCCTACCCCCGCGAGAGTGCACTCACTGCCCTTTTCGGAGTGCTGTGGGGTGTGGGAGGTCTTACGTTCGGACTGTCGATGCGTTATCTTGGCGTGGCACTGGGTCAGTCGCTGGCTCTTGGCACCTGCGCAGGCCTGGGTACAATACTTACTCCCCTGCTGCTGGGTCGTGCCGGCGATCTTACCGCATCGGTTGTCATAGGCGTTGTGGTTACATTGGCAGGTATCGCCATCATCGGCGTGGCGGGCCATATGAAGTCGCAGTCGCTTTCGGAGGAGCAGAAGCGTGAGGCGGTCAAGGACTTCAACTTCACCAAGGGTATTGCCGTGGCGTTGTTGGCCGGTTTTATGAGTGCCTGCTTCAACATTGGTCTGGGCTTTGGCGAGCCGCTCAACTTCGGCGATGCCACGGCCGACATCTACAAGACCCTGCCCGCAACCTTTATGGTGACGCTCGGCGGTTTTCTGACCAATGCCGTCTATTGCCTCTACCAGAACCAGCGCAACAAGACTTTTTCGGACTATGGCAAAACTTCGCTGTGGGCCAACAACCTTGTATTCTGCGCCCTGGCTGGAGTGCTGTGGTACAGTCAGTTCTTCGGTCTGAGCTTAGGTAAAGGTTTTCTTACCGAGTCGGCATCGCTGCTAACCTTCAGCTGGTGCATCCTTATGGCGCTCAACGTCGTTTTCTCAAACGTGTGGGGCATCATCCTTAAAGAGTGGAAAGGCTGCTCGAAGCGTACCATCGTGGTACTCGTAGCGGGTATTGCCGTTCTTATTATCAGTTCATTCCTGCCCGAAATATTAAAGTAAAATTGTATGGACGAAACAACCAAATCTTCAGATATTAAATTCCATTATCTAATTCCCAGCAAGACCGACCTTCAGTATGGCTGCGGCGTGAATGTAGTAGGTTCGCAGGTGGTAACACCCGACGAGCAATATCCTGCGCCCGACCACCCCAACGGCTATGTGTTTGACCCCGCCCGCGGACGTGTTCTGAACGAGTACCAGCTACTCTACATCGTCAAGGGCCGTGGTACACTAACCACCGAGCAGGGACAGTACACCGTGTCGAAGGGTACGATGATTCTTCTGCGCCCGGGCGTATGGCACACCTACCGACCCTCACCGGAGGTTGGTTGGAACGAGTACTACATCGGCTTCACGGGCGATATGGCCGAGCAAGCCATCCGCAAGCTCTTTGCAGAGGATGAGCAGTTGTTCTGCATTGGTCTCAACCGCGAGCTCATTGACCTCTACCAGCGTGCCATCGAGGTGGCAGCCGTGGATCGCCCTGCGGCACAGCAGATGCTGGCGGGTATAGTGATGCATATGATCGGCATCGTCAACTTCAGCGTGCGCAACGAGACTCTCTCTACCGACCATCTGGATCAGATCGTCGAGCAGGCCAAGAGCATTATGCAGGAGAGCGTAACGCAGAATATCGACCTCGAGGCGCTGGCGGCACAGCTCAACGTGAGCTATTCGTGGTTTAGAAAGATCTTCCGCGACTACACGGGTCATCCGCCCGCAAAGTACTTTATGGAGATCAAGCTGCGCCACGCACAGTATCTGCTGGCCAATACACGCGACTCGATCAAGGAGATTGCCTTTGCGCTGAGTTTCAAATCGACCGAGCACTTCTACACCACCTTCAAGCGAGTGACAGGATATACGCCCAATACCTACCGACGTATGTCCACACCCGAACAGAAGAAGGCATAAGAAAAAACCGAGGGTTCGAAAGAACCTTCGGTTTTTTTTAATTCAAAATGCGTCATTGCGAAGATGTTTATTTCAGTGCCTAACTGATACACAAATCGTATACATAAACATCTGTGGCAATCTACCTTTGTTGAAACTGCATTGCTGATAGATATGAAGATAAGTAAGTATCAGCAAAGCATCATTCATAATGGTAGATTCCAACCATTTTCACTTACAATCTTCTTCTGTATCAGCAAAGTCGTCAGTAGTGAAAATGTGGAATGACGTATTTATTTTAAATTTTTCAGCTCGTCGAGCAACCCCTCGCAGCCATCCTCCAGCATATCGAGAACCAGCTCGAACCCCTCACGACCTTCGTAGTATGGGTCGGGAACGTATGTGCGGTCGGGATGGTGGCGACAGAACTCCACAAAACGGCGCACCTTCGACATATATTTACGCTCGGGCGATAGACGCTCCACGTCGCGGTAGTTACCGTCGTCCATCACCACAATCATATCGAAATCGTAGAAGTCATCCTCACGGAACTTACGCGCACGATGCGTGAGCGAGTAACCGCGTGGCATAGCAGCCACACGCATACGCGGATCGGGCAGATCACCTGCATGACCTCCGTATGTGCCGGCCGAGTCTATTTCGATCTGCGACTGCAAACCCTCACGCTCCACGACAGCCTCCATCACGGCGTGCGCCGCCGGCGAGCGGCATATATTACCGAGGCAGACAAAGAGTATTTTCTGTTTCATAATAGCTTTTTGTTTAGACAAAGATAGGCAATTATCACCAATGAGCAAAACTGCACAATTCTTGCCGAGGAACAATTGACACATAAATCAGAAAATATGTTCGAAAAGCAGTCCAAAGTGGCTAAATATATGCCAAAAGCGGATATCGGCGGTACATCGGCCTGATTTTTTTCTTACTTTTGCACCGTCTGATTAGTTTATTTGAAAGAGTAAAATGATTATGAGAAAAACAATCCTTACCTTTGCGCTTGCCGTGGTTGCCTATACAGCCTCAGCGCAGAACGATTTGAAGGGTCAGCCTATGCAGCCCATCCCCCACAAGGTGGAGAATATCGAGTTGAAAGATCTACGCAACAACCCCATGAAGTTGCCTTTCTTCGGTGAGAAGAATATCATATTCTTCTACATCGACCCCGACAAGCATAAGCAGAACGAGGAGTTCACCTACGAGATGGAGCGCCGACACACGGCCACAGGGCCCAATATTGAGGGTTTTGGAGTGCTGAACCTCAAGGATACGATGCTGCCCAACGCTATCGTCCGCACAATGGCACGAGGTCGCACCGAGAAGAACAACGCCATCGTGCTGGCCGACGACAACCGCAACCTTGCACGTGCGTGGGGTCTGGGCGACTGCAACAACTGCTTTGTGCTGATTGTGGTGAGCAAGGAGGGCGAATTGATATATTGTAAAAAAGGAGAATTGAGTAAGCAGGAGCAGGAGGAGTTTTTCACCTTCATCGAGGCTTACCGATAGAAAAGAGTGATTGCTAAACGCAACATACTTCGTATAGTGTTGCCGATGCTACTGTTAGCGTCGGCACACATTTCTTATGCCCAGAACATAGACTACGCCTCCGTACAGGCCGCCTTCGACCGTGCCTCACGCCCATCGTTCCTGCAACGAGCCGTGGGACGGCTCTCAATGCCCCTTAAGCAGAGCGATAAGTTCACGCTTACGGGCCGTGCCGGCATAGCCTATACGCCCGAGACCGACCTGGCACTCACGCTTTCGGCCTCGGTAGCATATCGTGGCAAGGAGCAACACCCCTACTCGCATCTGGCAGCCTCGGTGATGGCCTCCATAGACGGCTTCTACCGTCTGCAGATTGCGGGCGAGCAACTCTTTGGAATGGGTGAAGGACGTCTGCTCTACGATGTGGGCATCGGCTCGCTGCCGACACGATTCTGGGGCTTGGGCTACGATGCGGCCATCAACAACATCCGCACACGCTACACCCTCTTCACCACATACGGCACGGCGACCTATCTGCATCATATCGCGGGTGGTCTGCACGTGGGCGCGGGCGTAGATATGCGCTATGGCGCAGGTCGTGAGGTGGAGCCGCTGGCGGAGGAGTATCTCCAGGCAGGAGGTCAGGGTGTCAGAAGCACATATACTACGGGTCTCTCGCTCACTCTTCGTTTCGACACTCGCAACTCGCAATATAACGCCTCGCAAGGCATATATCTCGCCCTGACGGGTGAGGTGCGCCCCAAGGCGTTGGGTAACTACTCGCAGACGTTGTGGCACCTGACGGCACAGGCCAACTACTATCAGTCATTGTGGCAGGGTGCTGTGGCTGCTCTCGACCTCTACGCCGATGCGTGGTCATCCGCCGCGCCGTGGTTCTACTGGCCCACTATGGGCGGTCAGAGCCGTATGCGTGGTTACTACTATGGCCGCTACACCGACCGCAAGATGGCTACGGCACAGTTAGAACTGCGTCAGAGAGTATATGGCCCCATAGGCGTTGTTGTGTGGGGCGGAGCGGGCAGTGTCTTTGCCTCTCACAAGATATTCGATTGGGGCGAGGTGTTGCCATCGTATGGCGTCGGCCTTAGGCTGAGCGCCGGCGAGCGTACGGCACTGCGTATCGACTACGGCTTTGGTCGCAAGTGCAGTGGCCTGATAATTAATATTAATGAAGCATTTTAGTTGTGAAAAAGATATATAACCCACGCCTGCTTGCTGCGGCACTCATCCTGTCGCTGATCTTGCCCGTGGCGATTCTGACACACACCGAGCATAACCCCTTCTGGGAGGCTGTGACGGCTCTGCTCTTACCGCTCGGTTTCTATACACTCCTGGCGGCTCTGTCACGCCGCTCGGGCGCTATGGTGTGGTGGTCATTCCCGTTTATCTTCTTCAGCGCCTTTCAGGTGGTACTGTCGTATCTGTTCGGCAACTCGGTCGTGGCGGCGGATATGTTCCTTAACCTCACGACCACCAACCCCGGCGAGGCGGGCGAGTTGCTGGCGAATATCTATCCCTCGGTCATTGCCGTATGCGTTATATATCTGCCCCTGTTGTGGCTTGGCGTGGAGCATCTGCGCCGACATATCATATTGGATGATGTGGCACGCAGAAAGATGATGCTGTCGGGTGCCGTGACGATGGTGGCAGGCTGCGTGACGCTCTTTGCGGCGTGTCCCGACCGCCGTGCTACGCTGCGCGACGAGGTTTTTCCCATAAACGTGATGTATAATATGGGTGTTGCTATCTCGGAGTCCAACAAGATTGCAAATTTCCACTCTACGAGTGCTTCTTTTAGTTACGATGCCAAGCGCGATACCGAGCCCGCAGAGCGTGAGGTATATGTGATGGTCATTGGCGAGGCGGCACGTGCTGCGTCGTGGCAACTCTATGGCTATGAGCGTGAGACCACACCCCTGCTCTCGGCTCGCGAGGATATAGTTCTCTTCGAGGGCATTACGACACAGAGCAACACCACGCACAAGAGCGTACCGATGATACTCTCGTCGGTGGCTACCTCGGAGCACGAGGAGTTGTTTCGCCGCAAGGGTATGCCGGCACTCTTTAACGAGGCGGGCTTCAAGACCTACTTCATATCGAATCAGGCACCGCAGGGTGCTATGATTGACTTCCTGGCCGAGGATGCCTCCGAGGTGGAGTTTCTGCCTGCACTGAGCTACGACGGGGCGCTGGTGGAGCGTCTGCAACGCATCCTTAAGGAGGATCGCTCGGAGCGTCTGCTCATCATCCTGCATATGTATGGTTCGCACTTCAGTTATCATCAGCGCTACCCGCGCGAGTGGGCCCGCTTTACGCCCGATGACGATGTGGCCATATCGCGCCGAAACGTGGAGCTGATACGCAACGCCTACGACAACTCCACGCTCTACACGGACTATGTTCTCAATGAGATTATCTCTACGCTCGAGGCCGAGCAGGCCTGCACGGCGATGTACTACTGTTCGGACCACGGCGAGGATTTGTTCGATGACAGGATTGGCCGTTTCCTGCACTCCTCACCCACCACGACCTACTATCAGCTGCACGTGGCATCGCTGGCGTGGTTCTCGCCCCGATACAATGAGCTCTTTCCCCAAAAGGTTACGGCGGCACGGAGCAATGCCGAGGCTACGGCCACGACACACTCTGCGTTCCACACCATTGCCGATATGGCGTCGATACGTTCGAAGTACGTCAAGGAGAGTGTATCGCTTGTGAATGAGAATTTTGACCACTCGGCTGTGCGCTACTACCTGAGCGACCACAACAAGGCCGCAACACTTGACGAGGTCGGCATCGACCGCGAGCAGGCTGCCCTGTTTGCGAAGGCGGGCGTGAAGTTATAGGGTGTTAGAGAAAAAGAATAAGTGTTATAGGTGCTATAGGTAAAATAGGTGTAATAAGAGAAGGTATTACACTTATTACACTTATCTCGCTTATCTCACAAAAAAAACAACTGTCCTACCCTTTGCGGATAGGACAGTTTTGCTTTTAGACGTAAGTAGGCGGTAAATTATTTCTTAGCCTCCTCTACAGACACCTTGCGGAACTCCTTCAAGAGCTTTGACAACTCCAAAGCAGCCTTACGAGCGCGGGTACCCGCAGCCTTATTGTTCTTCTCTACCTGAGCGGCAGCATTTACCGAAAATACCTCGATCTGAGCATTGATCTGATCTACCAAATTTTTCATATTAATAGTTATTAGTGGTTATAATCTGTGCAAATATATGAAAAATTCTATTATCCAAATAATTTTCAACGAAAAATCGTGTGTAAAAAGCATTTATAAAAATTTTCATCAACGTAACTTACTCCTCGGATGGCATATTTTTTGACCGCAAAACCGTAAAAATTGCCTATGATGCGAAACATATTTTTTTACACTCCGCTTATCATTTTGCTCTCGGCCGCGGGCTGCCGACGCCACAAGAGCGCACCTGCGCCTGAGCCGTTACAGATCGCCACTGCGGAGGCGCGAGCCGACTCCATCGTGATGCGCTACACATCTGCCGTGCATCTTCAGAGCAACTACACCGCAACCATCGCTCCGCGCGTGAGCGGCTATCTTCTGCGTAAACATTTCACCTCGGGCGAGCGGGTCAGACGGGGCGAACTCCTATTCGAGATTGAGGCCTCGCTGCTGCGTACCTCCCTGCGCTCGGCCGAGGCCGACCTTGCCGCCGCCATAGCCGACGAGGCTTCGGCACGCAGCGACTATGAGCGTGCACAGCCTTTGGCGCGGTTGGAGGCTATCAGTTCGTCGCAACTCGACGCCTACCGCGCCTCATTCCTCTCGTCCCAGGGTCGTGTGCGTGCAGCACGTGAGGCGGTGGATCGTGCCCGTCTGGAGGTGGGTTATGCACGCATCTACTCCCCCATTGACGGCATCGTGGCCCACACCGAGGCTCACGAGGGCGACTATGTAGGCCCCCAGACGAAGTTTTCTACACTTACCACCGTAGCCGCCATCGACACCCTCACGGCCGACATCTCGCTCCCCACGGCACTCTATATGCGCCACACGGAGGAGGACTCATCGCTCCTGTCGGATATCACCCTGCACCTTGCCTCGGGCGAGAGATACCCCTACGCAGGGCGTTACTCCTACACCCGTCAGGGGGCGTCGCCCACATCGGGTACCGTGACGCTGGTCGTAGCCTTTGCCAACCCTGATCTGCAACTCAAGGCGGGCGAGTATGGCCAGGTGGAGTACGGCTTGGGCTCTCGGCAGAGGGTTATAACCGTACCACAGCAGGCTGTTGCCACCTTGCAGGGCAAGCACTCGGTGTGGGTTGTCGGGAAGGATAGCACGGCGCAGTGGCGTGAAGTAACACTTGGCGAGACAGTTGGCAATAGGTGGATCATCCTCGAGGGTCTCACAGCGGGCGAGCGTGTAGCCGTGGAGGGGAGTCAGAAACTACGCAACGGCGAGAAGGTAATTCCTAAAAATGAGTAGTTATGGGAGAGTTTTTTATTCGTCGCCCCGTCTTTGCGCTGTCGCTCACGGTGGCCATTACACTTGCAGGCATTGTGGCTCTTACGCGCCTTGCCATAGCACAGTTTCCCGACATCACGCCACCCGTGGTGCAGGTCACGACCTCCTACGTCGGTGCCGATGCCGAGACCATCAACGAGACCGTTGCCACACCCTTGGGCGAGCAGGCTATCGGTGTGAGCGACCTGCTATATATGCAGAGCACGAGCGCCAACGACGGTTCTATGTCGTTGCAGCTGACCTTCGAGGTGGGTTCGTCGCCCGATATGAACGCCATATTCACACAGAACAACATCTCCTCGGCTACGGCATCGCTGCCGCAGAGTGTCGTGGAGCAGGGCGTGAGCGTCGAGAAGAGCAACACGGGTTTTCTGATGGTCTATGCCCTGGCGAGCGACGGACGCTACGACGATGAGTTCCTGTCGAACTACGCCTACATCAACCTCGAAGACCGTCTGGCGAAGATCAACGGCGTGGGCAAGGTGCAGATTATGGGTGCGGGCGAGTATGCTATGCGCATCTGGCTCCACCCCGAGCGTCTGCACTACTACTCGCTCTCTGCCGCTCAGGTTATGGATGCCATCCGCACGCAGAGCGGTGTATATCCTGCGGGTAAGTTCGGCGCCGAGCCTACCGCCGAGAATGTGGCATACACCTACACCGTGCGACTGCCTGCGGCCTACTCCACGGCCGAGGAGTTTTCATCTATCCTGCTTGCCACCGATGCTACGGGTGCCGAGGTGAGGCTCCGCGACGTAGCCGACGTGGAGCTGGGCAGCGCCTCGTATGCCATAAGGGCGCTGACGGGGCGCAACCCCTCGACACTCGTTGTCATATATCAGGAGCCGGCGAGCAACGCCGTGGAGGTGGGCAAACGTGTCAAGGAGGTTATGAGCGAGCAGGAGGCCGCGTTGCCCGACGGGATAGAGATCTACACCGTAGTCGATGCCACGCAAAATATCAAGGCGGGTGTCGGGGATATAGCCCGCACGCTTGTGATTGCGCTGGTGCTGGTCATCGCTATCATATACCTCTTCCTGCAGGATTGGCGCTCGACGCTTATTCCGTTGGTGGCCGTGCCCGTGTCGCTCATCGGTACGTTTACTGTGTTCCCGCTGCTGGGCTTCTCGATGAATGTGATTTCGCTGCTGGCGCTGGTCTTGGCCATAGGTCTTGTTGTGGATGATGCTATCGTGGTGGTCGAGGCTGCGCAGGTGGGCATAGAACGAGGGCTTAACCCCCGTGAGGCTACCGTCGAGGCTATGCGGCGTGTGCAGTCGCCCATCATCGCCACGACGGTGGTATTGTTGGCAGTCTTTATCCCCATATCCTTTATGGAGGGCATTACGGGTCAGTTGTTTCGTCAATTCTCCGTTACGCTCTCCACGGCTATCACCCTCTCGGCATTCAATGCCCTGACCCTCTCGCCTGCACTCTGCGCTATGCTGCTAAAACCCCGCAAGGGAGAGCAACGCGGATTGCTGGGACGATTTAATGCCGTGGTGGAGCGCAATCTTAACCGCTATAGCGAACGCATCGTAACCTTTGTGCAGCACACACTGCGCACGGCTCTTATCGTGGCGGTGATGGCCGTGGCTATCCTCCTCTGCTGGCGCACGCTGCCCACGGGTTTTCTGCCCGTGGAGGATGAGGGTTATATGATGGTTCTGGTCACCACGCCCGACGCCTCGTCACTCGACACTACGCTGCGGGCTATGCAGCACGCCGAGCAGATCATAACCTCACACCCGGCCGTTGAGTACGCCTCGCTGGCGGCAGGCTTCGATATGATGGCAGGCGTGGGAAGCACCTCGTCGGGAGTGATTTTTGTCGTACTGAAGGATTTCAAGCAACGCAACATCTCCGCCTCGGCACTCGCCGCAGAGCTAAATACCGAACTATACTCTCTACCCGAAGCCGAGTGCTACGCCATTATTCCCCCGTCGATACCGGGTCTGGGTATATCGTCCGACCTCTCGTTGCAGGTGCAGGACCTGCAGGGACAGGGCACCGAGTGGCTCTACTCGCAGGCGCAGATGCTGATGGACTCGCTACGCAAGGAGCCAACGATAGCCACGGTGAGTACCACGTTTCACGCCTCCACACCACAGCGTATGCTCCGCATCGACCGCGAGCAGGCTATGAGCGAGGGTGTCGAGCTTGCGGATATTTACTCTACGCTGGGCACGATGCTCGGCGGCACATATTCAGGTAACTTCAACCGCTTCGGACGACAATACCGCATCTATGCGCAAGCCTCGCCCGATGCCCGCGAGGATAGCTTTGCAATCAACCGCTACTACGTCCCCAATGCCCACGGGCAGAGCGTGCCGTTGGCGGCATTTGTGAGTGTGGAGGATACCGTTGGCGTAGAGTATATTACGCAGTTCGACCTCTACGAATCCATCATGCTGTCGATCACCCCCGCCGAGGGTATCTCATCGGGTGAGGCGATGGCTGCAGTTGAGCGCACGGCCGACAGGGTACTACCCCCGACCGCCGCCACAGCGTGGAGCGGACTCTCCTACCAGCAAGCCAAAGCACGCTCAGGGGCGGGGGTAGTATATCTCGTGGCGCTGATATTTGTCTTCCTGGCTCTCTCGTCGCTCTACGAGAGCTGGGCTCTGCCTGTAGCCATCCTGCTGAGTGTGCCGGCCGCTATTGCGGGGGCGCTGGTGGCGATGCTTGTGGCGCACGCGATTGAGCCGACGTATGTAAATAATATCTACGTGCAGATATCGCTCATTATGCTTATCGGCCTGGCGGCGAAGAACTCCATTCTCGTTGTGGAGTATGCCGACCGTCGTCGCGCAGAGGGCAATCTCACGGCCGCCGAGGCAGCCACCGAAGCCGCCCGAGAGCGAGCACGACCTATCATTATGACTGCGCTGGCATTCATCTTGGGTATTATGCCGCTGATATTTGCAACGGGCAACTTCTCTACGGCACGCAACATTATGGGCGTAGCATTGGCGGGCGGAATGATTGTAGCCACGACGGTGGGACTTCTGCTCTACCCTGCCGCATACTTTCTGGTGGAGAGCCTGCGCTCGAAATTTTCTAAAGACCGTACGCTATGAAACGATTACTTCCTCTGCTGCTCCTTATGAGCGCCTGCACACCCCATCTGCAAGCGCCGTCGGTCGCAATGCCCGACCGCTACATTTATAGTGTACCCTCGGCAGAACCTCTGCCCGACGGGGGCTGGTGGCTTATCTTCGAGGATGAACTATTGGACTCGCTCCAGAGGCGTGCCCTGGCTCAGAACCGCGACTTACAGGTGGCACTATCACGCATCAGGGAGGCTCACCACACCATCTCAACGGCAAGGGCATCGCTGCTCCCTGCATTGGGCGTAGAGTTCGAGGCCGAGAGCGCACGACAACCCCTGACGGGCACAAACAACGAGTTCCTGCTCTCGCCCACCGTGGCGTGGCAGACGCCACTTCTGGGGTGGAGCTACCCTACGCAGCAAGCCCGTGCCGAGTATATGGCGTCGGAGTGGGCCTACCGTGCCACGATGCTGACGCTTACACACTCTGTGGCTACGACCTACTTCACCCTCATCGAAGCAAGCGAACAACTCGCCATCTCACGGCAGAGCCTGCGCCTGAGGGAGCAGAGCCTCGCGCTGATTGACTCTATGGTGCACTACGGCTTCTCCTCGGGGATGGATCGCGAGCAGGCACGCAGTATGGTGAGCGAGGCGGCAGCCGACGTGGAGCAGTACACGATGTTGCTCTCACGGGCGCAGCTATCGCTATCGACGCTGCTGGGTGATGTGCCACAGGCTGTGGCGGACAAACTCTACATCCTACCCACACTACCGCGTGGCGTGCCAACGAATCTGCCTTCGGAGCTGCTCACCCACCGTCCCGACCTTATGGAGGCGCACTACAACGTCGAGGCCGCCGCTGCAAAGGTGGGCATAGCACGCAGTGCCCGCTTTCCGAGCCTCTCGCTCACGGGGCAGGGAGGGCTCTTTGGCAAGGATGTGAAGGATGTATTCACCGAGGGCGACTGGGCGTGGAGCCTTGCGGGGAGCATAGCGCAACCGTTGTTTGCCTTTGGGCGGAGAAAACGCAGCGAGCAGATAGCACGCGAGGAGTATCGTCAGGCGGCACTGCAATATGAGCAGGCCGTACTGCAAGCCCTCGAGGAGGTGGAGCAGGCACTCTTGTCGGTGGCTACGTTGCGCCGCGAAGCCGAGCACTATGCCCGCTACGTTGAGCAGAACGAGCGTATAGCCTCGCTGCAGCAGGCGCTCTACGAGCGAGGGATGAGCAACTATCTGGATGTTATATCCACACAGCAGACGTGGTACGCCTCGCAGCTGCAATATGTTGAGATTCTTATTCAGCAGTATCAGGCCGTGGCTGACCTGGTGCTGGCCGTGGGTGACGGATGGCAGGAAGGAGAGCAGAAGTGAAATGGGCAGAATAGATGAAATAGGTGCAATAGGTGTAATAAGAGAAGGTATTACACTTATTACACTTATTACACTTATTACACTTATCTCTCGTTTTACACCCATTTTTAAGTTAAAACAACTATCTTTGTCATATGACTTTGCAAACAATCATAGTATATCTTATCGGCGTGGCCGTGGTGGTGTGGCTCGCGGTGGCTATTGTGCGTGGCTACCGTGCCCGCAAGTACACCAAGTGTTCGGGATGCAGCGACAAGGAGTGTCCCTACCACAACTCCACCGACGAGCGCCAATGCCCATCATCCAAGAAGTAAACCCCAACCTACAATGAAGAAGATTACCGTTGCTGTCGATTCGTTCAAGGGCTCGCTCTCATCCTTCGAGGTGGCTACAGCTGCCGAGCAGGCCGTTCACGCCCGTCTGCCCCACTGCCAGGTGCAGAAGATAGCCATAGCCGATGGTGGCGAGGGCACCGCCGAGGCGCTCATAACGACACTCCGAGGCGAGTGGTGTGAGGTGCGCTCGCACGATCCGCTGATGCGCCCTATCAAGGCTCGCTATGGGTTGCTTGACGGTGGCGCAACTGCAATCATCGAGATGGCCACAGCCAGCGGACTGACGCTGCTTAAAGAGGAGGAGCGCAACCCTCTGCTTGCGACAACATACGGCACGGGCGAGCTTATCGCCGATGCTCTGCGACGTGGCGTAAGGCACCTGCTAATAGGCATCGGAGGCAGCGCCACGAACGACGCGGGTATGGGTATGCTGGAGGCGTTGGGATACAGATTTTACGATTGTAAAGGTCACGTCGTGGCGGGTTGCGGGGCACGCCTTGAGCGTGTAGCACGCATCGACGCAAGTGGCGCATTGCCAGCACTTAAAGAGTGTCTAATTGAAGTTGCGTGTGATGTGGCCAACCCACTCTATGGCCCTACGGGAGCGGCCTACGTATATGCTCCGCAGAAGGGTGCTACGCCTGCCGTTGTGGAGCGTCTGGATCAAGGTCTGAAAAACTTTGCCCGTGTGGTAAATCCCGAGGCGGCTCACGTGGCGGGTGCAGGTGCTGCGGGAGGTTTGGGCTACGCCTTGCAGGCTGTGCTGGGCGCACGACTGCGTGCAGGCATAGATATGGTTCTGGACGCCATACGCTTCGACGATATGGTGGCAGGCAGCGACCTTGTGCTGACAGGTGAGGGGCGCATCGACTACCAGACCGTGATGGGCAAAGCCCCCAGCGGTGTGTTGCAACGTGCCAAGGAGCAGGGCATACCCGTAGTAGCCATTGGTGGCAGCGTAGCCGACTGCGAGGCTCTGCAAAAGAGCGACTTCGCCGCCATTGTGCCTATTGTGGCAGGGCCCGTGACACTTCACGAGGCTATGCAGAAAGATGTGGCTACGGAGAACGTAAGACGCACCGTCGAGCAGATAATAAGACTAACAACCCTAAATTTCCATAAAGATGAATAGTGCATTAGGAGCAATCTTGGGCCTTGCAGTGGCCATAGTGCTCATCATACGTCGCTTCTCGCCCGTATATTCACTCCTGCTCGGTGCCGTCGTGGGCGGACTGCTGGGCGGTATGGGGCTGGAGGCTACCGTGGCGAATATGATCTCGGGCGTGAAGGATATAACCCCCGCCATCATCCGCATCATAGCCGCAGGCGTGCTCTCGGGCGTGCTGATCAAGACGGGTGCGGCGGCATCGATATCCAACACCATTGTCAATTGTCTCGGCCAGCGACACATATTCCTTGCGCTGGCGCTCTCGGCAATGCTGCTCACGGCCGTGGGTGTATTTATCGATGTGGCGGTGATCACCGTGGCACCCATAGCCATCATCATAGCCGAGCGTATGGG
>JAFUOK010000054.1 GCA_017481925.1 Alistipes sp.
CTCAATGGCGGACTACCCCGCAATCTGTCCTCCCATCGTAGATTCTGTTCCCGAGGGCGAGGAGTTCAAGCCCTACGCTCGCGGTGAGAACCTGGCTCGCGGCTGGGCATTCCCCGGCAAGGCAGGCTTACAGCACCGCATAGGTGGCTTGGAGAAGGATCACCTGCGTGGCACGATCTCTTACGAGCCCGCCAACCATCAGGAGATGACCCGCACACGTGCGGCAAAGGTTGCCCGCATCGCTGACGAGTTGCCTACGCCCGAGATTATGGGTGCAGCGGATGCCGACCTACTCGTTATCGGCTGGGGTGGCACAAAGGGTCATCTGGAGGCTGCCGTGAAGGATCTGCAGGCCAAGGGCAAGAGCATTGCACACCTACATTTCAACTATATCAATCCCCTGCCCCACGGTGTGGAGGAGAAGTTGAAAGGTCACAAGCACCTGCTCGTATGCGAGCTCAACGAGGGTCAGTTCGCCGCATACATGCGTCAGAACTTCCAACACTACACCTTCGAGCAGTACAACAAGACCGAGGGCCAGCCCTTCACATTGGTTGAGTTGAAGGATAAGTTTAATTCACTCTTATAAGTCACTAAAGTTATGGCAGATTACAAATATACACCCGCTGATTTCAAAAGCGATCAACTTGTAAAGTGGTGCCCGGGTTGTGGCGACCACGCCATCCTGAATGCCGTTCAGCGTGCTATGCCTGAGGTGGCTGATGCGTTGAACATCCCGCACAATAAGTTCACCTTTGTGTCGGGTATCGGTTGTTCGTCACGTTTCATCTACTATATGAAGACCTTTGGTTTCCACACCATCCACGGCCGTGCCAACGCTGTGGCTACGGGTATCAAAGTAGCAAACCCCGACCTCTCGGTATGGGTATGTTCGGGTGATGGCGACTCGCTCGCTATCGGTGGTAACCACTTCATCCACGCTATTCGTCGTAATATAGACCTCAACATGATTCTCTTCAACAACGAGATCTACGGTCTTACGAAGGGTCAGTACTCACCTACTACCAAGTTGGGCAAGATTACAAAGACTTCGCCCTACGGCACTATCGAGAAGCCTTTTACTCCTGGCGAGTTGGTGATCGGTGCAAAGGGTACGTTCTTTGCCCGCACGATCGACGCCGAGGTAATGCTCACCAAAGATTGTCTGGTGGCGGCGGCAAAGCATAAGGGAATGGCCGTCGTGGAGGCATTGGTTAATTGCGTTATCTTCAACGACAAGACCCACGCTGCATTTGCCGGCGACAAGGCTACACGCACCGAGAACACCATCCTCTTGCGTCACGGAGAGAAGATGCTCTTTGGCAAGGATAACCAGAAGGGGCTTGTGTTCGAGAACATGCGTCTAAAGGTTGTAACCATCGGCGAGGATGGCTACACCGAGGATGATGTGCTCACGCACGACGCACACTGCGAGGACACCACCCTGCACTCGATGCTGGCGGCTATGAAGTGGCCCGAGTATCCCGTTGCTGTTGGCGTTATCCGCGACGTGAAGGACGAGAACGTCTACGACGTAAAGGTTACAGAGCAGGTAGAGGCTGTGAAGGCATCGTCGAAGATCACCTGCATGGACGAGTTATTGCGTTCGGGTGAGACCTGGGAGATTTAATTTTTCCCTATACTATAACAGAGATAGGCTGTCTAACTTTGGGGTTAGCAGCCTATTTTTTATTAATCATAATTCTTAATCACGCCGACGGCGTGAAGGGAACGCGGCCGGCAATTTTCGGAAGAAGGTCAGACGTGAAAATTTGCGTTAAAAAACGGAGACCTTTTCACGAAGTAAAAGCGCGAATGCGTCCGTTTTAGAAAATTTTTGCGTATGACCCCGAAAATTGTCACCGCGCGGTTTTTGCGCCACTTTTTCGCCGCCAAAAAGTGGCAAGAAAAATTTTTATGTTTTTTACTTCAAAAAATGAATCTTGCGCCCTGCGCGAGACAGGCCCGAGGCTTCGCGCTCGACAATGCCCGTAACCACATCGGCGGCATCGTGCCAGCGGTTGGAGGCAAAGTCACGGCGATACGAGACCAGATGTGCGTACAATTCGGGCCATCGTTGTGCCCAACCACGAGGGAAACGCAGAAGGTGCAACACCGTGGCCGAGTGCGAGAGGATGCGGGCCTGCTTATTGCCGCTCTGATGAAACCACTCCACCTTGACGCGTGGAGCCAACCGTTGCACGGCACGGGCAAAACCACGACCACCGTTATTACTCTCCACGGCCGCCGATCGCACCTCACTGCGGATGAGCATATCGGCAACAAGCCGCTCGGTAACCTCCATAGGCTCACGCGAATAGACCGCATCCAGGATGTATATCACGCCATCGGCATCCACAGCATAGGATATTGAGCATAGGTAGTCATCGCCCTCGTCGGCGGTGTCGGTGTAGTTGGCTCGGCGGACAATATGGTCGGGCAACGCATCCCACTCCGAGAAGGCATCGCCATAGAGCTGTCCGCCACGTGACGACGGGCGTCCCTGATACATAGCCTCAAAGCGCACGGGGTCGAGCCTGCGTTTCTGCTCCAGCAGTGCCACACTCTGACGCTCGGGCCACAGTGCCTCACCCTCCTCACGTGGATCGACCGACGTGGGAGCGCCCGTCTTGATAGCCTCCAGATTGAGGTGTAACCACCCATCGCCTACTCGCTCCACATCCTCCCACGACTGCATATCCACAACGTGCTCCATCGTACGCAGCAAGCCGATAAGATCCTCCTCGTGCCAACGGGTGAAGACGATAAGTTCCTGCGACGTGTTGTGCATACGGGTCTTGACCACCGAGGTGTACCACTCCCAGCAGTTCTCACGCACGATAGGCGAATTAGCCTCCATAGCATCTTTATATAGGTCATCGAGGATAAAACAATCGACACGGTTACCCGTAAGCGAACCCTCACGACCCACCGAGAGCAGACCTCCATCGTGACCCACGATCTCCACCTCATCCGACGTGCGGATATACTGCGGTGGGCGGCCACCCTGC
This sequence comes from Alistipes sp., assembly GCA_017481925.1. Lineage (GTDB taxonomy): Bacteria > Bacteroidota > Bacteroidia > Bacteroidales > Rikenellaceae > Alistipes. The sequence continues at coordinate 3,012 of JAFUOK010000054.1, forward strand.
TTGATGGTAGTATCGGGAAACAACGCGCCATACTCACGGCTCTCAATGATGCGTTGAACTCGGCGATTGAACTTCGAGGCAAGCATCGACGAATAGGAGGCGATGGCAATACGCAAATCGGGATTCAGACCCAACATATAGGCGGGCAGCAGCGTACTCGCTCCTACACTCTTGCCGTGTTGTGGTGGCATAGAGATAATAAGGCGTCGGATGCGCCCACGGGCAAAGAGTTCCAGCAGACGATAATAGCGGCAATGAAAGGCCTGCATATCAAGAAAGGGATATACTTCGCGTGCGAAGTCGGTAAAAGTAGTCTGATTCATAGCGTTTGTCGAAGGTATTGGCGTAAAACATTGAATGAAAAATCGTTGAGCACCTCTCCCTGCTCCCCCACAGTGTGAAACTCCCACCATACGGGCACCACATCGGCAATGAGTAGCCGTTCGCCCTCGTCACAGCGTTCACGGCGACGATAGATAATAGCACTCAGCCGCAGGCTACACATCACCCCTTCGTAATCGAGGGAGAGCGTACCCGAGAAGTAGTCGCTCGTGCCAAAACGGGCTATCAGGCGGTCGGCGACCTCGAGGTAAAGTTGATTTGGAATGTCGTACATAGTTGAGAATGTTTAATTTTTGATTGTTTTTACTTGTTTATTCAAAATAAATTGCTTAACTTTGCAGAGACAAAGATAGTTCAAATATTGAATTTAATCACTCCTAAATACAAATTTTTAATATCAAATTTTCTGATAAGTTTATTATGGAGAGCAGAGTAAAACTGATACGCAAAGAGTTAAAAATGACTCAAGAGCAACTTGCACAGCGACTTGGCATCGGCAAGGCAGCTCTTTCGATGATCGAGACAGGCAAGTGCGGACTCTCGACTCGCAATAAAAATATATTGGTTCAAGATTTGAACGTCAATCCCGATTGGATCGAGACGGGCGAAGGAAATATGTTCAACGCCGACCCTGCGCTGAACTCATTCCGCCACAGAACCGACAACACTCTTCCGATGCAGAGCGTACCCCTCTACTCTATCGAGGGCACGGCAGGTCTTGTGCCTCTGTTCAACGAGCAGAACGAGCAGAAGCCTGTAAACTTCATCCATATCCCCAACCTGCCCAAGTGCGACGGTGCGATATATGTATCGGGCGACTCGATGTATCCCCTCCTGAAGAGTGGCGACATTGTACTCTACAAGCAACTGCACAATATCGAGGATATTTTCTGGGGAGATATGTATCTGCTCTCTATCGATCTGGAGGGCGAGGAGTACATCGTCGTGAAGTATATCCAGAAGTCAGAGCGCGAGGGTTATGTCAAGCTGGTGAGCCAGAATCCCCACCACGCCGACAAGGATATTGAGATTAGCCGCATCCGCGCTATTGCACTGGTGAAGGCAAGCATCCGTATGAACTCTATCCGATAATGAAATCCCGATCATTTTACCACCTCATGGCCATCTTCACAGCCACGGTATGGGGTGCTACCTTTGTATCGTCGAAGGTACTGCTGGAGGCGGGCTTCACACCTGCGTTGATTATGGTCATACGCTTTGTGATTGCCTACCTCTGCTTGTTACCCTTCTGGCGTGGAAAGATATTCTGCAACACGGTACGTGACGAATTGATGATGGTGGCGCTGGGTATCACGGGAGGCTCGCTATATTTCCTGCTGGAGAACTCGGCTCTGCTCTATACGCAGGCATCGAACGTAGCCATTATCATTGCCGCTACGCCCCTACTCACGACACTTGCCGTGCAGTTCATCAGTCGTCAGGAGCGAGCGTCGAAACGATTTTACGCCTACTCGCTGCTTGCTATGGCAGGTGTAGCATTGGTTGTGTTCAACGGTGAATTTATCCTGAAACTCAACCCGTTGGGCGACCTGCTTACGCTCGGCGCATCCGTTATGTGGGTTATATATAGCATACTCATCCTCAAGATGGAGGGGCGTTACCACCCACTGATGATTACACGCAAAATATTTCTATATGGCGTGCTGACGCTGGCACCATATATGATTGTAGAGGGTTGTGATATAACGTGGGCCGTATTCCGTGAGCCCGTAGTTGTGGGTAATCTGTTGTTCTTGGGTGTTGTGGCGTCGCTGATATGCTACTGGGCGTGGAATGTGGTGCTTGAAAAGTTAGGTGCGATAAAGGCAACAAACTACCTCTACCTGAACCCTATCGTTGCACTCATAACATCGTGGCTCGTGTTGAGTGAGCGCATCACGGCATTGGCTATAGTGGGTACGGCACTGATTCTTGTGGGAATGTATATGGCACAAAAGAAATGAGACTGTTCAACAAGAATATTGAACAATCTCATTTCTTTCAGGACGTGTATAACAAGAGGGATTTCAAGGCTTGCGAAGCCCGAAAAAGCGGAGTTTACTGAGGCGTAAATGAGCATTTGAGGGCAAGCGTAATGCAGAAATCACCTTGTTAGACACGTTCTTATTTCTTATCTGAGTTGCATCACCTCCTTAATACCCAACTCATCGTACATCTGCTGCAACTCTGCCTCATCACGATCCGAGACAACCAGCAGACGATCACCAACAGCCAAGAGAGAGTTACCTCGTGGCACGAAGTAATCACCATGACGTGAAATCATCACCACCAGCGTGTTGTCAGCAATGTCTATATCACGCAGCGTTGCGCCCTTGCTGAGCATCGCCTCAGTAACGACAATCTCCGAGAAGTTACTCTTGATCGAATCGGGAATACCCACCTTAAACATTGGCTCTTTCTCCTCGTAAGCCAAGCCCAGCCAGTTGGCCATAGCGCTGACGGTAGTACCCTGCAACAGGAGCGAAAGCAACGTACAGAAGAACGCCACATTAAATATCAGATCACCATTTTCCACGCCTGCGACGATAGGATATGTAGCAAAGATGATAGGCACGGCACCACGCAGACCCACCCACGAGATATACATACGTGCTTTGGTCGTGAATCGGCGGAACGGAGCCAGACACAACAACACCGACAGAGGACGTGCCACCAAAATCATAAAGGCCGCCACGGCACCACCCAGAATCAGCACCTCGGGCTGCAGCAACTCGTCGGAATTGACCAATAGACCAATGGTAAGGAACATTACGATCTGCGCCAGCCAGGTGAATCCATCGAAGAACGAGACGAGATGGCCTCGGTGCGCAAGTTTATGATTTCCAACTACAAGTCCCGTGATATATACAGCCAAATAGCCATTGCCCCACACAAGCGTCGTGAAGGAGAAGGAGAAGAATACGAATGCCAGCAACAGCACCGAGTATAGCGATGTATTACCTTTAATATCTATACGATTAATTGTGAACACAGCCAGGCGGCCAATACCATAACCCAGCGCACAACCTACTGCCATCTGAACAATGAACTTCAATATACTCTCTGTAATGCTCACCTCACCTCCTGCGGAGGTAACTACCGACACTAACACTATCGTGAGCATATATGCCATAGGGTCATTACTACCACTCTCCAACTCCAACAACGGACGCAAGTTTTCTCTTAATCCCTGCTTCTTTGTACGCAGAATCGAAAAGACCGAAGCAGAGTCTGTAGATGCCATCGTAGAGGCAAGCAGCAACGACACGGGTAGCGACAGCGTCAAGCCCACCCATCCCGAGAGGAAATATATAAACAAGCCACACAGCAGTGCCGTCAGCGCCACACCGACGGTGGCGAGCACCACGCCGGGCACAAGGATAGGGCGTATCTCGGTAAACTTGGTATCCATACCTCCCGAAAAAAGGATGATACACAGAGCCAGCATACCGATCATCTGTGTTATCTCGAACGACTGAAAGTCAATAACTTTAAGACCAAAGAGCATACCCACACCCAAAAACAACAACAACGCAGGTGCTCCAAAACGATAGGCTGCCTTGCCGGCCATAACGGCGGCAAAGAGCAACATAGCCCATACTAACAAGATATTTTCACTCATAAATCTGCTTCTTTTTCGATTCTGCAAGGCTTATGCCTTCATCACAAGGTCGCTCGTGGGGCGCATCTCCATCTCCTCGTACTCAAAAACCTGAGCCACCGTAAAACTGCTTCGAGGCGAGGTGTACATCACCACCGTCACAGCCGACACGCCATCTTCGGGCAACGTTTGCAAGGTAGTAAAATCTCCTCGCTTTACCAAATCTCTCACCTCGGAACTGCGCTCCTTGTAGAATTTCAACTCCTTTTTATTCAAAAAGCACCCATCGGCAACAAGAAATGGTGCGCCCGAACGACGCACAAGAGCGTAGATCACACCCACCACAACAAGCACCGCACCAAAGAGCACAATAGCTGATTTGAGGTTAGCATTTTCTACCGAGCTATCCACGGCCAAGACATTTATTGCAAGCAGTGCCACACCCATCAGCACAATCGCGACAGGCGTCACCATCGAGCGACGACGGGCGACAATAGCCCCGTGCGATTGGGCATACATTGCCTCGCACATATCATATTTAGACATAATTGTTTATTTTTCTAAAAAAAAGAAGAGTGCGCAACTACGGCGCAGCCCTAAGCCCACCACAGCTACGCACTCTAAATATTATTCCCAAATTTACATACCGCACCCTTATCACCGCCAGCGGGCAATGATGCAGATGCATTTTTCCGACATTTGGGATTGGCTAAATACGAAGCCGACACAACGCGTACAAATAGTAGGCAACACGAAGCGTCGAGCGCACAGTATCAAATTCAAAGATTCGTGTAACGTGACCCACACGGCGTGAGGGGATCGCCGCCGCGTAGTATTTCAATTGCTCATCCGAGCGATGGCGCACCTGCTGCGAGGTAGATGTGGCGTTCTGTGCAATCGTGGGTGCGGCAGTACGCATCGTGCGAAGCATATCGCTATTGCACTCACGGCAACACCACAACTGTTCAGCATGGCTCGGTGCTGACACCTCAACACGCCCCACATCAGCCGACGCGACATCCTCGACCGACTTATCCACAGCCAGCGACAAAACAACAAAGAGCAATATGTAGAGCAATCGCAACATCATTACTGAGGAATAAACGTATAGGTTATGGTTCCACTATGGCGTGCAGGAGCCGAATTATCAATATTAAATACCGAAGCGCGGGCAGCCTTCAAAGCCTCCTCGCGCATACGCTCGTCACCACCCGATGCGACACGGGCCGAGATAACCTCACCACCTTGATTGAGCACAACATTCACCACTACCTGACCGCCCGACTCACACTTATAGGCAGGAACCACCAGATCGCGTGACGTGCGCACGGGATTACGGAACTCGAAACGCACCGTTACTCCACCCGTATATTTCACATCCTCACGGGGTTTACTATCCGATGTTGAGGGACGCTCGGCATCGAGAATAGACTGCGCCTCGGCAAGACCTGCCTCATAGGCGGCACGATTGGCGGCCATACCTGCGGCAATGTCGCGTGCCGACTCATTAATCTCGGATGTATTTGTTCCGCGATCATCGCGTAGGTTCTCGTTCGACACGGCCTCGTTGGACTGCACATTACGTACCGACGACCAGTCGAGGTTGGAGAGTTGCTGCTGCAACTCCACCTCACGCTCCAGGCGCTCCTTCTCGGCCTCCAGCTCGGCCAGGGTCTGCAAATCGACATAAATACCCTGCATATGAGGTTTTGAGCCGATAACGATCTTCGATGCAAAGAAGAGAATACCCAGCACCAAATAGGCAATAACCATCATACTCAAACCTATGCGATGATCGTATGCCCACTCGCCCGCATCCTGCTTCTTGTTATCGAACGGAAGACGCAGTCGCTGACGACGGGGACGACCAGATGCCGGTTGAGACGACGCCGGCGACGAAACCGACGGCTCATTAGCCCTATTTGGTTCAACATTTGTCATTTATGCCACTCTTTGCTTTAAAACTAGTGCAAAAATACGTTTTTTTTGCTAATTTTTCGTATATTTGCGCGCATTAATTATCAGTCGAGGATAATAGTTGCCTAAAATTTACGACTAAATTAACCTAATATGCAGAAAAAACAACAAACACTCTCTGGTGCAATATCATTTTCAGGTAAGGGTTTGCATACCGGCGTAACCGTTAATATGACGGTAAATCCCGCCGCAGAGAATCACGGCATTGTATTTCGTCGCATCGACCTCGAGGGTACACCTACGGTTCCTGCCCTTTGCGAATATGTAACCGATACTTCACGCGGAACAACCATCGAAAAGGGTGCAGCAAAGGTAAGCACCATCGAACATATCGTATCGGCACTCTGGACCATGGGTGTAGATAACGCCCTAATTGACATCGACGGCCCCGAGACCCCCATTATGGATGGTTCGGCTCGCGAGTATGCCGCAGCAATCGAGCAGACAGGTCTTACAGAGCAGAAGGCCGATCGCAAATATTATGAGGTAACCGAGAAGCAGGTATATACCATACCCGACAAGGGCGTGGCAATCATCATCTACCCCGATGACGAGTTCACCGTATCGGTTCACATCGACTTCAATTCAAAGGTTGTCGGCAACCAGTACGCAACACTCGATATGTTCAACGAGTACAAGGAGAACATCGCTCCCTGCCGTACATTCGTGTTCCTGCACGAGCTGGAGCCCCTGCTCAAGATGAACCTTATTAAGGGCGGCGATCTGGACAACGCTATCGTCGTGGTGGAAAATCCCGTATCGGACGAGCAGTTGGAGCACCTGAAGAAGATTTTTGGCAAGGACGACATCCGTGTTACGGGTGGCTACCTGAACAACCTGCAGTTGCGAGCAAGAAACGAGCTGGCGCGTCACAAGTTGCTGGACCTGCTTGGTGACTTTGCGCTGCTGGGTATGCGCATCAAGGGCCGTGTATGGGCATCTCGTCCCGGCCACTATGCCAACACCGAGTTTATGAAGCAGCTCATCGCTTCGATTCGTCGCGACGGCGAGAAGCCCGCCTTCAAGTACAACGCAGCGAAGACTCCCGTGATGGACATCAACGACATCCGCAAATTGCTTCCCCACCGCTACCCCTTCCTGTTGCTGGATAAGATTTTCCACCTGGATGATAAGTCGGTAGGCGCAATCAAAAACATCACCGTAAACGAGCCCCAGTTCACGGGTCACTTCCCCGAGGAGCCTGTAATGCCCGGCGTACTGCTCGTAGAGGCTATGGCACAGGCTGGAGGCATCATCGTGCTTAATGGCGTTGAGCACCCCGAGGAGTACTCGACCTACTTCCTGCGCATTGACGGCGTTCGCTTCAAGCGCAAGATTGTTCCCGGCGACACGCTCCAGATCGAGGCACACATCATCGAGCCCGTACGTCGTGGTATCGCATCGATCATCGGCAAGGTATTCGTTGCCGGACAGCTCGCCTGCGAGGCTACGCTTATGGCACAGATTGTGAGAAATAAAAAACCAGAATAAACCATATTATGATTAGCAACTTGGCATACGTTCACCCCGATGCAAAGATCGGCCAGAACGTTACTATTGAACCTTTTGCCTACATCGGCGCAGATGTAGAGATTGGCGATGGCTGCTGGATCGGTCCCTCAGCCGCTATACACGACGGCGCTCGCATCGGCAAGAATTGCAAGATTCACTCATTTGCTTCTATTGCCTGCACACCGCAGGACTTGAAGTTCCGTGGCGAGAAATCTACCGCTGTTATCGGCGACAACTGCGAGATTCGCGAGTGTGTGACCATAAGTCGTGGTACAGCATCGAGAGGCACCACCGTCATCGGCTCTAACAACCTCATCATGGCCTACGCTCACGTAGCACACGACTGCGTTGTGGGTAGCAACTGTGTAATCGTCAATGGCGTATCACTCGCTGGCGAGGTTGAGGTGGGCGACTGGGTAGTTATCGGCGGTCACACTGCCGTACACCAGTGGGTTCACATCGGCGACCACGCAATGATTCAGGGTATGTCGGGCGTAACGAAGGATGTCCCTCCCTACATCACCGCATCGAACGATGGTCACTACGCCGGCATCAACAAGATCGGTCTTTCACGCCGTGGCTTTACGCACGAGCAGATTATGGCCATCCACGATGTATGTCGCATACTGTTCCAGAGCGATCTTAACTACTTGAACGCTTGCGATAAGGCAGAGGCCGAGTTGCCTCAATCAGCAGAGCGCGACTACCTTATCAACTTTGTCCGTTCTTCGGAGCGTGGCTGCATCAAGCCCTACCAGAAGAAAGCAAAGGCAGAGTAGATAGTTATGCATCTCACAAAGTGCCCACTCCGCAAGAGGTTGGGCACTTTTTTATGCCGTTCAGCGACGAAAAAACACCACGCCGATGCTATTATATCACATCTATTTCGTATATTTGTCCTACAAGATAAACCATTAAAACTTAACAATATGAAACGTTTTCTTTTCTCTATCGCCGTGGCTTGCCTCGCGCTGTCGGCCACGGCACAGAACACCTCGCAGCAGGAGCAGATGCGTCAGATGATGCGAATGATGAGCCGCACCGAGGTAAAAACAATGCATAGCAAAATCCTTAATGCCGAGCGTCAGTACACCGTATTTCTGCCCGCAGGCTACGAGGTGAATACCGACCAGACCTACCCCGTGCTCTACCTTCTGCACGGCATGAACGGCACGCACGAAGATTGGGCTGGCCGTGGCCACCTGAAGGATGTGATGGATCAGTTGAAGGCTGCAGGCGAGGTGTGCGATATGATTGTAATTATGCCCAATGCCGGCGGCAACATCTACGAGGAGGTGTGGAACGGATACTTCGATATGGATGGCTGGGCTTACGAGCGTTTCTTCTACGAGGAGTTCCTCCCCACCGTCGAGAAGGAGTACCGCATCAAGGGCGACAAGGCTCACCGTGCCATCGCAGGTCTGTCGATGGGTGGCGGCGGTTCAACATCGTACGCACAGCGTCACGCCGATATGTTCTGCGCCTGCTACGCTATGAGTGCGTTGATGCACTACGAGGCTCCCAGCCCCACGGCCGAGAAGAGCAAGATGTGGCATATGCTTACGGCTGCGAACAAGTATAGCTGCGTGGAGTATGTAAAAAATGCTGACGAGAAGACAAAGGAGGCTCTGAAAACAGTTGCGTGGTATGTTGATTGCGGTGACGACGACTTCCTTTTCGAGTACAACATCGACCTTGTGATGGCTATGCGCAAGGCGGGTATCCCATATCAGTTGCGTGTTCGTGACGGAGCCCACACATGGGAGTATTGGCACTCGGCTCTGTATGAGGCTCTGCCCTTCGTATCGCGTACGTTTGGTAAGTAGCACCTATATTTATAAATATTTGGTAGCAAAAATTTGTAGAATCACTTTTTTTCACTATTTTTGCACTGTGAATGAGAGAGTAAGGGGACGCTTAAGTCCCCTTCTTTCGTACTTATAACCGAACAAAAGATGATAGATTGCGAGAAAATATTGGCTATCGCCGACCGTGAGTTGGCTGGAACAGATTTATTTACTGTTAGTTGCAAGTGCACACCCATGAACGAGGTGGAGCTTCTGATCGACAGCGACACACACGTCACCATCGAGCGTTGCGTCGAGCTCAGCCGCAAGATTGAGGCCGAGTTCAACCGTGACGAGGAGGACTTCTCGCTCACCGTGGCATCGGCAGGTATCGGCACCGAGTTACAGAACATACGCCAATATCGCAAACTCATCGGCTCTTCAGTCGAGGTGTTGCTACTCACGGGCATTAAGATCCTCGCCAAGCTGGATGCAGTGACCGACGAGGGCATCACCGTTTCATACGAGGAGAAACAGGCCGTAGAGGGCAAGAAGCGCAAGGTGCTGGTGAATGTTGAGCGTACCTACCGTTTCGACCAGATCAAGTACACGAAGGAGTATCTGGACTTCAAGTAATCCTTCACACCACACAGAAAAAACGAACAAAGAAATAAATAAAAACGAAAAGAGAATGGAAAACTTAAATCTGATCAGCAACTTTGCCGAGTTCAAAGAGCTGAAAAACATCGACAAGGCTACGATGATCGGCGTATTGGAGGATGTATTCCGCCACGCGCTGCAGAAGCAGTTTGAGAGTGACGAGAACTTCGACGTGATCATCAACCCCGAGAAGGGCGACCTGGAGATCTGGCGCAACCGTGAGGTTGTGGAGGATGACGCTGTGGAGAATCCCAACACGCAGATCGCAGTATCGGAGGTGAAGGCTATCGACCCCTCTTACGAGGTGGGCGACGAGTACACCGACCAGATCAAGATGAACCAGTTTGGTCGTCGTGCCGTACTTTCATTGCGTCAGAACCTCGCATCACGTCTTTTGGATCTGGAGAAGGCTAACCTCTACGAGAAGTACTCGGAGAAGGTTGGCGAGATCATCTCTGGTGAGGTATATCAGGTATGGAAGCGTGAGGTGCTGCTTCTCGACGACGAGGAGAACGAGTTGATCTTGCCCAAGTCGGAGCAGATCCCCGGCGACTTCTACCGCAAGGGTGACACCATCAAGGCTATCGTAAAGAGCGTGGAGCTGAACAACAACCAGCCCCGCATTATCCTCTCACGTACTGCCAACCAGTTCCTCGAGCGTCTGTTCGAGCAGGAGGTTCCCGAGATCTACGACGGCCTGATCACCATCAAGAACATCGCCCGCATCCCCGGTGAGCGTGCAAAGGTAGCTGTAGAGTCTTACGACGACCGCATCGACCCCGTAGGTGCCTGTGTAGGTATGAAGGGCTCGCGCATCTACACCATCGTGAAGGAGTTGCGTAACGAGAACATCGACGTGGTGAACTACGCCACCAACCCCCAGCTGATGATTCAGCGCTCGTTGAACCCCGCAAAGATTTCGTCTATTACAATCGACGAGGAGCGCAAGACCGCATCGGTATATCTCAAGCCCGACCAGGTGTCGCTCGCTATTGGTAAGGGTGGTTTGAACATCCGCCTCTCGAAGATGCTTACAGGCTACGACATCGACGTATATCGTGAGATCGAGGAGGAGGACGTAGCACTGACGGAGTTTGCTGACGAGATCGACTCTTGGATCATTGAAGCTCTGAAGGCTGCCGGCTGCGACACGGCAAAGAGCGTGTTGGAGTTGCCCGTAGAGGAGATTGCACAGCGTGCAGACCTCGAGATCGAGCAGGCCGAGAAGGTTGTTGAGATCTTGAAAGCCGAATTCGAGGAGTAAGCCTCGGCGAAGGGTCGGCCGACAATGCCCTGGGCGCGCAACGTAGCGTACCGTAAAGAGAAGCTGTAAAGAGCGAGTCGGAATAAGTTTAACATTTAGCAAAGAGAGGATAACAATATGACCAATAATAGAAAGATAAGGCTCATTCAGGTGGCAAAGGAGTTTAAGGTGGGATTGAATACCATCGTGGACTTCCTGCTCAAGAAGGGCATACAGATCGACGGTTCACCCAACTCACAGGTGAGCCCCGACATGTACGCTATGCTTGAGAAGGAGTTCGGCTCTAACCGCACCATCACGGGCAAGGAGCGTGACAATATACGCGAAAAGATATCTCTCGGCAAGAA
>JAFUOK010000055.1 GCA_017481925.1 Alistipes sp.
CGATATTCGCATGCGGCGATACATTGACAGGACTGCCACTTCCACCCTGCTTGAAGAAGGCATCATCACGAGTCTATCTTTGATAGAAAAGTTAAATTCTCATTCAAAGATAAAAATTTTTTTGGAAAAAATAATAACTTTGTAAAAAATTTCAACGATTATGCGTCTATTCACGAGCGAGCTGGTCAAAAAATATAAGTCACGAACCGTTGTGAACCATGTCACCATCGACGTTAAGCAGGGTGAGATTGTCGGATTGCTGGGCCCAAATGGTGCCGGCAAGACTACTACCTTTTATATGATAGTAGGACTGATCAAGCCCAATGAGGGACAGATCTTCCTCGAAAATGACGAGGGCGTCGTAAGCGAACTCACCGACATGCCCGTATATCGTCGCGCGCAGATGGGTGTGGGTTACCTGGCACAGGAGGCATCTGTATTCCGACGCCTGAGCGTCGAGGATAATATCCGCGCCGTGCTGGAGATGACCTCTTACAGCAAGGAGTACCAGCGCGACCGCGTGGAGTCGCTCATCGAGGAGTTCCGCTTGCAGAAGGTACGCAAGAGTTTGGGTATCCAGCTTTCGGGTGGCGAGCGTCGCCGTACGGAGATTGCCCGTGCCGTGGCTATCAACCCCGCCTTCATCCTGCTGGATGAGCCCTTTGCAGGCGTTGACCCCATCGCTGTGGAGGATATTCAGAGCATTGTAGCCACGCTGAAGGATAAAAATATCGGTGTTATCATCACCGACCACAATGTGGACGAAACGCTGGAGATTACCGACCGTACATATCTGCTCTACGAGGGCAAAATCTTGAAAACCGGTACGGCCGAGGATTTGGCCAACGACGAGATGGTGCGTAAGGTATATCTGGGCAAAAACTTTGAGTTGCGCCGTCGCAAGAGCGCCACTATGGAGCGTATCGAAGCCGAGCGTGCCGCAGCACAGATTGATGAATTAAATCAACTTTAACCCTATATGGATAAATATGTCTCCGCGGGGAGTATCAGAGGTACGATCACTCCGCCAAGTTCAAAGAGTTACGCGCAACGAGCCATAGCACTCGCCCTATTGGCCGAGGGGCGTACCACACTACGCAATCTCGAATTCTGTAAGGATACGCGTTCGGCTCTGCGCTGCATCGAGGCGCTGGGTGCCAAGGTGGAGGTTATTGACGACAGTACACTCTCGATTGAAGGCGGGCTGAAACCTCAATCAAACGTCCTGCTCGTGGGCGAATCAGGTCTTGCCACACGACTCTTCACCCCTATCGCATCTCTTAATCCCACGCCACTCACTATCGAAGGCGAGGGCACACTTCTCTATCGTCCTATGACGATGATGATTGAGCCTCTACGCCAGCTGGGTGTTCAGGTGCGTGACGGCGGCGGGTTCCTCCCCATCGAGGTGCAGGGACCTATACACGGCGGAGAGATTACCGTCGATGGCAGTGTATCATCGCAGTTCATCACCGGTCTGCTTCTGGCTCTGCCCCTTGCCCAGGAGGATACTACACTGCACGTCACATCACCCGTCTCAACACCTTATATCGATATGACTATCGATACAGCTCGTCGTTTCGGTGTGGAGATTATGCATAACGAGGGCGACTACACCCAATTTTTCATCGAGGGTGGACAGCAATACACCTCCACCGATCTCGCTATCGAAGGTGACTGGAGCGGTGCTGCTTCAATGCTTGTAGCGGGCGCTATTGCAGGTGAGGTTACCATAAACAACATATCTACCCTCTCGAAGCAGGCCGACACGGCTATCTGCCACGCATTGGAGCGTGCAGGTGCCGGCTTAATCATTGAACAGGACAGCATCACGGTGAGTAAGCGCAATCTGCGAGGCTTTGAGTTTGACGCCACTAACGCCCCCGACCTCTTCCCCGCCCTGGCGGCTTTGGCTGCAGCAGCCGAGGGTGAGAGTGTCATCATCGGCACGGATCGACTGCGCCACAAGGAGAGCGACCGCGCAGAGACTATCCGCCGCGAGTACGAGAAGTTGGGTATCGAGGTAGATATCAGCGAAAAGAATATAATGCGAATCCGAGGAGGCGAGATTCAGCCAGCCACGACATTCAGTCACAACGACCACCGCATAGCAATGTCGCTGGCGGTATCGGCACTGCGTTGCCAGGGCGAGGTAAAGATCGAGAATGCCGAGTGTGTGGAGAAGAGCTATCCCACCTTCTTTGAGGATTTGGAATCTATAACTATACGATAATGAACTCTTGGGGAGATAAATTCAGAGTAACCATCTGGGGCGAATCACACGGCCAGCAGGTGGGCGTAAGCATTGACGGAGTGAGAGCAGGCATAGCGCTCAAGGAGGAGGATTTTCTTGCCGATCTTGGTCGTCGCAAGGCTGGTGGCGCAGGTACAACAACCCGCACCGAGAGCGATGCTCCGCACATCGTCTCGGGTGTATATGAGGGTCACACCACTGGAGCACCCCTTACAATTGTTTTCCTCAATGAGAACACCCGTTCGGGCGACTATCGCAATCTTGTCGTGCATCCACGCCCCTCGCACGCCGACCTGGTGGCACAGAAGAAGTGGAACGGGCAGAACGACCCTCGTGGCGGAGGTCACTTCTCGGGACGCCTGACCTTGGGTCTTGTAGCCGCAGGAGTGGTGGCGAAGAAGATCTTGGGCGAGGATGTTCGGTTTGCGACTCGTATCACCGAGATTGGAGGCGAAAAAGATAGCACAAAATTCGACCAGATAATCGAGCAGGCCCGCATGGAGCAGGACTCTGTGGGTGGCGTTGTGGAGTGCCGTGTGGATGGCATTCAGGCAGGTCTTGGCGAACCGTTCTTCGACTCGGCAGAGAGTCTTATGGCACATCTGCTATTCTCTGTACCCGCCGTTAAGGGCGTAGAGTTTGGCAATGGTTTCGAGGCGGCTCGGCTGCGTGGTTCGCAGAATAACGACCCCATCATCGACAGCGAAGGCCACACCTCAACAAACAATGCCGGTGGCATCGTGGGTGGCATAACCAACGGCAACGAGATAGTCGTTCGAGCAGCCATAAAGCCCACAGCATCTATCTCACGTGAGCAGAATACCTACAACTTCGAGAGCGGCAAGGTGGAGCCTCTGATTATCAAGGGTCGCCACGATGTATGCATTACTCTGCGTGCCGCCGTAGTTGTGGAGGCCGCTGTGGCTATTGCATTGGCTGACTTAAAATTACGCGCATAGTGAAGGGCAGGCGAGCAGAGATAATCAACTATCTGTGCGGTCGTATGCAGCACCTATACCCGCAGCAGGAGTGCCGACATATTGCCCGTATGGTGGCCTCGGCATGGAGCGGAGATGACGAGAGCCGCTTTCTGATTGAGCCAAACGAAGAGATAGAAATCACAGATTTGGAGCGACGTACCGATGCCTTGGCGGCTGGTTGTCCCGTACAATATATCCTCGGACGTGCAGAGTTCTGTGGCGAGGAGTTCATTGTTCGAGAGGGTGTGCTTATACCCCGTCCCGAAACCGAGGAGTTGGTTATGTGGGCTATCGAAAAGGCTGAGGATATACAAAACCCTCACATTCTTGATGTATGCACAGGCAGCGGATGCATTGCCATAGCACTCAAAAAACGCATTCCCACGGCTTCGCTTACGGCGATAGAGTTATCCGATGAGGCACTTGCCATTGCACGCGAAAACAGCGAGCAGCTGCAAGCCGAGGTGGAGTTTCTTAAAGATGATGCCCTGAGAGGTATGCCGAGTGTTGGAGGGCGAAAGTTTGATATTGTGGTATCCAATCCGCCCTATATCCCTCAAACGGAGATTGCGGCAATGCGGATAAACGTCACTCAATATGAGCCTCATATGGCACTGTTTGTGGCTGATGATGATCCATTAATCTTCTATCGTGAGATTGCCCGCACATCACGTGCATTACTATCTCCCAGGGGGTGGCTGCTGTTTGAGATTCACGAGACGCTGGCCGAGCAGACCATAGCAATGCTAGCTACGGAAGGCTACACCAACATAGAGTTACGCAAAGATTTTAGAGATAAACCCCGAATGATATGTTGCCAACCACAAAGAGAGTAAAACGCACCAAGAGCGCCCAGCAGGCGCTCATATCGCTTATGAGACTATGTTCTCGCGCCGAGCGTTCGTCAGGCGACGCCAAACGACTGATGGCCACGTGGGAGGTGCCTCTGCAGGATCGTGCAGGGGTATTGCAACGTCTTAAGGCGGAGCGTTTTATCGATGACGAGCGTTACGCTATGGCCTTCGTTCGCGAGAAGGTTAACCTCAACGGCTGGGGCGAACATAAGATTCGCTCAGCACTGCGCCGAAAGGGCATAGCTGAAGATATCATTGCACGTGCCATCAAAGAGATATCTCCCGAGCAGAGCACGCAGCGACTTGTGGAGCGTCTTGAACGAAAACTCAAAACTGTAAAATACTCATCAATATACGATCTGAAAAACAAACTAATACGTCACGGAATTGCTCTCGGCTTTTCGATGGATACCATTCTGCCGCACGTCGAGCAACTCACCCGCGACATTAAAACCGACAAGCAATGCGACGAATTTATATATTAGCCCTCCTGTTATGCCTTTACGCTACGGCGTGGGCACAGAAGTTAGACCCATCGTACTACGATTTTCCATTGCGCGACGTTGCGGGTTACTACTCGGCCAACTTTGGCGAGATGCGCCCCAACCACTTCCACTCGGGCACCGACTTCAAGACCAACGGTGTGGAGGGCAAACCCGTAATTGCCGTAGCTGACGGTTATGTAAGCCGTATTTTGCAGTCACCTACGGGCTATGGACTTGCCCTATACGTTGTTCACCCTAACGGCACCACATCAGTATATGGTCACCTGTCACGCTTTCGCAAGGATATAGCCGACTATGTCTTTGCCGAACGTCACCGCCTCAAGCAGAGCCGTGTGGATCTCTACTGCAAGGCAGGGCAATTTACGGTTAAGCGAGGCGAGGAGATTGCTCGCTCAGGTAATACAGGCTCTTCGCAGGGTCCGCATCTGCACTTTGAGATTCGCGACTCGCGTACAGGCAAGACCTTCAACATCATAAAGCAGGGCATCGTAACGCCCAAGGATGATATTTCGCCCTACATTATGAAGGTGCACTACATAGAGGTTGATACCGTGCGTGGCGTGCCCGTGCATAGCCGCCCTGCAACATACGCCGTGCATAAGGCGGACAACACAACCTACCGCACAGCACAACAGAGCCCGATAAAGGTGGGTCGTAACGGTTATTTTGTAGTCGAGACATCGGATCGCAAGAACGATGTCGCCAACACCTATGGCGTATATAACCTGGAGGAGAAGATTGACGGCAAGACAATCTTCGAGTATCGCAACGATGGCTTTACATTCGACCTGTCGCGCTACTGCAATGCTGTGTCGTACTACCCCATCCAGCGCTCATCGCGCAACGAGGCTATGCGCACGGCTCTTCTGCAGGGTGGCACAAAATATTTCTATCCGACACTTGTCAATCGTGGCGTGGTTACCACCTCGGCCGAGCAAAAGCGTGACGTGGAGTTCCTTATCACCGACGACTGCGGCAACACCTCAACACTCAAGTTCCAGATCGTTGGCAAGGCCGACGCAGATTGTTTCAAGGGAGAGATTGACGAGGGTGCATATATCGTAGAGTATAACCACGACTTTGCCGACAAGGTGGATGACGTATTGAGTGTTGTAATACCCAAAGGGGCTTTATATGAGAGTATTGCGATGAAGATGGGGCGTTCTGACGTAGAGATCAAGGCCGACTCGACCGTCAGCGTGCTCTCGCCCGCCTACACCATTCACGATGCCGACACACCATTGCAAACATCCATAGGCGTGGTCTTCTCAATGCCTATCGAAGAGGCTCTGCAGCCCTACACCACGATGGCATCGGTTGCGGCAAATGGTCGCCTATCGTATGTGGGTGGCACCTATCGCAACCGCCGTTTCACAGCTCGCACATCCACATTTGGCACATTCTGCCTTGTGGCCGATCGCACGGCACCCGTCATCCGACCCCAATTCACCGATGGGCAGGATTGTCGTTCGCGTAACAGCATTTCGTTCCGTCTCTCGGACAACTTCTCTGGCGTGAGTACCTACACCGCCACAATCGACGGGCAATGGGTAGCCATCGACTATGCTCGTTCACGTGCTACAATCAACCTCGCAGCCGAAGGCATCACGGGAGGCAAGAGCCACACGGTACAGATTACGGTAAAGGACTCATGCGGCAACACCGCCACATGGCAAGGCACAATCATCCGATAAAAACACATTATAATAATGAAGAAAATAACCTCAATTCTCTTTGCGGCTATCTTGTCGCTATCGCTGCTCTCGTGCAACGAGGCGGCAGTAACTGATCCATCACCCTTGTCGCCCGCTGATTATGTAAATCCGCTGGTGGGTACACTCTCCGAGTTTGCTCTTTCGACGGGTAACACCTACCCCGCCATTGCACGTCCGTGGGGTATGAATTTCTGGTCGCCACAGACAGGCAAGATGGGTAACGGATGGATGTATGTCTATACCGAACATAAGATTCGTGGCTTCAAGCAGACACACCAGCCCAGCCCGTGGATCAACGACTATGGTCAGTTTTCATTAATGCCCGTGGTTGGCGCCCCAAAATTCGATGAGGAGGAGCGAGCAAGTTGGTTCTCGCACAAGGGAGAGGAGGCGCGACCCTACTACTACAAGGTATATCTTGCCGAGCACGACGTGGTGACAGAGTTTTCGCCTACCGAACGTGCCGCACTGTTCCGCTTTACGTTCCCCTCGGCCGAGGAGTCTTATGTTGTGGTTGACGCCTTCGATCAGGGCTCATATGTCAAGGTTGATAAGGAGAATAACCGTATTGTGGGCTACTCGACACGCAACAGCGGTGGCGTTAGCGATAATTTCCGCAACTACTTTGTAGTGGAGTTTGACAAGCCTTTTGAGTATGTCCACACCTTTGCCGATGGTAAGTTGCAAAACGAGCAGAAGCAACAGAGCAACCACGTAGGTGCCGTCATAGGCTTCCGCACCTCGAAGGGCGAGCAAGTGCATGCACGTGTAGCCTCATCATTCATTAGCGAGGAGCAGGCTGCGCTGAACCTCCGAGAGTTGGGCAATAACACGTTGGAAACGCTTAAAGAGAAAGGTCGTCAGGCATGGAACGATGTACTGGGTCGCGTAGAGGTTAGCGGCGGCGATCTGGATCAGTATCGCACATTCTACTCGTGTCTCTACCGTGCTACCCTCTTCCCGCAGAAGCACTACGAGATTAATGCCGATGGCGAGGTGGTGCATTACAGCCCCCACAGCGGCAAGATAGAAAAGGGTTATTTCTATACTGGCACAGGTTTTTGGGATACGTTCCGCTGTCTATTCCCGCTATTGAACCTCCTCTACCCCGAGGAGAATCTAAAGATGCAGGAGGGCTTTGTGAATGTATATAAGGAGAGTGGTTTCTTCCCCGAGTGGTCGAGCCCCGGACACCGCAACTGCATGGTGGGTAATAACTCTGCTTCGGTATTGGCGGATGCCTACCTCAAAGGCGTGAAGGTCGAGGATGTGGAGACACTTTTCGAAGGATTGATTCACGGCTCGGAGAATGTACACCCAACGGTAGCCTCAACGGGTCGTTTAGGTCACGAATATTACAATACACTGGGCTATGTACCTTACAATGTTGGCATTAATGAAAATGCAGCCCGCACACTCGAATATGCCTACAACGACTGGTGCATCCACCAGATGGCAAAGGAGTTGGGCAAGCCGCAGGAGATCATTGATCGCTACGCCAAGCGTGCTATGAACTATCGCAACCTCTTCGACAAGGAGACCCGTCTTATGCGTGGCCGCAATGCCGATGGGGAGTTTCAGTCACCCTTCTCTCCGCTTAAGTGGGGCGACGCCTTCACCGAGGGCAACAGCTGGCACTACACATGGTCTGTATTCCACGATCCGCAGGGTCTGATCGATTTGATGGGTGGCGATGAGGCCTTTGTCGAGATGCTGGACTCGGTATTTACCGTACCGCCCGTATATGACGACAGTTACTACGGCTTCCCCATACACGAGATTCGTGAGATGACGGTGATGAATACGGGTAACTACGCCCATGGCAACCAGCCTATTCAGCATATGATATATATGTACAACTACGCCTCACAGCCGTGGAAAGCACAATATTGGGTGCGTGAGGTGATGAACCGCTTCTACTCGGCTCAGGCTGACGGCTACTGCGGCGATGAGGATAACGGCCAGACCTCGGCCTGGTATATCTTCTCGGCACTCGGTTTCTACCCCGTATGCCCGGCATCGGATCAGTATGTGATGGGCGCACCGCTCTTCAAGAAGGCTACCCTGCACCTTGCTAATGGCGAGGATTTCGTAATCGAAGCACCTGAGAATAGCGCAGAGAACAGATATATCGACAACCTATCGCTCAACGGCAAGGCTTATACCCGCAACTATATCACCCACTCGGATATTATGGCAGGTGGCAAGATGAGTATTAAGATGAGTGCCGAACCAAACACCCAGCGAGGCACCTCGGACGAAGATCGTCCCTACTCATTCTCTCGCGAGTAACAAAAAAAAGTGTCGAGCCCTGCGGCTCGACACTTTTTCTTTATATGTCAATCAAAATTATTTGAACAACATAGGAGCGAACTCTGAAAGATAGATTCGCCAGTTACGCCAGATGTGACCCTCGCCACTCTCACGATAAGTGTAGGGGAACTTGATAGAGTCCATATACTTCATCATATCGAGGTTGCGCTGATACAAGAAGTCGGTGTTACCGCAAGCGATCCAATAGAGTTTGAAACCATTGTCACGCTGTGCCTTCAATGAGTTCTGAACAGCCTCATCCTCCAAGTTACCAGCAGCGGCAGAGAACAAACCTACGTAGTCGAAGGTGTTGGGATAAGTACGAGAGATGTTGTAAGAGTGGCCACCACCCATAGAAAGACCTGCGATAGCGCGAGCCTCCTTCTTCTTGATTACGCGGTAGTTGCTCTCAACGAACTTGATAACATCACCAAATGACTGCTCGAACGATGCTGCAGGGCGAACGTTAGCATTGCCACGCATAGAGGGCTGAACCATACCACCAGCAGCCTCACCTACAGCAGCGGTCTGCCAAGCGTTACCGTTGGTCATAACAACCAACATAGGCTTCGCCTTACCCTGTGCGATAAGGTTATCCAGGATCTGAGAGGTACGACCCAAAGTCATCCAAGCCTCCTCGTCACCACCGGCACCGTGCAAGAGGTACAATACGGGATACTCCTCCTTGCTGGTCTCATAACCTGCGGGGGTATAAACAGTCACGCGACGCTTTGTCTGCAACGTGGGGCTGTCGTACCAAGTCTTGGTTACGCTACCGTGGGGAACATCATTCACGCTGTAAATATCGCCACGATCGCCACCAATGATGAAGATGTTGAACGACGATGCAACATCACGGCAGATAAATACGTTTGAGGGGTCGCAAATGCGAACGCCATCAACGATGAAGTTGTAGTTGTACAACTCCGAACGCAATACGGGTGAAGTGTACTCCCATACGCCATCAGCGTTGCGTACCATCTCGGTATTCTCTACGGGGTTGCCGTCGGGGGTGAGGAAGTTACCAGCAACGGTAACCTTCTTTGCCTCGGGAGCAGCCAGACGCAACGTTACGCTGTTGTTCTCGTTAATCTGCGGAGATACTACCTGGGCACGACTGCCCAAAGCCTCCTGAGCTGATGCGCTGAATGCAAAACAAGCAACAGCAACAAGCAAAAATAGTTTTTTCATACTGAATTGTTTTAGGTTTTGTAAATGAGTATTTGAATCAAAGGTACGCTCTTTTACGAAATTATGCAAATTTTGACCAATAAATAACATCTCAGCGTCATAATCATAATCCAGCACGAAAATTCAGATTTGGAAAATTGCGATATACATCATACCTTTGTCAAGATTTTAACAGAGTCAGTCGCGGACTCGCAAACAGATTTTTTGAAAATGAAACACGCTTATGTTTTTCCCGGTCAGGGCGCTCAGTTCTCTGGCATGGGAAAAGATCTTTACGAAAACAATGCTTCGGCAAAGGCCCTCTTCGACAAGGCTAACGAGATTCTGGGCTTCAACATCACCGACATTATGTTTAGCGGAACGGCTGACGAACTCAAGCAGACAAAGGTTACTCAGCCTGCCGTATTCCTTCACTCGGTAATCCTGGCAAAGGTACTGGGCGTCAAGCCCGATGCCGTAGCGGGTCACTCGCTGGGCGAGTTCTCGGCCCTGGTGGCTGCCGATGCACTCTCTTTTGAGGATGGTCTGCGCCTGGTAGCAAAACGCGCTATGGCTATGCAGAAGTGCTGCGAGCAGCAGCCCGGTGGTATGGCCGCAATCCTTGCTATGGCAGACGATAAGGTTGAGCAGGTATGCGCCCAGATCGACGGCGTAGTGGTTGCTGCAAACTATAACTGCCCCGGACAGTTGGTTATTTCGGGTGCTGACGAGGCTGTAGATGCAGCTTGCGTTCAGCTCAAGGAGGCGGGCGCCAAGCGTGCTCTGCGTCTGCCCGTAGGTGGCGCGTTCCACTCTCCACTGATGGAACCTGCCCGTGCAGAGTTGGCACGTGCTATTGAGGAGGTTGAGTTCCGCAACCCCGTATGCCCCATCTATCAGAATGTAGATGCCCAGCCCCACACCGATGCCGCCGAGATCAAGGCTAACCTTATCGCTCAGCTCACAGCCCCCGTGCGCTGGACACAGATTGTTAAGAATATGATTGCCGACGGCGTAGAGTGCTTCACCGAGTTGGGCCCGGGCAACGTATTGCAAGGTTTGATCAAAAAGTGTGACGCAAATGCTACGGTAGAGTCAAAAGCCTCGATGTAAGCCGTTTGTGAAGGCACAACATATCCAAGTTTTGGAAAAATTTTACCGTCATCCTCTCGGATGGCGGTATTTTTTATTAAATTCATTAAAATAATTAAAAATTCGCTTGCACGTCACAACAAAAGTAATTATATTTGCCAATAGCAAAAGAATAATATTTTACACCTTACATAATATGTCTTCGCTAACTGAATTTTTCAATATTCAACCTAACGAAAACCTTAAGGGTATTACTCATAAGAACAATATCATTAAGCGTAATATCATCGCCTATATGGCCCTCAATGGTGAGTGCACTCTCTCCGAGCTTACCAAGGAACTGCACATCAGCGTGCCGACAATCACCAAACTCGTGCAGGAACTTATCGAGGAGAAGATCGTAAACGATCTGGGTAAGGTTGAGACCCCTGGAGGTCGCCGTCCCAATGTATTCGGTCTGGCCAATTCGGCTATATATTTCGCCGGTGTGAATGTTGGTCGTGACAATATGACCTATGTAATCACCGACCTGCAGAACAACATCATCAAGGAGGTTACCGACTCATCATTCGAGTTGCAGAACCGTCCCCAGTGTCTGGAGAAGATCTGCTCAAATATCGAGAATTTCATCAACGACTGTGGCATCGACCGTGCAAAGATTCTCGGCCTGGGTGTTTCGATCGTAGGTCGAGTAAATCCCGAGACGGGTCGCAGCTATATGTACTTCACATCGAGCGAGGAGTCGTTGCGTGACATTATCGAAAAGCGAGTGAACATCCGCGTACTGCTGGAAAATGACACCCGTGCCCGTTGCTACGCCGAGTATAACTGCTCACGCTCAAAGGAGGAGAGCAACGTGATCTACCTGCACCTGGGTCGCGGTGTGGCTATCGGTATCGTAATCGACGGCAAGCTATACTACGGCAAAAATGGCTTTGCGGGTGAGTTTGGTCACATTCCTTTCTTCGACAACGAGACTATCTGCGCCTGCGGTAAGAAGGGTTGCCTGGAGACCGAGGTTTCGGGTATCGCCATCGAGGAGAAGATTATCAAGTTGATTAAGAGCGGTGTGAACACCATCCTGCGCGAGAAGTACGACCGTGGCGAGCAGATTCACATCAACGACATCATCGCGGCAGCACAGAACGACGACAACCTCTCAATCGAACTTATCGAGGAGGTGGGCGAGAAGTTGGGCAAGGCTGTGGCGTTCCTGATCAACACATTCAACCCTGAGAGCGTAATCGTGGGTGGTAACCTGGCTGCTGCCGGTGACTACATTATGCTTCCGTTGAAGTCATCAACAAATAAGTATTCGCTCAACCTTGTGTATAAGGATACTAAGTTCCGCCAGTCGAAGATGGCCGAGAATGCCAACGCCTGGGGTGTAGCGATGCTTATCCACAACAAGATTATTGGATTGTAACAGACCTAGCCGTGAATATCGAGGGTGCTATATGCCGTTTGAGGGCCCTGGAGCCTGAGGATCTCGATGCTATGTATGGCTGGGAAAACGATACTGACGTATGGCGAGCAAGCGGGACCGTGGCCCCGTTTTCTCGCCATGTGCTTTCTCGGCTCATCGACGAGCAGCAGTTCGACATATACGCCACACGACAAATGCGTCTTGTTGTAGAGTGTAAAACGTCGGGCAAGGTGGTCGGTGCGGTAGATCTGTTTGAATTTGATCCGCAGAACAGACGTGCAGGCGTAGGTATTATTATCACTCCGCCCCACCGCCAACAAGGATTGGCATTAGATGCACTCGCTGCGGTAGAGGATTATGCTCGCAAGGTCCTGCATCTGCATCAGCTATGGTGCAGCGTGGCGGCCGACAATGTGGCGAGCCTGCGGCTATTCGGAAAGGCCGGATATGAGGAGTGTGGCTGTCGCCGGGAGTGGCTACTGACAGCCGACGGAGCAATGGACGAAGTGCTTATGCAGAAGATTTTATAATAATAAAGAGGTCGATTACTTCGACCTCTTTATTATTTGCGCACCCATACAGGGCCACTCATTGTAGAATCGTTCTATGTAGGCTTTCTCCTCGTCGGTGCAGCCCACCATAAGTTTCAGTTCGGCATCACCACGATCCAGATCCACCGTACATATCACAGCATCCAGAGCCTTCTTAGGGTCGGTACCGAGCCATACGTCAACACCCTCGCCATCGTTGGAGGTTGTGCCATCCAGGTAGCCATAATCTATGGCGTAGATAATCTCCGGAAATCGGGGATGTGACGAGCCTCGTGGGCGGTCAATCACAATCGCACTACGCTCCAACAAGGCGTCCAATCGCTGCCAGAATACTTCACTATGTTTTGTCTGCATCGTTATAGGTTTTTCTTTAGACAAAGATACAAACTTTTCACACAAATAACAAAGGGCGCCGAACGCCAACGTTCGACACCCCGTAAAGTGGCTATATTCAAGACGTTTAGAACATATACGATGCTCCGACGTAGAAGTTGCGGTTATTGATCTTATTGCCACCCGACTTGGCGACATCAATCAAGCCCCAATCATAACCCACATAGATACGATAGTGCTCAAACATCGCAACACCAGCACGCAGCCCCAGACCAAAATCAAAACGTTTCAAGCCGTCCGACGAGAAGGCATCAGGCTTGGTCTCTACGCCCGCCACGGTCACCTTATTCGTTCCGAACAGACCCACGCCAAAATAGGGGCCAAACGAGCCGAAGATGCCGACATTACCTTGCCCAAACATATAGCGATAGCCGATATGAATAGGAATCTCAAGGTAATAGGGACGAGAAATAACACTCGCAGCATCCTCGCCCGACGAGGAGTCAAATTTTGCACCTTTGGCGCTCAACAAAGCCTCGGCATCGAAATAGAAGCCATCGTAGATGAACGGAGCATCCATCTCCATACGAAAACCCGCCCGGAAACCGATACGCGAATCGGGATTGAACGATATACCCTCGACCTCCATTGCATAGTTAGCAACATTCATCGCACCCGTAATACCATAGCGCAGGCCCTGCGCCGAGACGGTAGCCGTAGCCACGAGTGCAACAAGAAATAATGGTAAAAACTTTTTCATAGCATTTGTGTTTTAATACGTACGCAAATGCTGAATACAAAAAATATGCGAGAACCCACAGGCTCCCGCATATTTTTACTTTATAAGCTTTTCTCTATATCATCTGCCAAGATTAAAACATATAGGCCGTGCCGATATAGAAGTTCACCAGACGATGCTTGCCGTGTGTGGCGCCATCGAGATCCTTCTTCGCCAGGTTCAGCAGGCTGTGCTCCAAACCAAGATAGAACTGCCACTGATTCCACACCTCAACACCGAGTTTATAGTTCAAACCGAAATCGAAGCGCTGCAAGCGAGTACCAAAGACATCGGTCTTAACCTTTGCGCCACTCACCTTCTCGACATCCTTGCCCAATACGCCCAATGCGAAGTAGGGGCCCAAAGAACCAATGAGCGACACATCGCCCGAAAAGGTCAGACGATAACCAAGGTTGATAGGCAACTGCAGATAGCCCAGATTTGAGTGGCTGCCAGAGTAGCTGCCGCCCTTAAGGTTATAGAGCAAGCTACCCTCAAGATAGAAGCCGTCAATCAGATAAGATGAAAAATCCATCTCAGCCTTTGCTCCTGCCTGGAATCCTATATAACTGTCAGATGACATCTTAACACCTGCGGCCTTGGTACGCTCCCACGCGAAGTTCAAACCACCAGCAACACCCCAGCGCAACTCCTGAGCCGACACATTTACCGCAGCAACAACTGCCAATAATGCAATGATAATACGTTTCATAGTCCAAAATGATTTATATATTTGTTTACAAATATAACTTTTTTCTACAGAATAACAAAATCTAAATCTCTTTCGGCCCCATAACGGCTAAAAAAATGCTTAATTATTCTTACCTTTGCATTTGGATGACCAACTTTTATAGCATTAGTAAAATTTCAACACTATATATGAAAAGAATTATCTCTCCCTCGATGTTGTCGGCCGACTTCGGCAACCTCGAACGTGACACACTGATGATCGACCGCAGTGCAGCCGAGTGGGTACACATCGACGTTATGGATGGCGTATTTGTACCCAACATCTCATTCGGATTTCCCGTTATGAAGCCCATACGCAAGGCTACGAAGAAGGTATTGGATGTACACCTGATGATCGTTGAGCCCGAGAAATATGTACGTCGCTTTGTGGAGGCTGGCGCCGACTACGTAACATTCCACTATGAGGCCACCGAAAATATCGACCTCTGCATCGACGAGATTCGCAAGGCGGGCGCAAAGGTCGGCATCTCAATCAAACCCAAGACCAGTCCCGAGGTATTGAAAGATATACTTCCAAAGGTAGATATGGTTCTTGTGATGAGTGTAGAGCCCGGTTTCGGAGGTCAGTCGTTTATGCCCGACTCGCTCGATAAGGTTCGCACGCTGGTTGCCATGCGCGAGCAGCAGGGTCTTGACTTTATTATAGAGATCGACGGAGGCATCTCCTCACAGAACGCCGGCGAGGTATTCGCCGCTGGTGCCGAGGCTTTGGTTGCTGGTAGCGCTGTATTCGGCGCAGCAGACCCCGAAGCGGAGATTGTAAAAATGTTGGAGGCATAGTAGATGATTTCATTAGATAACCTAACGGTCAGCTACGGCGGTTGGACGCTCTTCGATCAGATCTCATTCTTAATTAATGAGAAGGATCGCATAGGCCTTGTCGGCAAGAACGGTGCGGGCAAGACTACCCTACTGCGTATCATCACGGGCGAGCAACAGCCCTCCGAGGGTGCAGTGACCATCAATGGCGAGTGCACTATCGGCTATCTGCCACAGCAGATGCGTGTGGCAGACACCACTACGCTCAAGGCCGAGACCGAGAAGGCTTTTGACGAGGTGCTGCGTATAGAGGCCGAGATTACCTCTCTCACGGCCGAGGTTGCCGAGCGCACAGATTATGAGTCGTAGGAGTATGCCACCTTACTGCATCGCCTGAACGATGCGCAAGATCGCTACCACATCCTGGGCGGTGATACCCGCGAGGCTGACATCGAGAAGACCCTGCTTGGACTTGGCTTCAAGCGCACGGACTTCGATCGTGCCACGAGCGAGTTTTCGGGAGGTTGGCGTATGCGTATAGAGTTAGCGAAGTTGCTCCTGCGTCGTCCCTCGATATTTCTGCTTGACGAGCCTACGAACCACCTCGACATCGAGAGTATTCAGTGGTTGGAGGAGTATCTGCGCAACTACAACGGAGCGGTACTGCTAATATCGCACGACCGAGCCTTCTTGGATAATGTCACAACTCGCACGATAGAGCTATCATTGGGGCATATCTACGACTACAAGGTACCCTACTCGAAGTTCGTAGAGTTGCGTGCCGAGCGCCGCGCTCAGCAGATGGCCGCCTACGAGAACCAGCAGCGCATGATCGAAAAGACCGAGGAGTTTATCGAGAAGTTCCGCTATAAGCCCACAAAAAGCAATCAAGTGCAGTCTCGCATCAAACAGTTGGAGCGTCTGGAGCGCATCGAGGTCGAGGAGGAGGATTTGGCCACACTCAACATCAAGTTTCCGCCCGCACCCCGTTCGGGTCAGATTGTGGCAGAGGTCAAGGAGGTGGGCAAAGCCTTTGGCGAGAAGCGTATCTTCTCGGACTTTACATTCACGCTGGAGCGTGGGCAGAAGATAGCCCTTGTGGGTCGCAATGGCGAGGGCAAGACCACAATGGCGCGTATGCTCATCGGCGAGTTGGAGGCCACCGAGGGTACGATTAAGATCGGAGCGAATGTAAATATCGGTTACTACGCACAGAATCAGGACGATCTGATGGATGGCGAGTTCACCGTATATGACACACTCGACCGCGTGGCCGTGGGTGATATACGTACTCGCCTGAGAGATATCCTGGGAGCATTTTTGTTCCGAGGCGAGGATATTGATAAGAAAGTGAAGGTTCTATCGGGTGGTGAGCGCAGTCGTTTGGCTATGGCCCGACTGATGCTGGAGCCTTACAACCTGCTCGTCCTCGACGAGCCTACCAACCACATGGATATGCGTTCGAAGGATATTCTCAAACGAGCCATACAGCGCTACGATGGCACGGTGGTAGTAGTATCACACGACCGAGACTTTTTGGATGGCATCGTGGATCGTGTGTATGAGTTCCGTGATGGTGGCGTGAAGGAGTATTTGGGAGGCATCTACTACTTCCTCGAAAAGCGAAAGGTGGAGTCATTGCAGGAGATTGAGCGCAAGGATGCGCCCACAACGACCGCATCCAAAGAGTCCTCAACGGGAAAACTATCGTACGAGCAACGCAAGGAGCAGGAGAAGTTACTGCGCAAACTACGCAAGGCTGTGGAGACCATAGAGGCAGAGTTGGCCTCGCTGGAGGAGAAGATTGCAGCATACGA
Source organism: Alistipes sp. (assembly GCA_017481925.1). Taxonomy (GTDB): domain Bacteria; phylum Bacteroidota; class Bacteroidia; order Bacteroidales; family Rikenellaceae; genus Alistipes. Next base: position 17,299 of record JAFUOK010000055.1, read on the forward strand.
TCAGAAATTCGCTGCTGCGACGGAGTACAACGAAGCCGACTATGCTGCCTACAACGACCTCAAAGCGCAATATGACAAGCAGATGCACGAGTGGGAGAAGGCATCTTACGAATTGGAAATAACAGAAAATCAATAGACAAATGGCAAACGACATTGTTTTTGGCATTCGCCCCGTAGCCGAGGCTATACAGACGGGCAAGCAGATCGAGCGACTCTACATCCGCAAGGGTGCCGAGGGACAGCTGATGACCGAGTTGCGTGACTTGGCATTCCGCCACCGCATACGTGTGCAGGAGGTTCCCGTGGAGAAACTCAACCGCCTCACACGCCTGAATCATCAGGGTGTAGTGGCGCAGATAGCACCCATCGAGTACGTCGAGCTCACCGACATTCTGGAGCGTGTACCCGAGGATGAGACACCGCTGATTATGCTCTTCGATGGCGTGACCGACGTGCGTAACTTCGGTGCTATTGCCCGTTCGGCAGAGTGCGCGGGAGCACATGGATTGATAACACCCCTGAAAAACTCTGCCCCCGTTAATTCGGAGGCTATGCGTTCGTCGGCAGGCGCACTGAGCCGTATTCCCGTATGTCGCGTAGGCTCTATACGCAACACCATCAAGGCGTTGCAGGCCGAGGGGTTCCAGGCTGTGGCCGCAACGGAGAAGAGCCGCAAGTTGATTTACGATGCTGATTTCCGCCGTCCTACGGTAATCATCATGGGTGCCGAGGATACAGGAATCTCGAAGGAGGTCTTGAAACTCTGCGACGAGCAGCTGGCAATCCCCTTGATTGGCGCTATCGAATCGCTCAACGTATCGGCAGCTGCGGCCGTTATGCTCTTTGAGGTTGTGCGTCAGCGCATAGGCTAATGAAGCAGACCATCGTACACCCTACACTTGGCGAGGTTACACTCTCCTGCACACGTCGCTCTACGCGTACAACCATAACGGTGCGGCCGTCAGGCGATGTGCGGCTATCCTATCCGCCATATATCTCGACAAAGCGGGCGTTGGCATTTTTGGAGAGCAAGGCAGAGTGGATTCTTGCATCAAAGGCTCGTTATGCCGAGCGACAGATGCCTGTGCTTACAGAGCAGGAGGTGGAGCAGTTGCGCGCCGAGGCAAAACGCACACTTCCTCAACGAGTGGAGGAGCTATCCACACGTCACGGACTGCGATATGGCCGAGTGACGATTCGTGCTACACGCTCAAAGTGGGGTTCGTGTACGGCAAAGGGCAATTTGTCGCTGAGCCTCTACCTGATGACACTTCCCGAGCATCTGCGCGACTACGTCATACTGCACGAGTTGGCACACACGGTGCATCACAACCACTCACAAAACTTCCACGACCTGGTAAACTGTATGACCGAGGGCCGAGAGAAGGAGTTGGCGCGCGAACTAAGAAACTACGCTATACGATGAAGGCAATGATTGACATACTCACAGAGTTAGGGGTTCGGCTTGCGGCGTTTGGCAAGTCGGAGCAGTCGTTGCGCAGAATCGGGCAGGCCACCGAAGAGAATGAGTGGTTCAGCAGAGAGGATATCCTGATGGCCGTGGATGCCATCCGCGAGGAGTTTCTGTCGGCTGATAAGTTACAACGCTGGGCTGCGCAATATACACCCAGCAGGGCTCGCCGCACGGCAATTATTATGGCAGGAAATAGTCCTCTCGTAGGATTCTTCGACTTGTTATGTGCGCTTATGGCAGGCCATCGTGTAGCCGTAAAGCCTTCGAGCAAGGACAGGGCGCTGACGAACTACATAATTGAGTTATTGCAAGATATATCGCCATCGATTCCTATTGAGGCATACGACGAGCAAACCGCATACGATATGGTGATTGCTACGGGTAGCGACATCGCAGCACAACACTTCCGCAAGCGCTACACCTCAACACCCACACTCATCAGAGGTTCGCGCCACTCGGTTGCCGTATTGGCCGGCGATGAGAAGCAGGAGGAGTTGCAGGCTCTGCAACGGGATATATTCTCATACAACGGTCTTGGGTGTCGCAATATTTCGCTTATCCTTCTACCCGAAGGGTACGACCTACCCCTCTATCCACCGCATATGGGAGAGATGTATCGCGGAACATACCGTCACACCAAAGCAATGCGTACAATGCTGGGCCAGCCGTATGCTGATTATGGAGAGTGCATAGCCGTTGAAGAGATGACTTTTTCGCCCAACATCAGTCAGATAAATTACGCCCGCTATCGCACTCTTGAGGAGGTGGAGCTGTGGATAAAAGAGAATGACGAGCAGTTGCAGTGTATCGTCACTCACGCCATCTCTCACCCCCGTGCCGTCACGTTTGGCAGGGCACAATACCCCACGCTCGACGATTATGCCGACGGAGTGGATGTAATGAAGTTTTTAACCGCTTAAAGATATGAAGATTTACGACTTTAATAAACCCGTCGATCGACGTGGCTCGCATTGCGTCAAGTACGATGCGTTGGACAAGTTCTTCGGCCGTGACGATCTGCTGCCACTATGGGTTGCCGACATGGACTTCGAGACACCCGACTTTATCATCGACGCCATGCGTCGTCGTCTCGACCATGCCGTGATGGGCTACCCCGCACAGTATGACGGCTATTGGAATAGCATAATCAGTTGGATCGAATCGCACCACGGCTGGAAGGTAGAGCAAGAGTGGATGCGTTACATCCCGGGCATCGTAAAGGGCATAAGCATGGTGTTGCAAGCCTTCACCAAGCCCGGCGACAAGGTCATCATACAGCCGCCCGTATACCATCCCTTCCGTAACGTGCCCATGCACAACGGTCGTGAGGTTATAGAAAACCCTCTGCGCCAAGCAGATGGCTGGTATGAGATGGACTTCGAGCATTTGGAGAGTATTCTTGACGACAAGTGCAAGGTGTTGATCCTTGCCAACCCCCACAACCCCATAGGTATCACGTGGAGCCGTGAGACGCTATGCCGATTGGCAGATATTGCCGTGAAGTACAACCTGGTGGTTATCTCCGACGAGATTCACTGCGATATGGCACTCTATGGCAATCGCCATATCCCCTTTGCGTCGGTATCAGAGGCTGCGGCAAGTTGCAGTATCACCTTTGGTGCCCCATCAAAGACCTTCAATATCGCAGGCATCGTTAGTTCGTATGCTATCGTGAGCGACGAGGCGCTACGTCAAAAGTTCTTCTCATGGTTGGAGGCCAATGAAATGGATATGGCAACCATATTTGCTATGACAGCCACCGAGGCGGCCTTTACCCAAGGAGAGGAGTGGCGTCAGCAGATGCTGCGACACATCGAGAGCAATATCGACTACGTAGAGGAGTTCCTTAATGAAAATATCCCCGCCGTGAAACTCATCCGCCCGCAGGCTTCGTTTCTCGTATGGCTCGACTTCTCGGCATTGGGTTTGGAGCATAAGGCACTTATCGACCTGCTGCAGGACGAGGCTCATCTGGCAATGAACGATGGAGCAATGTTTGGTCCTGGAGGTGAGCAGCACACACGCCTAAACGTCGGCACACAGCGCCAGGTATTGGAACAGGCTATGGCACAACTGAAAACCGCAATTGACAAACTGAAATAGTATGATTTACAGATTTCGTATGCTCACGGACGAGAACGACCACTTTGTCCGCGATTTCGAAGTATCGGCCGAGGATACTCTCCTCGACCTGCACGAGTTTATTATCCGCATGTTGGAGTACGACCCCTGTATGGCCTCATTCTTTACGGCTGACGACCGCTGGGAGCGCACACAGGAGTACACCTATATGGATATGGACGGTGGCATGGGCGATGGTGGCAATGGCGCACCCAAACCGATGGCTACATCACGTCTGTGCGACGTGTTGCACTACCTGCACGACCGCCTGATCTATGTCTTCGACCCCTTCACCGAGCGCGCCTACTACATCGAGGTTATCGAGGCAAAGGAGGAGCAGGAGGGCATGACCTACCCACGTGTGCAGTTTGAGCACTCGCCCGCACCCGATCAGTATGACCCCGAGGCAAGCGAGCAGAGCGGTTCTATCTTCGAGGAGATGATGGGCGAATTCGGCGACTTCGACGGCGACGACTCATACGACGATGAGTACTAAAACGCTGATAGTCATCGTAGGTCCTACGGGGTCGGGCAAGACCGACCTCTCAATCAGTGTGGCCCAGCACTACGCCTGCCCTATCATCTCGACCGATTCACGACAATTCTATCGTGGCATACCCATCGGCACGGCACAGCCCACCAAGGAGGAGTTGGCCGCCGCAGAGCACCACTTCATCGCATCGCACAACCTGGAGGATGAATTCAACTGCGGAGCATACGAGGTGGCGGCACTGCAACGGTTGGAGGAGCTGTTTCAACAGCACGATGTAGTGGTAGCTGTGGGCGGCTCGGGACTATACATCAAGGCACTTACTGAAGGTATGGACTCTTTGCCCGAGGCTGATCCCGCGTTACGGGAGTCGTTAGCGCAGCGATTGCATACGGAGGGTTTGGAACCATTGGTGGAGCAACTACGGGAGTTAGACCCTGCATTTTACGAGGTTGTTGATAGGAAAAACCCTGCACGCATCCTGCGAGCCCTGGAGGTGTGCCTAACGGCAGGTGTACCCTACTCGTCACTACGCACGGGCAAGCGCGCCGAGCGAGGGTTCAACATCATAAAGATAGGCACTCGGATGGATCGTGCAGTGCTGTATGAGCGTATTGACCGCCGCGTGGATCTAATGATTGAGGCGGGACTGGAGCAGGAGGCCCGCAAGGTGTATCCGCTGCGCCACCTCAACTCATTGCAGACGGTGGGTTATCGTGAGATGTTCGACTACTTTGATGGTACGATTACTCGCGAGCAGGCAATAGAGCTTATCAAGCGCAACTCACGCCGATATGCCAAACGTCAGATTACGTGGTTTGGTCGCGATGAGGAGATAGAGTGGTTTTTGCCCTCGGAGCGGGAGAAGATTCTGCAATATATAGATTCAAAGGTTTGCACTTTGAAATAATTTTACTACTTTTGTCACGCCTCACTACGAGGCAAACGGCTGCTCGAATGGTGGAATAGGTAGACACGCCGGACTTAAAATCCTGTGGCCAGTAATGGCCGTGCCGGTTCGACCCCGGCTTCGAGTACCAAAATGCCCTGCTAATTTATTGTTCAGCAGGGCATTTCTTTCTCAAAGATGCAAAGAGTATCTAATCTACTATAAATTCTGTAAAAACTCCGCCAGCTTTCTTACGGCACGGCCTCGGTGCGAAATGGCGTTCTTCTCCTCGGCACTCATCTGGGCAAAGGTACGATCGTAACCCTCGGGGACAAACAACGGATCATAGCCAAAGCCTCCCTCACCGTGCTGCTCGGTTGCAATCCGCCCACGCACAATGCCCTCAAACAGATACTCCTTACCACCCATGATCAATGCCACAGCCGTACGGAACTGCGCCGCACGATTCTCCACGCCCTGCAAACGCTCCAGCAACAGGCGTTTATTGGCCTCATCGTCGTGGCCATCTGTCGCATAACGTGCCGAGCGAACACCCGGCTCGCCACCCAAAGCATCAACTTCCAAGCCCGTATCATCAGCAAAGCAATCTGCTCCCGTGCGCTCATAAATATAACGAGCCTTTGCCAGGGCATTGCCTTCGAGCGTAGGTTCATTCTCGGGAATATCCTCCACAATACCGCATTCACGAAGCGACACAAGCGCAAACTTATCCCCCACCACCTGACGCACCTCGTCAAGCTTATGGGCATTATTTGTAGCGAAAACTATCTTCATCACTATTTACCATTTATACGATCCATGATAGCAGCCAAAGCGCCATCGCCCGTTACATTACAAGCCGTACCGAAGCTATCCATTGCAATATACAGCGAGATCATCAGCGCTTGATCCTCTGTCGAAAAACCCAGCATCGTCGCCAACACACCCAATGCCGCCATAATAGCACCTCCCGGCACTCCCGCAGCAGCAACCATCGTAATAGCCAGCATACAGATAAAGCCGAAGAACATACCGAAATCGTAGGTCATTCCCTGCATCATCATCAGCGCCAGCGCACACGCAACAATCTTGAGCATACTGCCCGACATGTGAATCGTAGCACACAGCGGGACAACAAAACCCGACACCTCGTCACTTACACCCATCTTGCGGGTCTGCGCCAACGTAACGGGGATGGTAGCCGCCGAAGACTGCGTACCAAGAGCCGTAAAATATGCCGGCAACATAGTCGAAAGCATCTTAAAGGGATTGCGCTTCGACACCGCACCCGACACCGCATAGAGCAGCACGAGCCACACAATATGCAGAACGAAGATAACACCGATAATCTTGATAAAGACACCGATCACCCGCATCACCTCACCTGCGGCAGTCATATCGAGGAAGATACCGAAGATATACAACGGAAGCAGGGGGATGATAACCGCCTCGATAGTCATCGTAACCAAGTCGCCAAAGTCCACTGCGACCTTCCGCAGAGCATCGCCCTTCAAATAGGCCAAGCCCAAACCAACCATAAAGGCCAGCACAAGAGCGGTCATAACGCTCATCAGCGGTGCTATCTCCACGGTGAAGTAGGGGGTAAGTTTTGCCAAATCCGTTGCCGCATCGAGCGACGTGCCCGCATCAATGAGCGACGGGAATGTAAGCGCTCCGGTAAAGTAAGCCGCCAATCCTGCAACGATCGTAGAAGCGTAGGCTAACAGCACAGTGTAGAGTAGCATACGACCTGCACCACGACCAATATCGGCGATAGCGGGGATAACCATACCGACAATAATTAGCGGAATCAGGAAGCCCAACAACTGACTGAACAGACCGTTAAAGGTCAGAAATATACGGATACACCACTCGGGCATCACACCTCCGAGTGCAACACCTAACACGATAGCCACAAGGATGCGTGGCAGAAGACCGAACTTTATCTTTTTCAACTCTTTGCAGGTTTAGGTTAGTAACTATAATTTCTCTGCCTCCAACTGCTCCAGGCGCAGGTCGGCGGCAATCTTATCGATAATAGACTTCACGACCGTATCCATCTCCGAGCCTACGGAGTAGTCGGCCGAGCAGACAAAATTCACACGGTTGGCACTAATCAGAGCGTTCATCTCCTTGCGCTTGCCCTTATCATCGGGATTATAGACCGCTATGGAGTGACCGCCATAGTTCTTCACCAGACGCATACAGGGAATATCGGTCATACCATCGCCGACATAAATCATACGCTTGAAGGGTACGGGGCGCTGATTCTCCTCCATATACTGATTGACCTTGCGGGTGTCATACACCGACTCTACGCCCTTGTTAATCTTGAAGATAAACTGCGTCTTATTGGTGTAATTGACCGCCACGGCAGGCCAATAGGCTATGCCATCGATATTATAGAGGAACGAGCAGGCGTAGATATGCTTGAACTCGCCAGCGATCGAAGTACCCTCGATAATCTCCTTCAGTCCCGACGAATTCACATAGTGCAACAGACGTATTCCGCGCTCGGTAGCATAGGCATTCATACGTGGGAACCACGACTCAACGCCCTTATAATAGCGGATATTACGACCCGAATCCTGAAACGCCTCACGGCGCAACGAAAGGCCCTTGCTCTGTGCCTCCTGAATCATACGAGACATATAGGTGAGTACGGGATCGGCATCCTGAGTCTCGGCCAGGACATTGGCATCGTGCCAAAACTCTTTGTTACTCTTGCCCACGGCGGGGATAAAATCATACTCCTGCATATTGCCCGGGGCGAGCGTGCCGTCAAAGTCGTATATAAGTGCTACTGTATGCTCCATAATGTGAATGATTTGCAAATTTAACAAATATACGATTTTTTTCTCATATACAACAACTCTTGACACAAAAAAGGGTATCGACAACTCGACACCCTAATCACTAAAGTTATTCAGCCAATATTTATGCTTGTTCCTTACCTTTGATGTATTCGTCAATAGCCTTTGCAGCCTTACGGCCTGCACCCATCGCAAGGATAACCGTTGCAGCACCCGTAACGGCATCGCCACCAGCGAAGACACCCTCACGGGTCGTAGCGCCCACCTCGTCGGCTACGATACAACCACGACGATTGGTCTCCAGACCCTTCGTAGTACTCTTGAGCAAGGGATTGGGTGAGGTTCCCAACGCCATAATAACTACATCGCACTCAACGGTAAAGTCCGAACCCTCTTTCACTACGGGCGAACGACGGCCACTCTCATCGGGCTCGCCCAACTCCATCTCAACGCAACTCAGACCCGTAACCCAGCCCTTATCGTCACCTATAACTCGTGTAGGGTTGGTCAGCATACGGAACTCAATACCCTCCTCCTTGGCGTGATGCACCTCCTCGCGACGTGCGGGAAGCTCTGCCTCCGAACGGCGATAGATAATCGTAGCATCAGCTCCCAGACGCTTGGCTGTACGCACGGCATCCATAGCCACATTGCCACCTCCGACAACCGCAACACGCTTGCCAACATAAATCGGGGTGTCGTACTCGTCATCGTAAGCACGCATCAGGTTGGCACGCGTAAGGAACTCATTAGCAGACACCACGCCATTCAGGTTCTCGCCCTCAATACCCATAAAACGGGGCAAACCCGCACCCGAACCGATGAAGACAGCCGAGAAACCCTCGTCCTCCAACAGAGAATCAATCGTGATGGTACGTCCCACGATAACATCGGTCTCGAACTTCACGCCCAGACGACGCAAATCATCAATCTCGCGAGCCACAATCTTCTCCTTGGGCAGGCGGAACTCGGGAATACCATATACCAGCACACCGCCCAACTTATGCAGCGCCTCAAACACGGTCACTTCATAGCCCATCTTCGCCAAATCGATAGCGCAGGCCAAACCCGAAGGGCCACTGCCAATAACGGCGACCTTCTTACCATTGGGGGTAATCTCGATATGACTTGCACTCGCATTATCCAAAGCCCAATCGCCGACAAAACGCTCCAGCTTGCCGATAGCCACAGGCTCGCTCTTAATGCCCAGGATACAAGAGCCCTCGCACTGGTTCTCCTGTGGGCACACACGGCCACAGATGCTCGGCAGTGAACTATCCTCTGCAATGATAGCCGACGCAGCGGCATAATTGCCCTCGGCAACCTCGTGGATAAATGCGGGGATATTGATACCCACGGGACACGCCGCAACGCATCGGGGGTTCTTACAATTCAAACAACGTGAGGCCTCAAGCTGCGCCTCCTCGGCATTATAACCATAGCACACCTCTTCAAAATTGGTGGCACGTACTGCGGGATCCTGCTCGCGTACGCTTACACGGGGAATCTTATTTGCCATAGTCGTTAAAAGCAATTACATTTATGATCATGTCTTTGGTTTGCATCGCCCTCTTGCTTGCGATACATTGCCTGACGACGCATAGCCTCGTCAAAATCTACCTGATGGCCATCAAACTCGGGGCCATCAACACAAGTGAAGAAGGTCTTTCCTCCGACGCTTACGCGGCACGCACCACACATGCCCGTACCATCGACCATCAACGCATTGAGCGACACGGTTGTAGGCAGCGCATACTCCTTTGTCGTGAGCGTTACAAACTTCATCATAATCATAGGGCCAATGGCTACGCACTCGTCATAAGCCTTGCCCTCATTATCGATCAAATCCTTAATCTTGGCCGTAACCATACCCTTGAAGCCATACGATCCATCGTCGGTGGCTATATACAGATTCTCGGCAACTTTGGCCATCTCGTCGGTATAGATAAGCATAGAAGCTGTCTTGGCACCGATAATAACATCGGCATGACCGCCGTGCTCGTTGAGCCACTTAACCTGCGGATATACGGGAGCTGTGCCCACACCGCCCGCAACAAATAGATATCGACGTGAACGAATCTCCTCATCACTCATATGTACAAACTCTGAAGGATTACCCAGCGGACCGGCAAAGTCGGCGATAGAATCTCCCTCGGCGAGGGCGCACAACTTCTTGGTCGAGGCTCCGATGGTTTGAATTACAATGGTTACCGTGCCCTCCGCCTTATCGTAATCGGCAATGGTGAGAGGCACACGTTCACCGTGCTCATCAACACGAACGATAACAAACTGTCCAGGCAGGGCACTATTGGCCACGCGCGGAGCAGCAATGCGCAACAGATAGATATTATCGGCAAGCGCTCTTTTCTCTACAATTTTAAACATAAGCAAATGGAGCCACGAGGCTCATTTTTTTATTCCTAACTTTTTTCCTAACCGTCTAATCCACCACAATGGCCGTCGTGCGAATCGTATGCATCGGACGCACGGGGTCATTGGTAATAATTTTTAAGCGATCAACCCATACTCCATAGTCACAGTTGCTGCTATCGAAGCTTACCTGAAGTGTCAAACGCCCGCCTGCTTTCACTTTATCACCCTCCTGCAGGGAGCATTTCAACGCCTGACTACCCCACTCTACAGCCCTGATTATCAAATCACTACCACCGTCATTCGTAATGATAAGAGTAGCATCGGTAAGGGTTTTGCCTCGCTTAACGTCGCCAAATTTAATAATTTTTTTTGATAATTCACCACTTGGCAACGATATATCCTCCGCCATACGGTCAAAGTGATCCACCGCAATGGCCGTCGTAGAGAGCACAGCGCGCGCCTCACGACCATTTACCGTAAAACCATACATATCGTTCAACGTGCCATAACGGGTGCTATTTTTATCAATGGCATAACGAAGCGTAATCACTCCTCGCTCGCCCGCACGTAAGGTTGCTGGAGCCTGCACTTGAAGCAGACCGCTACTCTGCTTGGGCAGAAGTTTCAACGTGGCACTGCGTGATGAGGTATTCACCCAGCCGATGGTCTGCTCGACAACCTCTCCACGCCCAACATAAGCAAAATCGTGAGAGTTGATCTCAAGGCGTACGCCCTCACCCAGGTCGATATGATATAGCTCCTGCACGCTCTTCTTGCGTGGGATCACATTTCCCTGCAAGGTTACGACAAACGGTTTTGACGAGGCCGACGTAAGAATCGAAGCCGACTTGGTCACTCGTCCGGGCAGATTCATCGGATCGAAGACAACGGTTACCTCGCCACGCTCGCCGCGCAGAATGGGTTTACGCGAATATGACGAAGTCGTACATCCGCATCCCGTCGTCACATCAAGGATTACGACGGGCTTCGAGGTGTTGTTCACGAAGGTGAAAGTATGCTCGATCTTGCCACCATCCTCGGCCACGTCGCCAAAATTCCACTCCACCTGTTCAAACTTCAGAAGCGACTGCGTGGGGTTTTGCGCCCTGGCAACACACGGGAGGGAGCACGAAAGTAGCAGAAAAACTATTTTAATATATGGTATAAGTCTCATAACAGGTACAAAGTTATATTTTTTTTAATATTTTTTTGAATTTTTCTTGCACAATAAAAAAAAGCGCCTTATATTTGCACTCGCAAAAACGAAGTAATCGTTCTTACAAAATGCCTGAATAGCTCAGTTGGTTAGAGCACATGACTGTTAATCATGGGGTCCTAGGTTCAAGTCCTTGTTCAGGCGCATCGGGAGTTTAGCTCAGCTGGTTCAGAGCATCTGCCTTACAAGCAGAGGGTCGGCGGTTCGA
>JAFUOK010000056.1 GCA_017481925.1 Alistipes sp.
GCCCCATGCTCCGATTGACTCCTTTGGTGAGGGTCAGCAGTGGTGGATGGTGGAGATTATTCCTTTTAAGTTGCTCGGCGTGGAGCGTGCCCCCGCGAGCATAAGGTGTAACTTCTATAAGTGTGGCGATGGTTGCCGTCGTCCGCACTACCTCAGCTGGTCGCCAGTGGAGAGCGAGGAGCCTAACTTCCACCGCCCCGAGTGCTTCGGCATAGTAGATTTGGTATAATCAGTAAATAACGATATGAATCAGAAAAAACTTTTTGAGATAGCCTCGCACTTTGCCCTTGAGGGTGAGATTGCCTCTATTGAGGCTCTGGGTGAGGGATTTATCAACGACACCTTTGTCGTTAAGACCACGGGCTCTACACCCGACTATATCCTCCAGCGCAAGAACCACATCGTCTTCCCCGATGTGCCGGGTATGATGGATAATATCAAGGCCGTGACCGAGCATATCAAGGCGAAGGTTACGGACCCCATGCGTGAGACACTCACCGTAGTACCCGCCACCGATGGCAAACTCTACCACAAGGATGGCGAGAACTATTGGGCTGTATGCCTCTTTATTCCCGACACGGTGACCTACGACCGTGCCGACTCTACGGCTCTGGCATATCAGGGTGGTGTGGGTATAGGCCGTTTTCAGGCTCTGCTCTCGGACTTCACCTCACCGCTGAATGAGACCATCAAGGGTTTTCATAATATTCGCTGGCGCTTTGAGCAGTGGGACGCTACTATCGCCGCCGACCCCGTAGGTCGCGTGAGCGAGGTGCAGGAGGAGATCGAGTGGGTGGAGTCGCGCCGCGAGCAGATGCTCTCGTTCTGGTCGAAGGTCGAGACGGGCGAGATACCTACACACGTTACACATAACGACACCAAGATCAGCAATATCCTCTTCGACCGCCCGACGGGCAACGTGCTCTGCGCCATTGACCTCGATACGGTTATGAGCTCTACGTCGCTCAACGACTTTGGTGACGCCATCCGCTCATATACCAATACCGGTGCCGAGGATGACAAGTGCCTGGACAACGTTGAGATGAGCATCGATATGTTCCGTGCCTACGCCGAGGGTTATCTTTCGGAGCAGCGTGCGTCGATGTGCGCGAGTGAGAAGGAGTGGCTGGCATTCTCTGGCCGCTACATCACCTTCGAGCAGGTGTTGCGCTTCTTGATGGACTACATCGATGGCGACAAGTACTACAAGATCGCCTATGCCGACCATAACCTTGTCCGCACCCGTGCCCAGTACAAACTCCTGCAGAGTATGGAGCGACAGTATGAGGAGATGTGTGCAATAGTCAAGGAACTGGCATAAAAATTGTCTAACAAGGCTCTTTTGGTAGATAAAAATATTCCCCATTTTCACAGCGAAAATGGGGAATAATCTTTTAAGTGTAATAAGTGTAATAAGTGTAATAAGTGTAATAAGTGATATAGGTGTAATATTCTATAACACTTATTACACCTATTGCACCTATCACTCCTATCTCACCTATCTCACCTATCACTCCTATCTCACCTATCACTCCTATCTCACCTATCTACTCTACCTTGTCATATCTGACACCCTTCTGTGGCGTAACGCCCTTTACGGCAAAGAGTTCTGCTACTGTAACCAGCCCGTAACCCTCCTCCTTTAGACGGGGCAGGATGACCTCCAGCGCCTCGGCTGTTGCGCCATTCCCCTCGAAGTCGTGCATCAGGAAGATCACGCCATCCTCGGCAGCCTTCAGGTAGCCCTCGATGCGCTCCTCGGTCGGAACATCCTTATTCCAGTCGGCGGGGCCTCGGCCACCGATAAATATCTGTGGCACCACGGCGTGTGTCACCGAGTCGGCGTCAAGATATGGCGCACGGAAGAGTTGCGGTGTGCGACCTACGTATTGCTCAATCAGTGCCGTGGTACGTGCCGCCTCCTCACGCTGCTCCTCGGCCGATAGTTGTGGCAGGTGACGATGTGTGAGCGAGTGGTTCTCCACATCGCAACCCATCTTCACGGCACGGTGCATCGACGCCTCGGTCTGCTCGTTGATGCGTGAGCCGATGATAAAGAACGAGCCACTGGCATCGTATCGCTCCATCACGTCCAGCATCTGCATCGTCGTGAGGCTCGGCCCATCGTCAAACGACAGCGCCACAAACTTCGAGTAGTTTTCACGCAGGTACTCCACGCGTTCTGCACTGACACCCAGTATAGGTTCCGCCTTATGGCACGCCACCAGCGCCAGTAGCGAAAATATGGTAATGAAAAATCGTCTCATATTATGCTTGTTGCTCTTCGGTATCATAGCCCGTTGCCTTGGCTCGCCACATCATCATAAATATCAGCATGCCGACAACGGCCATTGCAATCATCATCAGAAATACGTAGTTCCAGCCCTGACCTGGGTTCACCCTGTTCACCCAATCGACCATAGCGCCGATACCCAGACCCGATACGAAGGTACTCAGGTAGCCGAAGATTCCCGTCACGCCATTTGCTGTTGCGGCGGCGCTCTTCGTAGCCTGATTAGCCGCTGCAATGCCGATCAGAGCCTGCGGGCCATAGATGAAGAAGCCTACCATACCCAGCACACCTGCCAGCACCACCACGGGGCTTGTCGAGGGGAGGAAGTAGAACATAGCCATGAATGCCGCAGCGCCCAGCATACAGAATACGCAGGTGCGGTGAGCACGACCACGGAAGAACTTATCCGTTGCCCAGCCCGCTACGAGCATACCTACGATACCCATAATCTCCGACACGGCGATGATCCAGCCTGCATCGGCGGGATCCATGCCACGAGCCTCCTGCAAAAACTTCGGGCCCCAATCCAAGACGGCAAAGCGCACTACATATACGAAGAAGTTGGCAAAGGCCAGGATCCATATCAGGGGGTTGCGGAAGACCTTCTCACGCAGGAATGCCTTGTACTCGGCCGAGTTGGTGTTATCCTCCACCTTTGTGTGTGTACCCTCCATTTCGGGCAGACCCACCGAGCGGGGCGTATCACGCAGGAAAACGGCCAAGCCTACGGCACCTGCCAAAGCGAAGAGTGCCGGCACCCAGAAACACCACTGCCAAGCACCCACGTGAGCCGCGGCACTTGCCACCTGCGCCTCCAATTCGGCGGGGTTGTCGAGCAGGGCGGGGTTCAGTGTGGTGAGGTTGGTGCGGATAGCCTCCACAGCCTCGGCATTACCCGTTAGATCGCTACCCATCGTGCCCATCACATAACCACACAGGATGGCCAGTACGCTCGCACCAATCGAGTGCGAGGTGTTCCATATCGACATCTTTGTTGCCAACTCATGGGGCGGAATCCAGTGGGTCAACAGGCGCGCGCAAGGAGGAAAACCACTACCCTGGAAGATATTGTTCAGCACCAGCAGCACGCCAAACAGCACCACCAACGAGTGGGGTGCTACGCCCAGCTCCACGCCCAGAATTGCGGGGCTGAAGCCGAAGGCGAAACTTGCCGCTACGCACAACAGCAGTCCGATGGACATATGCCAACGGCCATTCATGCGGTCGGCCAGCAGGCCGTTCAGAAAGCGTGAGAGACCATAGATGAGTCCCACGATGGTCATGATGATACCGAAACTTGTGTTCGAGATTCCATACTCGGCCGCCAGGCCCGGGATGGCGAATGAAAAGTTCTTGCGCACGAAGTAGAAGAGTGCGTAGCCCAACATCGTGGCGATGATGGTGCGATATTGCCAATATTGGAATTTTTTGGCTTGTTCTGCAGTCATAGTGTTTGGGATTTTTGTTGTTTCTACAAAGATAATTTTTTTTCGGGGCAAAACAAAAAAAATGTGCCGACCTTAGCCGACACATCTCTGTTAGGTTCGTTATTTATTGTCTTATCCACTGCCACAGCTCCTTATATGAGGGCTTCTTGCCGTGCATAAAGATACCCACGCGGTAAATCTTTCCGGCCACCCACGCCATGCCTACAACCGATGCGTAGAGCAGCACCAGCGCGAGGATGATCTGCCACGTCGGGATGCCGAAGGGTATGCGGGCCATCATCACGATGGGTGAGGTGAAGGGGATGACCGAACCCCAGAACGCCAGCGACGAGTTGGGGTCGTTGAAGACCGCCATCGCAAGAATCAGTGCCAGGATAATGGGCATGGTGATGGGCGTCTGCAACTGGTTGGCATCCTGTATGGAGTCCACACTCGAACCTACGGCGGCAAACATAGCCGAGTAGAAGAGGAAACCTCCCACAAGGAACAGCAGCAACCACACGAACATCATTACAAGTCCCGACACGTCGGTAGCCACCGAGAGCGCTGACAACATATCAGCATCCATATCTGCCTCCAGAGCGGTCATCTGACCCGCCTGGACGGCCTCCACCGTCTGCATCATATCGTCGGGCATAAGTGCGGGCAGCACCGTAGCACCCAGACCGCAAATCAGAACACCCCAGATGGCAATCTGCGTCACGGCCACCGATGCAACGCCCAGAATCTTTCCCATCATCAGTTGGAAGGGGCTCACACTCGATACCAATACATCCAGCACGCGCGAACCCTTCTCCTCGATTACCGAGGTCATGACCATCGAGCCGTAGATTATAAGGAACATATACAACATCATACCCAGCACCAGGCCGAGCAGATAGGCCACCATCGACGATGTAGCCTCCTCCTCTTCGCCCTCGGCCGAGAGGTCGTTGCGGTAGGTGGTCATCGACACCGATGCCTGCAGGTTATTCATAATATCCTCCAGCCCCTCGATGTTGTACATACCCAGGCGTTCGGCCTCCACCACATCCTCGATCTGCGATGCGATAGACTCCTCGAGGGTCATCGACGATGAAGAGTTTGTATAGAGTCTCACCTGCGAGGGCGTAGCCACCACGTCGCTGCCGATCCACAGCACGCCAAAGACCTCCTCGTTGGCACGAGCCTGGTCAATCGAGCCACTGAAAGGGGTGAATACCACCTCGTCGTTGCTCTCCAACTTGGGTGCCACCACGCCACTCTCGTCAATGACGAGCAGCGTCTTCTGGTCGCCCTTGGCAAAGAGCATCATCAGCGAAGGTGCCACCATCAGACCCAGCATCAGCAGGGGCATAAGTATGGTGGTGATGATAAATGACTTTTTCTTTACTCGCTCGTTGAACTCACGGGCGATTATTATGCTTATCTTATTCATAACGTGTGCCTTAAATAAGTGTTATAGGTGTAATAGGAGTTATCACAGAAGGTTCATTTTGTATTTTGCATTTTAACCCTGCTTCGCAGGCTTTTCCTCCTCGCGGCTCGGCATAATCCAAGCAAGACTTGGCTTCTGCTCTCGCTCCGCAGCGTCGGTTGCATTTTACAACGTTCCCTCCACGGCGCGGATGAAAATATCGTTCATACTCGGTATCACCTCGCGGAACGAACGCAACTCCACTGCATTGTTAGCCGTGGCGATGCTGTCGCGCACCGATGCCGCATCCTTGATGCGTATGCGTGAGCAGAGATATGGCGTGTCGGCCACGCTGCTCGTGCCCAGGATGTCGGCCATAGGCTCAAGCGACTGCTCAAATGTGGCCTGCTCGCCGCTGTACGTCACCTCAAATACATTCTCGCCAAAGCGGTGGCGCAACTCATCGACCGAACCCGAGAGGATGTTACGCGACTTGTTCACAAGGGTTATGTGGTCGCATATCTCCTCCACGCTCGACATATTGTGAGTCGAGAAGATCACCGTAGCACCCTTATCCCTGAGGCGCAGAATCTCCTGCTTTAAGAGGTTGGCGTTGATGGGGTCGAAGCCTGAGAAGGGCTCATCGAAGATCAGCAGCTTGGGCTCGTGCAGCACGGTGGTGATAAACTGCACCTTCTGCGCCATACCCTTCGACAGATCCTCCACCTTGCGGTTCCACCAGCTTTCGATGCCGAAGCGTACGAACCACTCCTTCAGGCGGACAATCGCCTCACGGCGTGAGAGGCCTTTCAATCGGGCAAAGAAGATAGCCTGCTCGCCCACCTTCATCTTCTTGTAGAGGCCACGCTCCTCGGGCAGGTAGCCGATGTGGTAGATGTCCTGATCGGTGATCTCGCGTCCATCGAAGATCACACGACCTGCATCGGGCAATGTGATGCGGTTGATCACACGAATAAGCGTCGTCTTACCCGCACCGTTGGGTCCCAGCAGGCCATATATCGAACCACGGGGTACGCTCATCGACACATCGCTCAGTGCCGTGTGGGCAGAGTAACGCTTCGTTACATTCTCAATTTTGAGTAAATCCATAGTCGTGAAAATTTTGTTTCCTAACTTATTAGTCGCCTAACCGAGCCGAAAGTTACAAAAAATGAGAAGAAATTTTCTTTTTGCAGCGATTTTTTTTGCTACTCGCCGCAAATGCCCTAACTTTACGTTATAAAATCTGTTTGACAATGAAAAAGAATTTTTTTTCGCTGGCTATCCTCGCCATGATGGCTTTTGCTGGGTGTTCGGACGACGATAGCGACAATTCACGTGTAACAATAGACTTCGAGGGTGCGGAGTGGACGGCTCTTTCGGCCACGACCATCGGCGAGTCCTACTCGTCGGCCGTAGTTGCCAACGGCTACGAGTGGCAGGATCCGCTCACTACGCTCTCGTCACGTGCGCTGGTCGATTACACCTATGGCGCATATATCCGTGGCGGTATGCTCCTCTCGTCGTATAACTCCGGCGACATCGCCACCTATGGCGACTACTCGAAGGACCTCTATGTATATAACCCCTCATCGACCTCCACGACGCAGGGCGGCGGTGCCGATGGCTCGGATAACTTTCTTATCGTAGTGGGTAACTACGACGACTTTTCGAATGGAGACGAGCGTGCCGAGATGTTCTTTGCCGATGGCCGTGAGCGCGAGATCCTGGGCTGTCAGGTAAACTCTACCACCTACTTCCTCAATATCGCCCAGAACGGAAATCCCTTCTCGGCGCCACTCTCGGAGGGTGACGAGGTGAAAATATCGGTTACGGGCTATAACGCCATGGGCGAGCAGACCGCCACAGTGAGCAAGGTGCTGGCCCGCAAGGGACAATATATCGAGGATTGGACATCGATGAACCTCCGAAAGTTGGGTAAGGTGGTGAAGGTACGTTTCAATATCACCGGTGGCCCGATGACCGAGTGGGGTATGACCACACCCAAATATTTTGCTATTGACAATATCGTTGTTGAACAATAAACCTTAAAACAAACAATATGAAAAAACTTTTTTTCCTTGCCGTAGCGCTCTGCACAGCCCTCGGCGCCGATGCCCAGACCTATTATCAGGATGCAGGTAACCCCGAACTGCTGCGTCATAACCTCAATAAGTCGCGCCAGCGTCGCGAGATCGTCCTCCCCGAGGTGAATGGCTACACGGTCTATAAGGCCGACCTTCACACCCACTCTATCTTCTCGGACGGTAGCGTTACGCCCGAGTTCCGCGTGCAGGAGGCGTGGCACGACGGTCTGGATGTGATGGCTGTGACCGAGCACCTGGAGTATCGCCCCTACGAGCAGAAGATGATCACGTTCCTCGATGATTTGCTACCCGAGGGCACAAAGGCAAACAATACAAATATCATCGGCTCGGGCAAGACCGACCGAAACGGCATCAAGTCCGACCTGAACTACCCCGTGCGTCTGGCCGAGGCGGCAGCAAGAGGCTATGGCCTTACAATCATCCCCGGTATTGAGATCACGCGTACACCCGAGACCATCGGTCACTACAACGCCCTCTTTACCACCGACAACAACACCATCCACCACGAGGATCCCTTGCAGGCGTTCCGCAACGCTCGCGCGCAGGGTGCCCTTGTTATGCACAACCACCCGGGCTGGCGTCGCAAGAACCTCGACATCTCGGAGCTGGAGCAGAAGGCTTATGATGCGAAACTTATTGACGGTATTGAGGTTATGAACTCTTCGGAGTTCTATCCCCGCGCTATCACACGCGCCCTGAAGGATGGTTTCTTTATGGCTTCGAACACCGATATCCACGGCTCTACGGTTGAGGATTACCGCATCACCAGTGGCGGTCTGTTCCGCGATATGACCCTCATCCTGGCCAAGGATAAGTCGCTGCCCTCACTCAAGGAGGCTCTCAAGGCTCGCCGCACGCTGGCATACGCTTTTGGCACGATCGCTGGTGAGGAGTCGCTGCTCAAGGATTTCTTCAAGGCTTCGGTAAAGGCGAAGGTTGTCTATACAAATGCTTCGAACGGCTCTCGCACCGTTAGCCTTACGAACAACACCTCATTCTCTTACACTATCCGCATCGGCGCGGGTAACCCCATCAACCTCGATGCCTTCTCAACCATCAACACCTCGGTTGCCAAGGATGCGAAGTTGGTTGTAAAGGTGGAGAATATGTGGTCGGGCGAGGACTCGCACCCCGAGGTAGAATTATCATTCTAAATAAAAATTATCTAACAAGGTGATTTCGGCGTTAAGTTCCTTTTCGTTGCTTCGCTCGGCAAAGGGTGCTTGCACCATTTGCCCTCGCTTAAACGCAACGTTATACTCGCACTCGAAATCCTCATTTACGCCCAGTAAACTGCGGTTTCTCGTGCTTCGCAGGCCTTGAAATCCCACCTGTTATATAATTTTTAGGAAAAAGTAAGGGAGGTTGCTGACAGTAAGAAGATGTCGGCAACCTCTTTTTTGAGAGAAGAGGGCGTTGTTTCGGTTTTTATATGTATATTTGCACGATAAAAACAATCTATATATGAAAGAGATGGTACTTGTATCGGGCGGTGCGGGATATATCGGTTCGCATACGGCCGTTGAGTTGATCAATGCAGGCTACGACGTTGTGGTGGCCGACAACCTTTCGAATGCCGACCTGAGCGGCGTGGAGGGCGTGCGTAAGATTACGGGCGTCGATGTACCCTTTGTCGAGGTCGATTGTTGCGACAAGGAGGCCTTTCGCAAGGTGTTTAAGCAGTATAACTTTAACTCGGTGATCCACTTCGCTGCCTATAAGGCTGTGGGCGAGTCGGTTACCGACCCCATGAAATATTATCGCAACAACCTCACTTCGTTCCTTAACGTGCTGGAGTTGATGCGCGAGGAGGGCCGTCAGAATGTGGTCTTCTCTTCGTCGGCAACGGTGTATGGCGAGGCTGATGAGTTGCCCGTGACGGAGCGTACGCCCCGCAAGCCTGCCACCTCGTCGTATGGCAACACGAAGCAGATCTGCGAGGACATCCTGCGCGATGTGGCTACCGCCTATGGCGATGTGAAGGGTATCTCGCTGCGTTATTTCAACCCCATAGGTGCTCACCCCTCGGCTCTGATTGGCGAGCTGCCGCGTGGCGTGCCGCAGAACCTTGTTCCCTTCGTTACGCAGACTGCTGCGGGTGTGCGTGAGTGCCTGAGTGTCTTTGGCGACGACTATCCTACGCCCGACGGCTCGTGCCTGCGCGACTATATCGACGTTGTGGATCTGGCCAAGGCTCATGTTGTGGCTATCACACGTATGGTCGAGGGCAAGAACAAGCAGCCCTACGAGGTGTTCAACGTCGGCACGGGTAATGGCGTGTCGGTGAAGGAGCTTCTGGCAAGCTTCGAGCGTGTGAATGGCGTGAAGGTAAACCATAAGATTGCACCTCGCCGTGCCGGTGATGTGGTGGCTATCTGGGCCGATACGACGCTGGCTAACGAGGAGCTGGGCTGGCGTGCCGAGCGCACGTTGGATGAGACGCTGAAGTCGGCGTGGGAGTGGGAGAAAAATGTGCGCGGAATAAAATAATTCCGCCAAAAACACGTTAATGTATTGCCGCACGTTGCGGTGAAAGTATAAGCGAGCCTTCACGGAAGGCAATAAGAGAAAGCAGATGAAGAAGTTTTTGATTTTTATGGTGTTTATGACTGTGTGCTGTGCTACGGCGCAGGCACAGCGTTACTACATCCCCAAATACAAGCGTCAGCGCGAGGTGGTGGAGACCGATATGCACAAGCAGGATCGTAAGTGGACCATCACGCTGAGTGCGTCGTACGATCTGAGCCTGGGTATGCAGAACCGTATCAACTACAAGAACCGTGACGACATAGTGCGCTATGACGAGGAGGTCGATATGCACGGTGTGACAGCCGATTTGGGTATTGGTCGCAAGTTCGGCAGCCACATCACGGCAGGTCTATCGGCCGGCTTCAACTACTCCAACTCGCTGAAGTCTATCCCCGTACACGGCACCTTCCGCTACTACTACGGCAAGGCTGTGGCGACACGTCGCCACCGCTGGTTCAACTTCCTGGAGGTGGGTCCGCACTTCGTACTCGATGGTGGCTATAAGTCTATTGGCGCTTCGGGTGTTGTTGGTGGCGGTATCCGTGTGCTTGCGATGAAGTCGATGCGTCTGGACTTCCAGGCGGGCTATCGTCTGACACTGCTGCGCCCGACCTACAACCAGACGGGTAGTTACTTCCTGCCCGAGGATGTCGTGGACTACAAGCAGTTTATGCACGGCATAATGGTTGGTTTCAACCTTACACTCTTCTAACAGGGGGAGCGAGTAACAGGGGGAGCGAGTCAGATATAAGAGGGGTGTTGCCTGAGGGTAGCACCTTTTTTTGTAGAAATAAGTGTAATAAGTGTAATACCTCATCCTATAACACCTATTACACCTATTACACTTATAGCACCTATCTCAGCCCCTATCTCACCTCTATCTCCCTGATAAATAGCCGAAAAATTTTGTTTTTTTCGTTCGAAACACTATCTTTGCACCCGATTCAGGCATAATGGGACCCGAGGGGTCGCTTTTGAGGGAGGCTTTTGGCGATAAGCCGAGGCTTGCAAGAGGGCGGTCGGAGCGGGTTGAGTAATGCCGTAGGTTTTAACAATTAAATATTACAAAAAACATGAAAACACTTCAGATTCAGGCCGCTGTGCGTGCCGATTTCGGTAAGAAGTCTGCTAAGGCTTGCCGTCGTGAGGGTCAGATCCCTTGTATTCTTTATGGTGGTGGTGAGGAGGTTGCATTCACCGTTGACACTAAGGCTGTAAAGCCCTTGATCTACACTCCCAACTCTTACATCGTTGAGATCGATATCGACGGTAAGGTTGAGAAGGCCGTAATGCGTGAGGTACAGTTCCACCCCGTACGCGAGCAGATTCTCCACATCGACTTCTACCGTGTTCAGGAGGGTAAGCCCGTAGCAATCGCTATCCCCGTACGTTTGACTGGTAACGCTGCCGGTGTTAAGGTTGGTGGTAAGTTGGCTCAGTCAGCTCGTAAGCTTACCGTTAAGGCATTGGAGGAGCACTTGCCCGATGAGATCGTTGTAGACGTAACTCCTTTGAACGTAGGTCAGACCATCTTCGTAGGCGATCTTCAGTTCGAGAATCTTCAGTTTGTTACTCCCGCTACGACTGCCGTTTGCGCCGTTCGCGTAACTCGTGCAACTCGTGCCGCACAGCAGCAGTAATAAGCCGCGAAGATGAAATATCTTGTTGTAGGATTGGGTAACATCGGCGCCGAGTACGCCGCCACCCGTCACAACATTGGATTCCGTGTGTTGGATGCCTTGGCTGAGGCATCCAACGTCACTTTTATGGCATCACGTTATGGCTCCACGGCTACCGTGCGCCATAAGGGTCGCCAGATTCTGCTGCTCAAGCCCTCGACCTATATGAACCTCTCGGGTAAGGCCGTGCGCTATTGGATGGAGCAGGAGAAGATACCCATCGAGAACCTGCTCGTCATCTCGGACGACATAGCTCTGCCGTTTGGTCAGTTGCGTATGCGTAAGAAGGGTAGCGCGGGCGGTCACAATGGCTTGAAGAACATCTCCGAGCTGCTGGGTCGCGAGGATTATGCCCGTATGCGTTTTGGTGTGGGTGGCGACTTCGCCCGTGGTCATCAGGTCGATTATGTGTTGGGCGAGTGGACCGACGAGGAGCAGAAGGCTATGCCCGAGAGGCTGAAAGTCTTTTGTGACGCTATACTCTCGTTTGCCTGCGTTGGGCCAGATCTGACGATGAATACATTTAATAAAAAATAGGGTGCCCATCGGGACACCCTATTTTTATATATATCCTTATTAGATACAAGTATAACCACCATCAACAGCAATATTCTGACCATTGACATAGGTGCTTGTCGGTGCGGCGAGGAAGATAGCGCATGAGTCCAGCTCGCCAGCCTTGCCGTAGCGCTGCAACGGGATGTTGCTCTTGGCGATAGCCTGGAAGTAGTCGCTGTCCAGCGTAGCGGTTGTAAGGTCGGTGTAGAAGTAACCCGGGCAGATAGAGTTCACCGTGATGCCGTGCTTGCCCCACTCGGCAGCCAGCGCACGTGTGAGGTTCACCACACCACCCTTTGCTGCGTGGTAGGGTGCGCTACCTACGATCATATTACCTACCAGACCATACATCGAAGCGATGTTGATGATACGGCCATACTTCGCCTTGATCATCTCCTTGCCAAACTCGCGCGCGCATACGAATGTGCCGAACAGATCGATCTGCATCTCGTGCTTGAACTGCTCGTCGGTAATATCCTCGGCATTGGCCACAGCACCCGTGCCGGCGTTGTTGACCAGAATATCCACACGGCCAAATTTTTCCATTGTAGCCTTAACAGCGGCCTGAACCATCTCTGTATTTGTAATATCGCAAGCCACGGGCAGCACCTCTACGCCAAACTCCTCGTGGATAGCCTTGGCATTCTCCTCCAACAGATTCATGCGGCGTGCAAGCAGTACCAGATTAGCACCCTGATTAGCAAAGGCCTTGGCCATCTGCAGACCCAGACCTGCTGAGGCTCCCGTAACAACGGCAACCTGTCCCGTAAGATCGAAATAATTTTTCATATTCACTATATTTTAGATTATTCTAACATTTCTCGATTGCACAACAACCTTGTTGGACAACCTCGTAGCACAAACAAAGATATTAATATTTTTTCGAAATGAACCTCTTGTTAGCATAAATATACGCATATCATAGCATAAAAATGCCCCATAGGATTGTTGCTCTCCTATGGGGTAAACAATATATAGTGTTGTTTTTCGAAGGTTTAGATCTTGTTCAGCGCCTCGAAGCCCTGTCCATAAACACCCATTACAGAACCCATCGTGATAAAGGCTCGCTCGTCTATTCTACGTGCAATCTTCAGGATTCCCGACGCGTCACGCTTGCGGCATACGACCATCACAATCTTGCACTCCGACTTGGTGTACCAGCCCTTGCCGTCGATGATCGTCACGCCACGGCGTGCCTCCAGATTGATGGCGTCGGCTATGGCCTCATACTCGGGCGAGATGATGAATATCTGGCTCGACTGCTGATTACCCGACTGAATCATATCAACCGTGTAGCCGAACACAGCCACCATAATATAACCGTAGATGACCATTGCAATACCCGTCGCAAGATCCGTTGCGATGAAGAGCGAACTGCCGATGATGAAGAAGTCGCTCGAGATGACGATTTTGCCGTAACTAACTGTCTTGTATTTGTTTATAATCATCGCCACGATGTCCGTGCCTCCCGTCGAACCACCCTGGCTAAAACTCAACGCTACGCCTATACCGGCCAGCACAGCACCCAGGATTACGAGCAGGATATTGTGCGAGTCGATATTTTCGGTGTATATCGCCAGAATGTTTTCGGGCACGACGATACCCACCACATCCATCGCCACCGACAACATCGCAATGCAGAAGATGGTTTTTATGCCGAAGTTCCATCCCACGATAAATCCGGCCGCAATGAGCAGCAGGGCGTTGATGATAAATACAAATGTACCGATCGAGATTGCGGGGAAGAGCGCATTGAAAATCATAGAGAGGCCCGTAGCGCCGCCACCCATACCTCCTGCGGGCATTACGCATGCCACCCAACCGAAGGCGTACAAAAACATACCGACGGTCATCAGCAGATACTCCTTGATGCCTACGGCAACTTTTGAAAATGTCAAATTCATAACCTAACCACTTATAAATCGTAATCGAAAAGCGAAAATACGTTAATAAAATATAGTATTACGGCTTTTCGGCCGCAAATATATTAAAAATTTCTCCTTGGTGTACATTTTTCTCCTCCAATCTTTTATCGAGCATTGCCAAAAGCGTCTCATTTCGCACCAAACCCCACCCCTCGGTGTGGTGATAGCGGGGTGGCGCTTCGCCCGCAAAGCGCTCCACGACGATGTCGGGACGCAGTCGGCGCAGAATCTCTATAAAGAGGTCGATATACTCCTCGACGCTCCAGAAGCGGAACCGCTCGGGGTGGCGATCGTACTCCTCGGCAAGAGCCGTACCACGGAATAGTTGCAGCTGATGAAACTTTATCGTTGTGAGGGGCAGCGAGTTAATCTTCTCCACCTGATCGATGAGCATCTCATCGCTCTCGCCCGGCAGCCCCAAAATAAAGTGAGCTCCGCAGTGTATGCCACGCTCGGCCGTGAGGCGTATGGCTCGCTCGGCTGTGGCGAAGTCGTGACCTCGGTTTATGCGGGCAAGTGTCTGGTCGTAGCACGACTCCACGCCATACTCTATGGTGACATATTTCTCTTTGGCGAGCGAAGCAAAATAATCCAGCTTCTGCACATCCACGCAGTCGGGGCGTGTGC
This sequence comes from Alistipes sp., assembly GCA_017481925.1. Classification (GTDB taxonomy): domain Bacteria; phylum Bacteroidota; class Bacteroidia; order Bacteroidales; family Rikenellaceae; genus Alistipes. Next base: position 14,564 of record JAFUOK010000056.1, read on the forward strand.
CTACCACGATACCTGCAATCGAGGGGTGGGCGAGCGCCTCGTTGTAGCACTCCTGCAGACGCTCCAACGGTGCATAAGTATTCGAAAATGACTGAAAATAGGCGAGATACTGCTCGGCCGTGCGGTAGCGGCGGCGATGAAACTCCACGCCCTCGTTGATCTGCTCGGTGATGCTCTTTCGGGGGTCGCAGTACGATGGTGTGAAGGCCGCATTGTTGCAGAATGTGCAGCCGCCCATGGAGATTGAGCCGTCACGATTGGGGCAGGTGAAGCCTGCGTTCACGGTCACCTTCTGCATTCGGTGGCCGAACGTGCGCTTAAAGTGTGCCGCGTAGGAGTTGAAGCGGCGCCTATCGCCCCAGGGGTAAATCATCTTCTTCCGAGATTGTTGTTACTGCAAAAGTAACTATTCCGTGGTGAAAAAAGCGTCGTGCGACCGATTTTCTTGTAGAAAAATTGCTACCTTTGGATTCAAATGCCACTTTTTGCCGACATAGTACTGCCGCTGGCGCAACCAGCCTACTGTTTCTCCGTGCCCGAGGGTGCGGAGGGCGACGCTCTGCGTGTGGGTGATGCCGTGGCGGTGCAGTTCGGCCCGAAGAATATATATACGGGCATTGTGTGGCGTCTGCACGACGAGCGTCCCAACGTGAAACGCCTAAAACCTGTCGGTCGCAGGCTCTATGAGAGCCCGCTGCTCGATGAGCGGATGCGCGCATTGTGGGAGTGGATGGCCGACTACTATATGTGTACGCTGGGCGAGGTGATGCGTATGGCTCTGCCCTCGCTCATCAAGCCACAGGGGGGCTCTGCGGAGGAGTTTTCGCGCGATGAGTATCATCTGCCCGTGGAGACCTACCTGCAACTCTCCGAGCCGTGGAACGAGCAGACCCTGCAAGCCGAGTGCGACCGCATAGCACGCCGTGCGCCACGCCGCAGTGAGGTGCTAAGGCAGATTCTGCAACTCCACACACAGATGCCGGAGGGCATACCACGCCGTTTGGTGGATTGCGACTCTACACAGATCGCCGCCCTTCGCAAGGCGGGATATATTTCTACTTTTAGTCGTGAGCGCACTTTGGAGCGTGATGAGGAGAGGCTTTTCCTGTTGCCTACGCTGACCCGTGAGCAGCAACGTGCCGCCGATGAGATACGCTCCACACAAGGTGTGCACCTTCTGCGAGGCGTCACGGGTTCGGGAAAGACCGAGGTCTATATGTCGCTCATCGGCGAGGTGCTTGCCCGTGGTGGCGATGTGCTGATGCTCGTTCCCGAGATAGCCCTCACGTCGCAACTCATCGAACGTATGGAGCGGGTCTTTGGCTCGTGTGTAGCATCCTATCACTCGCGTATTACGCCCCAGCGCCGCACGGCAACCTACTTGCGACTGCTACACAGCAGCGGTGGTGAACTTGTTATCGGAGCCCGTTCGGCTCTGTTCTTGCCCCTAAGACACTTGCAACTCGTTGTGGTGGACGAGGAGCACGACACAAGCTATAAGCAGAGCGACACGGCACCCCGCTATCATGGCCGCGATGTGGCCATCGTACTGGCTTCGTTGTATGGCGCATCGGTGGTGTTGGGCAGTGCCACGCCTTCGCTCGAGAGTTATGCCAATGCCCGTTGGGGTAAATATGGATATTCCACTCTTACAGAACGTTACGGCGGAGCACAACCTCCCCGCATCATCATATCTGACACGATGCGCTCCCTCAGGCGTGGCGAGCGCCGCACACACTTTAATCAGGTGCTTGTGAATTCCATCGCCGCGGCTTTGGAGCGTGGCGAGCAGATTATGCTCTTCCAGAATCGTCGTGGCTTTGCCCCCTTTGTGCAGTGCCGTGGCTGTGGCTGGACACCCCGCTGTCCGCATTGTAACGTAACCCTTACCGAGCACCGCTCGTCGGGACGTATGGAGTGCCACTACTGCGGTTATACGGCTGCCGTGCCCCGCTCCTGTCCGCAGTGCGAGACGGCCGACATGAAACCTATGGGCTTTGGCACGGAGCGCGCCGAGGAGGCTATCGCTACGCTCTTCCCCGCGGCTCGCGTGGCACGCCTCGATCGCGATACCACCACCTCGGAGAGTGCCTACCGACGCATCATCCGCTCCTTCGAGGCGGGCGAGACGGATATCCTGGTCGGCACGCAGATGATAACCAAGGGCTTCGACTTTGGACGTGTGGCGGTGGTGGGCGTTCTCAATGCCGACAACCTGCTCTACTCGCCCGATTTCCGCGCCTCGGAACGAGCCTTTGCGCTGATGACGCAGGTGGCAGGTCGTGCGGGTCGCCGACAGAGCGAGGGTGTGGTTATTGTGCAGACCTCCGAGCCTGACAATCAGGTTATTGGCTGGGTGGCACGTGGCGACTACGACGCTATGGCTCGCACGGAACTTATGGACCGCCACGCCTTCTCATATCCGCCCTACGCCCGACTGGTGCAACTCACGCTCTACTCCGAAGATGTGCAGGCGTTGCGCCGAGCGACGTTTGCCCTGACCGAGCGCCTGCGTGAAAAATTTGGTCGCCGTGTGTCGGGCCCCGTAGCACCACCCATCGACCGCATCCGTGGCGAGTATATCCTGCGCCTGTTGCTCAAAATCGAAAATGGCCGCTCGATGGCGCGTGCCCGCGAGCTACTGCGTGAGGTTCTTGCGCAGATGCAGCAGCAGGCGGAGTTCAAACAGATAAAAGTTGTCATCGATGTCGATCCTCAATAGCCTTATCCGCGACCTGCGCTCGATTGTCGTTCCCCGTTCGTGTGCCGTGTGTGGAGGCGATCTGCCGCCAACCAAACACCTCATCTGCTCGGCGTGCGAGGCTACGGCTCCACTCACAAATCTGTGGTGCGAGCCCTCCAATGCTATGATGGAACGCTTTTGGGGTCTGTTGCCCGTTCATCACGCCTCGGCACTCTTCTGGTATGTCGAGGGCAGTCCGTGGCGCGACGCCGTGCATCGCTTCAAGTATGCAGGGCGGTGGCTCTCGGCCTACGATATGGGTCGCTGGTATGGTGCCCTGATGCGTGAGGCGGGGACGTATGCCGATGTGGATGTGATAGTTCCCGTGCCACTGCATTGGTGGCGACGCATCGGTAGAGGTTATAATCAAGCCGAGTATATTGCTCGTGGCATAGCCCGCGAGCTGGGTGTTGAGGTGGCCTCGCGAGCCGTTGTGCGCCACCGCTACAATGAGAGCCAGACACGTCAGAGCAACTTCCGCCGCTGGACAAATGTCGAGGGCATATTCCGTGTGCGGCGTGCGGAGGAGCTGCGTGGTAAACATATCCTTCTGGTGGACGATGTCTTCACCACGGGCGCTACCATACTCTCGCTCGGCGAGACCATTCTGCGTGCTGTGCCCGATGCTCGGTTGAGTGTTGCGGTGCTGGCCACAACACGACGTAGTCTGCGTCAGCAGGATTAGCCGTTATAAACACCCAGATGTTTATAACTTTCTCCGTTTTCTGATTTGCCGTTTGCACAAAATTTCCTAATTTTGAATCTTGAAAATTATACCCTTTTCTCTCGAAGGGGTGGTAATTGCACTAAACATCACTACAAGAAGAGATTATGGCAAAGGATTATACCCCTTCGGCACGCAACCGTGCCGCATTCGAAAATATAACCGACGTCGCAGGCACCGTACCCCCTCAGGCTGTTGAGCTGGAGGAGGCTGTGCTGGGTGCGTTGATGCTGGAGCGTGACAGTATCATCGCCGTGCAGGAGTATATCACCCCTGCGGCATTCTATACCGAGGAGCACCGCCTCATCTATCAGGCTATCGAGTCGCTCTCGGCCGAGTTGAAGCCCATCGACCTCTACACCGTCACCGAGCGTCTGCGCTCTCGCAAGGAGCTCAAGAAGGTGGGTGGTGCGGCCTACTTGGCACAGCTCACGCAGCGTGTGGGCTCGGCCGCCAACGTGGAGTTTCACGCCAAGATCATTGCGCAGAAGTACGTTCAGCGTGAGTTGATACGCTCGGCCACGGAGATCCAGCGCCGCTCATACGACGAGGATCAGGATGTGACCGATCTGATCGGTTTTGCCGAGGGTGAGATCTTCGCCGTGGCGGAGGGACACGTCAAGCGTTCGGTGCAGAACGCCAAGGATGTGCTGGCAAAGGCTATGAAGCAGATCGAGGATGCAAGCAAGAACACCTCGGCCTTCAATGGTGTGCCGTCGGGCTTTATGGCTATCGACCGCGTGACGCTCGGCTGGCAGCCCAGCGACCTTATCATCGTGGCGGCACGTCCCTCAATGGGTAAGACCGCCTTCGTGCTTTCGATGGCCCGCAATATGGCTATCGAGCACAATGCACCTGTTGCCTTCTTCTCGCTTGAGATGTCGTCGGTGCAGCTGATGATGCGACTCATCGTTGCCGAGACAGGCTTGCAGGGTAACGATATCAAGTCGGGACGCCTCACGCCCGAGCAGTGGCGTCACCTGGAGAGTCAGACCAAGCCGTTGGGTACGGCACCGCTCTTTATTGACGATACGCCGGCGCTCTCGGTCTTTGAGTTCCGCTCGAAGGCCCGCCGACTGCATATCCACGAGGGAATCAAGATAATTGTCATCGACTACCTGCAGCTTATGACCGGCAACACCGACTCGAAGGGTAACCGCGAACAGGAGGTGGCCTTCATCTCACGTACGCTGAAGGCTATCGCCAAGGAGTTGAACGTGCCTATCATTGCGCTGTCGCAGCTCAGTCGTGCCACGGAGACCCGTGGCGGTTCGAAGCGTCCGCAGCTCAGCGATTTGCGTGAGTCGGGAGCAATCGAGCAGGATGCCGATATTGTAGCCTTCATCCACCGTCCCGAGTACTACGGCATTCAGACCGACGAGAATGGTATGCCCACGGCAGGTATGGCGGAGATTATTATCGCCAAGCACCGTAATGGTGCGGTGTGCGATGTGCCCCTGCGCTTTTTGAAGGATCAGGCCCGCTTTGCCGATATGGATGCCGAGGATGGCTCTACGGCTGGCGGCTATCAGGAGATCGCGAGCAGTATGGGTGGTGAGGATGACTTCCCGCAGCCTTCGGCCTTGCCCGCTTCGGGTGGTTTAGGTTCGGCTATGGGTGGCGAGTTCGACATCCAGGGCCCCGTGAATATGGATCAGCAGCGCCCCATCAGCGAGGATGTGCCGTTCTAGGAATGCAAAATGCAAAATTCAAAATGCAAAATTGGGATTGAGGTAATTGGGCAGAGCGTTAGCCCTGAGAGAATTTATAATAGCATTATAAGCACGAATATAGACATAGTTTAATGGTTATACGCACACATACAGGCACTATTGCTGGTATCGGCGCCCTTGCCGTGACCGTCGAAGTCAGCGTCACGGGTGGCGGTCTGGGACTGTTCCTGGTGGGACTGCCCGACAATGCTGTGCGAGAGAGCGAGCAGCGCATACGCTCCTCGTTCGAGAATTCGGGCTACCGTATGACTGCCCGCAAGTGCGTCGTAAACCTAGCCCCTGCCGACCTGCGTAAGGAGGGTTCGGGCTTCGACCTGCCTATCGCTGTGGCTATCCTTGCCGCTACGGATCAGGTGGTGGCCGAGCGATTGGACTCCTCGTTTTTCGTGGGTGAACTCTCGCTCGATGGCTCGCTGCGAGGCGTGAAGGGTGTCCTGCCCATTGTTGCTGAGGCAGCGCGGTTGGGTTTTCATAGAGTCTATGTGCCTCGCGAGAATGCCGACGAGGCGGCCGTGGTGGAGGGAATTGATGTGTTGCCTGTGGGATCACTGCGTGAGGTTGCTTCATCACTCAATGGCGAGGTGGTCATAGAGCCTGCGCAGAGCACCCTGAAGCACGAACAGGAGGAGGTGCCCTACGTGGATGACTTCGCCGATGTGAAGGGTCAGACACACGCCAAGCGAGCGCTGGAGATAGCCGCTGCAGGAGGCCATAACGTCATTATGATAGGCCCTCCGGGTTCGGGTAAGACTATGCTGGCTCGGCGTATGCCCTCGATTATGCCCCCGATGAGTATGGAGGAGGCTTTGGAGACTACCAAGATTCACTCCGTGGCGGGTAAGCTGGGTTCTGAGCGAGGTCTTATGCGTCAGCGTCCGTTTCGTGCTCCGCACCATATGGCGTCGCCTATGGCATTGATTGGTGGCGGCAATTCGCCCCAACCCGGTGAGGTGTCGCTGGCTCATAATGGAGTCTTGTTCCTTGACGAGATGCCAGAGTTCGGACACTCGGTGCTGGAGGTGCTGCGCCAGCCGATGGAGGATAAGCATATCACCATCTCGCGAGTGCGCTACACGGTCGATTACCCCTCGAACTTCACGCTCGTGGCATCGATGAACCCCTGCCCGTGCGGATACTATAACCACCCAACCAAGGAGTGCAGCTGCTCGGCGGCAGCCGTGCATCGTTATGTGGGACGTATCTCGGGGCCGCTGATGGATCGTATAGACCTGCACGTGGAGATCACGCCCGTGAAGCGTGAGGAGCTCTCGTCGATGGAGCGTGCCGAGTCGAGTGCTGCCGTGCGGGAGCGTGTCATCAGAGCTCGCGAGCGTCAGGCGGAGCGTTTCCGTGGCACGGGAATATATACCAATACGATGATGACGTCGGCCATGTTGCGTGACTTCTGTCCTCTCTCGGCTGAGGCACGCCGACTGCTGGATGGGGCTATGGAGCGACTGCAACTCTCGGCACGCGCCTACGACCGCATCATCAAGGTGGCACGCACGATAGCCGACCTGGCCGGCGCACAGGATATTGCTCCGAACCATATTTCGGAGGCTATAACCTACCGCACGCTCGACCGTGAGAGCTGGGGCAGGTAGGGAATGTAGAATTCAAAATTCAAAATGCAAAATTGATTTTAATGAAACGAGTAATACTATCTGGTGGCGGAACGGGAGGCCATATATATCCCGCCGTGGCGGTTGCCGAGGCGCTCAAGCGCAAGTGGAAGGGAGAGGTGGAGATCCTCTTCGTGGGTGCCGAGGGCAAGATGGAGATGGAGAAGGTCCCCGCCCTGGGGTACAATATAGTCGGCCTGCCTATTGCGGGTCTGCAGCGCCGTCTGGACTGGCGCAACCTGCTTGTGCCCTGGAAGGTTGTGAGTAGCGTGTGGCGTGCACGTCGCATCATACGCGATTTCTCGGCCGATGTGGTTGTGGGCTTTGGTGGTTACGCCTCGGCGCCTGTGCTGTGGGCGGCACAGAGTATGGGCGTGCCTACCGTTATTCAGGAGCAGAACTCCTATGCCGGTCTTACGAATAAACTCTCGGCACGTGCAGCACGCCGTATATGCGTAGCCTACGACGGTATGGAGCGATTCTTCTCGGCCGACAAGATCGTGATGACGGGTAACCCCTTGCGTGGTAACTTCGCCCCCACAAAGTGCAAGAGCGAGGAGGCGCTGGCACACTACGGCTTGAGCAAGGATAAGCCTACCGTGTTGGTTGTGGGTGGCTCGCTCGGCACACGCACGCTCAATGAGATGATGAAGCGCTGGATCTCGTCGCTCAACTCTGCGCCCGAGGTGCAGGTCATTTGGCAGACGGGTAAGATCTACGAGCGAGAGATGCAGGAGTTTCTGGCCGCGCATCCCGTTGAAGGGGTGTGGCAGGGAGCCTTTATCGAGCGTATGGACTACGCCTACGAGGTCGCCGATGTGGTCATCTCGCGCAGTGGAGCCTGCACCGTCTCGGAGCTCTGCCTGGTGGGTAAGCCTACGCTGTTTGTCCCCTCGCCCAACGTGGCCGAGGATCATCAGACCAAGAACGCCCGTGCGCTGGTGGATAAGGATGCTGCCGTGATGGTGAGCGACAGGGAGGCTGTCGAAAAGGGTATGCCGATGGCGCTGGAGTTGCTTGCAGACAAGGAGCGACTGGCTACGCTTCGTCAGAATATAGCACGCCTGGGCATAAAGGATGCTGCCGACCGTGTTGTGCGCCAGATAGAAAAAGAGTGGAGCCGTTTTTAATTAAAAATTGCCTAACAAGGCTGATTTGTCGTTACGCTCACCCTAAAAATCCTCATTTGCGTCAAGCAAACTGCGGTTTTTCGGGTTTCGCAAGCCTAAAATCAGCTCTTGTTATACAATTTTTAGGTAGAGAATAGAATGAAACATAATAATATGGACAAGCATTACAAAAACATATACTTCATGGGTATCGGAGGCATCGGTATGAGTGCCTTGGCTCGATACTTTCTGCACGAGGGACGTCAGGTGGCGGGCTACGACCGCACCGAGACCACGCTCACGCGTGCCCTGCAGACCGAAGGCGCCGAGGTGACCTACGAGGATGCTGTGGAGCATATCCCCCAGCCGTTCCGTGACCCCGAGCACACGATGGTGGTCTATACCCCTGCCGTGCCATCGGACCATCCGCAGATGCAGTTCTTCCGCGAGGGCGGTTTCCTTGTGGAGAAACGTTCGCAGATGCTTGGTCATCTCTCTGAAGGAAAATATGTTATGGCCGTAGCGGGCACGCACGGCAAGACCACTACATCAACCCTCATTGCGTGGCTCAACGCTGCGACAGGTATGGGTGGCAACGCCTTTCTGGGAGGTATCTCGAAGAATTTTAACGGAAATATGGTGCTGGGCGAGGGTACGCGTCTTGCCGTTGAGGCCGATGAGTACGACCGCTCGTTCCTGCGCTTGAAGCCCGACGTGGCGGTTATCACCTCCGTAGCTCCCGACCACCTCGATATTTACGGTACGTTCGAGGCCGTGGTGGAGGCCTTTGGCCAGTTTGCAGCACTCATCAAGAAGGGTGGCGACCTTATCCTGAAGCAGGATGTGGAGATCCCATTGCCCGAGGGCATCGACATCTGGCGATATAGTTATGATGATGAGCGCAGCGACTTCCATGCCCGCAATGTCACACTCTGCGAGGGCGGATATTACCGCTTCGATATTGTGACGCCGCTTGGCACCTTCGCCGATCTGAGGCTCGGCATCCCTGGCTGGGTGAATGTCGAAAATTGTGTTGCCGCCGTGGCTGCATCGCTCTGCGCTGCACGCAAGAGAGGCGAGATACTCGATGAGCAGAAATTGCAGACCGCATTAGAAAAATTTTCGGGCGTAAAACGTCGTTTCGAGTTCTACGTCAATACGCCCCGTCAGGTATATATGGACGACTATGCCCACCACCCCGAGGAGCTGGAGGCTACGATAACCTCCGTGAAGCGTATGTTCCCCTCGCGCCGACTCACGGCCGTCTTCCAGCCGCACCTCTACACCCGCACGCGCGACCTCTATCGTGAGTTCGCCGCCGCCCTGTCGCTTGCCGACGAGGTGGTGCTGGTGCCCATCTATCCCGCCCGCGAGGAGCCTATCGAGGGTATCTGCTCGGAGCTTATCGGTGAGTATGTCACCGTGCCGTGGCATATCTGCGAGCGCGAGAATCTGGCCGCCGATCTGGGTGCGTCACAGACCGATGTTGTGGTTACGTTTGGCGCAGGAAACATTGATGTATATTGCGAGGCCATAGCCTCAGAGTTAGCAAAGAAAGCATAATGCCCCGAACACTGAAAATAGTACTTACCACGCTGGTGTGGGTTGCCGTTGTTGCGTTTGTGGTCTTCTTCCACTCGCGCGCCGACGAGCATCGTGCTACCACCAAGGTGCATACGCTCTCCATCCATATTGTCGATAGCCTGCAGGACGAGATGCTGGTAACGAGCCAGGCCGTGCGCGAGTGGATCGAGATGAGCGGTATTGCCACCGTGGGCGAGGCTGTTTCGGATGTCGATCTGGCAGGTATCGAGCGTTGTATTCGTGGCAAGGGTTTTGTCGATCGTGCCAGCGCCTACCTCACCTACGATGGCGAGTTGCGTGTGGAGGTGAGCCAGCGCCGTCCGCTGATGCGCCTTATGGTCGATGGCTACGACTGCTACGTCACAGCCGAGGGTTTTATATTCCCTGCGCCGGAGTTGGCTGCGGTCTATGTCCCTGTGGTGACGGGAGAGTACCGCCCGCCTGTCGAGAGTGGCTATGTGGGCTATGTGGGAGAGTATATTGCCCAGCGGATGGCAGCCTACGAGGAGATTATCGATACGCTTCAGTATGAAAAGGTTCCTCTGTTCGAGCAGACCGATATTATCGCCGACTCGGTGCGTGCCGTGCGCCGTATGCAGGTCGAGCGCAAGGGGTGGCTCGGCGGTTTCAAGGGCCCGTTCGAGGATTATGACGAGTACGATGCCCGTGTGCAGGCCAAGCGAGACGAGAAGGCTGCACTGCGTCGTCATCTGCGTTATATGGACCGCGAGAATGAGAAAAATATTGCCCGCGTGACGGAGCGTCAGGATGCCGAGCGCGAGAAGCAAAAAAAGTTGCAAAAAAGGTATGAAGATTTCCTGAAACTGATTAACTTTGTAAAATATGTAGAAAATGACTCCTTCTGGCGTTCCGAAATAGTCCAGATTATAGCCTCTACGATGAGTAGCGGCGATTTGGCGTTGGAGTTTGTGCCCCGCACGGGTAGTCACACGGTGCGTCTGGGTACGCTCGACGATGTGGAGCAGAAGCTCTCTACGCTGATGTCGTTCTACGAAAATGGCCTGCGCAATGTCGGTTGGGATACCTACCGAACCATCTCGGTGGAGTATCGCGGGCAGGTGGTATGCACGAAATAAATAAAAACAATATATTGTGGATAGTAGAAAAAATTATGTCGTAGCCGTCGATGTCGGTTCTTCCGAGGTGGTCATAGCCGTAGGTTCTATGGCCGAAGGCGGCACAGTCAATATCGAAACGGTAGTGGCAGAGCCCCTTACGGGTGTGAGCGCCGGTCTGGTGGAGAATAGTCAGACCGTTGCCGAGGCGTTGCGCCGTGCGCGTGTGCGCGCAGAGCAGGAGGTGGGCGTAGCCATTACGGATGCCTATGTGACCATTTCGGGTCGCTTTGTGCGTTGTGCCCGCTACACCGATCACGTCTTTGTTGAGGATAACGAGAATCGCATCTCACAGCGTGACCTGGCTGCCCTGCGTGAGCGTATGCTCAACGTGAAGGCTGGTGCTGGCGAGGTTATTATGGATCTGTTCCCCCTCTGCTACAAGAGCGATATCGGCACCGAATTGCAGAACCCTGTGGGTTGCTATAGCAAGCAGCTCTCATCGACCTATAACTTCATTCTCTGCGAGGATACCGCCAAGGATCGTCTGCGCCGAGTATTCCTCGACGTAGGTATCAAGATCCGCAGTATGTTTGCCGGTGCTTCGGTTATGGCCAAGTCGCTGGTTACCTCCGACGAGAAGGAGGATGGTGTTGCCATCGTCGATATCGGTAGCGGCGTTACCGACTTAGCCATCTATCGTGGTGGCGTACTCTGCTACATTGCATCTATACCTATGGGAGGCTCGGCTTTGAATAACGACATCCTGGGTTATGACAACAATATCCCCTCACGTATGGTCGAGAACCTGAAGAAGCAGTGTGGCTCGGCCGTTGTGGAGCTCACGCCCGACGATATGATTCAGGTGCGCAACCGTGGTCGTGCTATCAAGCCTATTCCTCGTTTGAACCTGGCAGCAGTGATTGAGGCGCGTATGACCGATATCGCCGAGTATGTGTGGAATGAGATCCGCGAGGCAGGCTATGCCAAGAAACTCGGTGCAGGTATTGTCCTCACGGGTGGCGGCGCCAACCTGAAGAATGTGGGTGAGCTGTTCCACCGCATAACCGAGCAGGAGGTGCGTGTGGCGTGCGCCGAGATAGGTGTGGCGACGGAGGCTCTTGAGAAGTACGCTTCGCCCTCATATACTATGGCCTTGTCGTTGCTTCTGCACGGTGCGGAGGTGGGCCCCTGCCCCGTAGGAGTGCTTATCCAGCGTTCTGCAGAGCCTAAGACGGAGCCCAAGGCAGAGCCCGTTAAGCCTGTCGAGCCTGCGCAGCCAGCTAAGCCCGCACAGCCAAAGGTTGCACCGCAGCAGCAGGTAACCCCGCAGCCACAACCACAGCCGCAGCCCATCCAGCAGCCTGCGGAGCCTAATACGCTCAAGGGCGAGGATGATAACTATGGCGACGATATAACCGATGGCGACGATGATGTAAAGCCCGGTCGTGGCGGTTGGTTCCGTGGTTGGGGAGGTAAGATCAAGCGTGCCTTCACGGAGGCGTTCCCCGAGCCGGGTGAAGATGTAGATGGTGATGACGAATATTAACAGCAAGACAAAGATGGAAGATCTGATGAATGAACTCTCGATGTCGAAGAAGACATCGTCGATAATAACCGTTATTGGTGTAGGTGGTGCCGGTGGTAATGCGCTGGACCATATGTGGCGTATGGGTATCAAGGATGTTAATTTCCTTGCTTGTAATACCGATGCCCGCGCGTTGGATAATTTGAGTATCCCTAACGAGGACAAGATCGTGATGGGTCCCGGTCTGGGTGCGGGCAACGATCCCGAGCAGGGTCGTAGGTTTGCTATGGAGGCCGAGGATCAGATCCGCGAGTATCTGGTGTCGCACAACACCGAGATGGTCTTCATCGCCGCAGGTATGGGTGGTGGTACGGGTACGGGAGCGTCGCCCGTGATTGCCAAGTTGGCACACGAGATGGATCTCTTGACCGTAGCCAATGTCACCTCGCCTCTGTTGTGGGAGGGTCCCTCGCGTAGCGAGCAGGCTCGCAAGGGTATCGAGGAGTTGCGCAAGTATGTCGATTCACTGCTCGTTATCGACAACGAGAGCATCATCAAGCAGTTCGGCGACCTGCCTATGACCAAGGCCTTCGGTAAGGCTGACGACATTCTGGCATCGGCCACGAAGGGTATTGCCGAGATTATCACCGTCGAGTCGGCCTTCATCCGTGTCGATTTTGCCGATTTGAAACGAGTGATGAAGGGTAGCGGTCGCGCTCATATGGGTGTGGCATCTGCCGAGGGTGAGAATCGTGCTACCGAGGCGGCCCGCAAGTCGTTGTGCTCGCCTCTGCTCGATAGCAACCTGATCTCGGGTGCGAAGAAGATCCTTTTGAGTATCTCGGCTGCCAATGTCGATAGCATCAGCTATAAGGAGGCGTTGGAGGTGTTGAAATATATCCAGACCTATGCAAGCTACAAGGACGAGGATGGCGTAGTACATCAGGCCGATATCATCTGGGGTGCCAGCCAGAAGCCTTTGGAGGATGGCGTGCTGGAGGTTGTCGTTGTGGCTACGGGCTTTGATCAGGATCATCAGGATATTACCCGTCCGCAGTCTATCGCTGCGCCCATTATCCCCGAGTTGGAGGTGGATACCGAGGGCGAGATTCCCAAGTTGGAGAGTGCCGAGAATGTGGATCGTCAGACCGCACTGCGTCCTGCCGTGCTGGAGCGTAAGACATCGAAGTACGACCACCTGGAGGAGGAGTTGCGCGTGCCCTCGTATAAGCGCCGTAATATGGAGCTCGTTGTTCGCAACGACTCTACATCGCGTCGCAAGGAGATCGTGCGTGACGACCAGGCCGACCAGAGTGTTGCTGATAATAAGTTGTTCTAAACCATAGCGTTGGAATCACTCGGAATCATATATCAGGGTTTCTCTCTTGAGATAGGTATAATGCTGGGCGTGGGTCTGGTGTTGTTGCTTATCTCTGCATTGGTGTCCGGTTCGGAGGTGGCGTTCTTTTCGCTCACGCCCTCCGATCAGCAGCAGATGCGCTCATCGGGCGATAAGCGCGACGAGGCAATCCTCGCCTTGCGCTCGGACGTGGATGCGCTGCTTGCCACCATTCTTGTGGCGAACAACCTCGTCAATATCTGCATCGTAATCCTTACCTCGAACGTTATGGACTCACTGTTTGTCTTTGCGCGTTTCGAGTTCCTCTTCAAGACGGTGCTGGTGACGTTCTTGCTGTTGCTCTTTGGTGAGATTCTTCCCAAGGTCTTCTCGCAGCAGAACCCGCGTGCCTTCGCACGTATGGTTGTCTATCCCATCAAGTTTTTCGGATTTGTGACCTATCCTTTGGCCTATGTGCTGGTTCGCACGGGTGGTCGCCTGAGCCGTATGGCATCACGTGGTGCCGAGATCTCGATGGAGGAGCTGGCCGATGCTGTCGATCTCACCCGCACGGCGTCGCCGCAGGAGCATCAGATGTTGTCGGGCATTGTCAATTTTGTCAATACCGAGGTCGAGGAGATTATGCGCCCGAGAGTGGATCTCACGGCCCTCGACATTAAGTCTTCCTACGAGCAGGTTAAGCGTACGATTATCGAGTCGGGCTACTCGCGCATACCCGTCTACGATGAGGATCTGGACAACATCAAGGGCGCACTCTATGTAAAGGACCTTCTGCCTCATATCGCTTGCGGCGATGAATTCGGCTGGCAGCAGTTGCTCAGAAAGATATACTTCGTGCCCAAGCATAAGAAGATTGACGACCTGCTGCGCGACTTCCAGGAGAATAAGATTCACGTTGCCATCGTTGTCGATGAGTATGGCGCTACGCAGGGTCTGGTCTCGCTGGAGGATATCCTGGAGGAGGTCGTAGGTGAAATCTCTGACGAGAGCGACGAGGAGGAGACCTTCTATGAGCGCCTGGGGGAGAATACATACCTCTTTGATGGAAAGAGCCATATCGTAGATTTCGAGCGTGTGGTAGGGTGCGACGAGGATATCTTTGCCGATGTGCAGGGTCGTGCCGAGACTCTGGCGGGTCTTATGCTGGAGATTCGTCGTGACCTGCTCCGCAAGGGCGATACTGTCGAGGCGCACGGCATACGTTTCACGGTGCATGCTATGGATGGCCACCGTGTCGATAAGATCAAAGTCGAGGTAAATAGCAATGAAGCACCTCAAAATAGATAATCTCAGTCCTGCGTCCGATGCCCTGGTGCTGGTGTGCGATGAGCCGCTGCCGCTGGAGCAGTTGGAGGCCGAGGCCGATGGGTGGGATCTGCGAGCAGTGGAGGGTATCACCGCTTCGGCACGCCGTCGGGAGCGATTGATGTGGCGTCGCATCGTGCGTGAGGCCACGTGTCAGCAGGTGGAGGTGGAGTACACCCCGTCGGGAGCCCCCCGAATAAAAAATTTCCCTTTTGAACATATCTCCGTGTCGCATTGTCGCGATGTGGTGGCTGTGGTGGCCTCACATCGGGAGTGTGGTGTGGATGTCGAGCGCAAGGATCGCAACTTTGAGCGTGTCGCATCGCGTTACGTATCGGATCAGGAGTGGGCATTGTGCCGTGAGCGAGGTTGCGAGCGAGAGGTGTTTCTCGCGGCAGTGTGGTGTGCCAAGGAGTGTATGTATAAGGCCGCGCAGCGCGAGGGCGTGAGCCTTAAGGATGATATCACGGTCGAAGATATGGACCTCTCGGCAGGCGTTGTGGTTGGTCGTGTGGCGGGTGGCGAGTCTATATATATGCGGCTTGTCGATCGAGGTGACTATTTGATTGTCTATTCTTACTAAATAAGATGGCGTGTGCGATATCATTTTTGATATTTTTTCGTAACTTTGCGCCATTATGAGTTCGCAAGATTCTCCCCTTTCGTTAGGTACCGATTCCATATCGAAGTTGTTGTTCCGCTACGCTATGCCTGCCATCATTGCGCAGGTTGCCGCATCGTTGTACAACATCGTCGATAGCATCTTCGTGGGTCAGGGTGTAGGACCGCTCGCTATCACGGGCTTGGCTCTTACGATGCCTATGATGAACCTCTCGGCCGCCTTTGGTGCTATGGTCGGTGCGGGTTCGGCGGCTCTTACCTCTATCCGTCTGGGTCAGGGCAATAAGGCTGCGGCGGAGAATATCTTGGGAAATGTTGTCCTGCTCAACGTGGTGCTGGGTATGGCAATCATGCTCTTCGGACTGGTCTATATCGACGAGTTGTTGTACTTCTTCGGTGCCAGCGACCAGACACTTCCCTATGCGCGCGAGTATATGCGCATTATCCTCTATGGTAACACTATCACCCACCTCTTCCACGGACTGAATAATATGCTCCGCGTGGCGGGCTATCCCAATAAGGCGATGACGATCACCATCATCTCGGTGATGCTCAACGCCGTGCTCGATGCTCTCTTCATCCTCGGTCTGGATTGGGGCATTGCCGGTTCGGCATGGGCTACCGTGCTGTCGCAGACGGTGTCGCTGGTGTTGCTCTTTGCGCACTTTATGCGCCGCGACAGTTTCTTGCGTTTCCATCGCGAGGCATTCCACTTCCATTGGGACCTGGTTAAGGGTATTACTACCATCGGTATGGCTCCGTTTATGATTCAGACGTGTGCCTGCGTGGTGGTTATCCTCGTCAATACAACGTTGCAGCGATATGGTGGCGACCTCTCGATCGGAGCCTACGGTATTGCCAATCGTGTGGCGTTCCTCTTCACTATGGTCGTGCTGGGCTTCACGCAGGGTATGCAGCCCATTGTGGGATATAACTATGGTGCCCGTAAGTATGACCGCGCCCTGAAGACTATGTGGCTTACGGTGGGGTGGTCGGTGGCTACCACTACGCTCGGATTCCTCGTATGTGAGATATTCCCCCATCAGGTTGTCGGAATGTTTGTGAGCGAGGATGGCTCGGGCGATGCTACGGCTCTTATCGATGCGTCGGTGAGGGGTTTGCGTATCCTGGTTGCTATGTTGCCTATCGTGGGATTTAACATCGTGGCGGGTAACTTCTTCCAGCATATCGGCAAGCCCAAGCGAGCGATACTGCTCTCGGTGTCACGTCAGATGCTCTTCATCGTGCCACTGCTCTTCTTCCTGCCACCGATCTATGGTGTGGATGGCGTGTGGTATGCAATTCCTATTGCCGACTTCGTTTCAACGGCCCTGGCGGCTGTGCTGCTGCTGTTGCAGATTCGTAAGTTGCGCCAGAACCCCTCGTCAGAGGTAAGCATATAGAATGCAAAATTCAAAATGCAGAATTCAAAATTCAAAATGACTATAAATCAAAATGTCATCCCCCGACTTGCGTAGCAAGGCGATGGGGATCTTCTGCTAATTTTTGTGCAATATAATTGTTTCCTGGAAGATTACCTTCGCCACCCTGCGGGTGTCGGGTAATGACGTTTTTATCTTTATCCCTTCACCGACTATTGTTGGTGATTCCATTTTGCATCATTATCAAAAAAAGGCCACCTCGCAAGAAGTAGCCTTTGCGCCCCGAGGGGCTATGAACTTAATACTTAGTACTATTATTTCTTCTTCTTTGTCGTAGTAACAACCTTCAGACACTCCTCATAGGTCATATCTGCAGCCTTCTTGCCTGC
The DNA here is from genome assembly GCA_017481925.1 of Alistipes sp. GTDB lineage: Bacteria > Bacteroidota > Bacteroidia > Bacteroidales > Rikenellaceae > Alistipes. The sequence continues at coordinate 31,740 of JAFUOK010000056.1, forward strand.
GGGCAGACGGTAGTTTTTGCCCTTGTAGGCGATGTACTCGCCATAGCGGCCATTGCGGAGCACCATATCCTTATCCTCCGTAAATGTCTTTATCGGTGTAGCCGTAGCGGCTGCGGCGGCCTTCTGCTGCTGGATGAGCTCCACGGCACGCTCATAGAGGATGGTGTAGGGGTCGTCCGTCTTTGCCAGCGATGCGAACGAATTGCCGTAACGCACGTAGGGACCGAACTTGCCGATGCCGACCATCAGATCCTCACCCTCATACTTACCCAGGTTGCGGGGCAGGGCGAAGAGCTCCAAAGCCTCCTCCAGCGTGATAGACTCGATGAGTTGTCCCTTCTTGAGCGAAGCGAAGCGGCTCTTGCCACCCTCCTCGGCCTCAATCTCCACCATAGGACCGTAGCGACCGATGCGGGCCTTGACCATCTTGCCCGATGCGGGGTCGATACCCAGCTCGCGCACCTGCGAGTTCTTGTCCGTCTGTGTCTCGATAGCACGATCGACCATGGTGTGGAAGGGCGAGTAGAATCGCATAATCATCTCGTCCCACGTCATCTCGCCATTGGCGATGTGGTCGAACTCCTTCTCCACCGAGGCGGTGAAGTTGTAATCCATGATCTGCGCAAACTGTGTCTCGAGGTAGTCGTTCACGACCATGCCTATATCTGTGGGAGCCAGGCGGTTCTTCTCCTTGCCGAAGGTCTCGTTGTGTGTCTTCTCGCTGATGCGGCCCGACGCAGAGAGCGTGAGCGAGAGGTAAGAACGCTTCTGTCCCTCCTTGTTCTGCTTTACGACATAGCCGCGGTTGATGATGGTGGTAATCGTGGGTGCGTAGGTCGAAGGACGACCGATACCCAACTCCTCCAGGCGCTTCACGAGCGATGCTTCGTTATAGCGTGCGGGGGCCATCGTGAAACGCTCCGTGGCTACAATCTGACCCGAGGTGACCTTGTCGCCCACCTGCATCTTCGGCAGGATTGCCTCGCTCTGCTCCGAGTTCTGATCCTCATCCGTAGATTCAGAGTACAGACGCAGGAAACCATCGAAACGAACAACCTCACCCGTAGCGGCAAACTGCCAGCGTGTGCCGTCCATATCTATGGCTACGGTGGTGCGATCCATCTCGGCTGCAACCATCTGCGATGCTACGGTACGCTTCCAGATAAGGTCGTAGAGACGCTTCTCGGCCGTGGTGCCTTCGATCTGCTGACGGTCAATATATGATGGGCGGATGGCCTCGTGAGCCTCCTGTGCGCCCTTGGTCTTGGTCTTGTAGTTGTGTGCGGCAGAGTACTTCTCGCCAAAGAGCGCCGAGATCTGCGTCTTGCACTGTGCGATAGCCTGTGCCGAGAGGTTCACCGAGTCGGTACGCATATAGGTGATAAGTCCCTGCTCGTAGAGGTGCTGTGCCACCGACATCGTCTGCGCCACCGACATACCCAACTTACGACCAGCCTCCTGCTGAAGTGTAGAGGTGGTGAAGGGAGCCGCCGGGTAACGCTTCGTGGGCTTCTCCTCGGCCTTCGATACGGTGAATGTAGCGTTGGTGCAACTTGCAAGGAATGCTTCGGCCTCGGCCTTGGTCTCAAAGCGCTGGGTAAGCTCAGCCTTGAAGAGCGTGCGGTTGTCGTCCGTGGTGTAGAACTGCGCCACCACACGGAAGTAGGGCGTAGAGTTGAAGGCGATGATCTCGCGCTCACGCTCCACGATAAGACGCACGGCTACACTCTGCACGCGGCCTGCCGAGAGCGACGGCTTGATCTTCTTCCACAACACGGGTGAGAGCTCGAAGCCTACGATGCGGTCCAGCACACGGCGTGCCTGCTGTGCATTGACCAGGTTCATATCTATTGTACGCGGGTTCTCGATAGCGTTGAGTATGGCGTTCTTGGTAATCTCGTGGAAAACAATACGCTTGGTCTTGTCGATGGGCAGATCCAACACCTCGGCCAGATGCCAGGCGATAGCCTCTCCCTCGCGGTCCTCATCGGATGCCAGCCATACGGTCGAAACACTCTTTGCCAGGCGTGACAGTTCATCTACAACCTTGCGCTTATCGGGCAACACCTCGTAGTCGGGGCTGAAGCCTTTGTCGATCTTTACACCCAGACCCTTCTTTGCCAGGTCGCGGATGTGACCGAAACTCGATTTTACAACATAATCCTTTCCCAGAAATCGCTCGATGGTCTTTGCCTTTGCCGGAGACTCGACGATAACTAAATTCTCTTGCATTTACACTCTATTCTTAAATACGACAAAAACCTATGTGCGTGCCATAGGTTTGTCGTGATAACTTATCTTATTCTATTTCACCAATGTATAGGTGAGTTCCAATTCTATACTTGCTCTGTTGAGTTCGTGGTTGCTGCCTTGAAGTATCGATCGCGACAGCGAGAACTGATTCTCTGCCTCGGGTGCGATATACATCGTTCGCGGCGCCTGAAGTTTTGTGAGATCAATGTTGCCATTTGCGTCGGGCTCCAGGGCGAGCAGCGCATTCATCAACTCCTGAATATATGCCGAGATATTCATCTCATACATTGCACGGCTTCGGTTCAGGTAGCCGTTGTAGTCCAGAATGAGGGTCTCCTCCTGATCGTACATATAGTCCAGCACGGGAGTGAGGTTCTTGTAGTCGGTGTAGAGTCCCAGACGAGGAATAGCCTTATTCATCGCCTCGGCCAGAGCTATCGGATCCAGCTTCGTGTAGTCGTAATCCGACTCCTCGAGATAGAAACGCAACTGCGCCTGGTTGATAGCCGCCGTAACGTACTCATCGTCGTCGCTGTTGATGTCGCGCAGCGAGAGCAGGAACTCATCGGTGAAGTAGAGCTCGGTAACCACACCGCCACAGCCATCCACATAGGCAATCTGCACCTCGGCACGCTCGTCGAGCGACTCATCCATCGGAAGGTTTGCCAGCTGCGTTGTCGAGTAGTCGTGCTTCACGCTCTGTGCCCACACGTTACCCCACTTGCCTGAGTACTGGTTGCGGAAGACGTATGAGATATTCAGCGTATCGGTAATGATGTCAGCATCGGCGCCCGCATTACGCACGCGGCCGTAGAACTGCATACCCGTATCCTCGATCGAGAGCGAATATACCGCTGCATTGTCGGGGTTATCCTCGGCAGGCTCGACCCATATACCCTTGAAGGTCTTGAGGAACATCGAGTCCGACTTGTACACCTCCACGTTGTTGTTGGCCAGACCGTTCTCGTCCAACTTATCCATACATAGCAGTCGGTCGATGAACGCCTTTGTCGAGGGGGTCTCCTTCATTCGTATGGTTGTAGAACCCGTATATACTTTGTTTGCCTGGTCGGGGAAGGTAAATGTGAATACAGGCTCGGCGTCAGCCTTCAGGTGGCCGGCCTTGCGGGGGTCGTACGAGGTGTAGAATACCGTATCGGTAGCATCATCCTCCACGAGATCCTCCGTAAGCCAATATACGTTGTACTTGATAGGCTTTGTGGTATCGCCCGCAAAGGTATCCACCAAAAGCTGCATCGTCATTGAGTCGTAGATGGGGCGGTAGCCGAAACCTATCGAATCATTGGGCAGCACCATGTGCAGGAACTGGCTCACAAAACCCATCCTACGCACGCCGAAACGCTCGTCACGCTCGATGCCGATGTTGAACTGCTTCACATCGTTCGACTTGACGGAGTCGGTACGGAACAGACGAGTTTCAAATATGCGACACGGGGTCTCCTCGGTAGAGGCCTCGCGTACCATACCCGCCTTGTAGGAGCGAGTACGCATAATCATCTGCTGGTTTGAGGGCGCAAACTCCTCGCCGAGCGTATAGTCAGCCGTGGTAGTACAACCCGTGAAGGTCATAACCATCAGTACGACAACCATCGCCGATGTGGCGAGCAGAGAGTGTATCTTATTATAATTCTTCATAGAATCGGTTATAATTATCAAACATCTCGGCCTCATCCTGCTGCTTGTACTCGAGCATAGGCTTACCCGTGCCACGGGCATACTCTACAAGTGCGGGGTCGGCATCTGCCGAGGCTACGACAACAGCATCGGCATAATCAATAACGAAACGATAGAGGTTTTCGTATGAAGGGGTTGATAATTCCTTGAGTTTTTCGTCCTTTACGCCCTCATTTGCTATCTTCTGTGCAAACTCGGCGTCAAAATCCTGCTCGAAGCGGTCATTGCAGAGCGATACTACGACCTTCACGTCGCGGAACAGAGGGTCGTCGTTGAATACCTGCTTCAGGTAGATAGGTACGATGGCCGACATCCAACCCATACAGTGTACGATGTTGGGTGACCAGTTGAGTTTCTTTACTGTCTCCAGCACACCGCGGGCAAAAAATATTGCACGCTCGTCGTTGTCAGCAAACTCCTTACCCTCCTCGTCGGTGAACACCGCCTTGCGGGCGAAAAAGTCGTCGTTGTCGATAAAGTAGATTTGGATGCGGGCCGACGGAATCGATGCCACCTTGATGATAAGCTGGTGATCGTTGTCGTCGATAATAAGATTCATGCCCGACAGGCGGATCACTTCATGCAACTGGTTACGTCGCTCGTTGATGCAGCCATAGCGGGGCATAAACGTACGGATCTCATTACCACGCTCCTGCATAGCCTGAACCAGCTCTCGGCTAAGGGTCGAAAGTGAGGTCTCGGGCAGGTAGGGCTTAATCTCCTGACAAACGTATAGTATTTTGCGCGAAGCCATATGATTATTTGAGTTTTACAATATGCAAAGATAATAAAAATTTTCTAAATCTCCCTCTTCGGTAGAGCATAATCGTCCATCCGACACTATAATATAAGCATTGCGTCGCCGTAGGTTCCAAAGCGGTAACCCTCCTCCTTTGCCACCTTGTAGGCGTTCATCACTCGCTCATAACCACCAAATGCCGCAACCATCATCAGTTGAGTCGATTCGGGCAGGTGGAAGTTCGACACCATAGCATTGGCTACGGTGAAGTCGTAGGGGCTGAAGATGAACTTGTTGGTCCATCCCTCCTGGGCCTTGATCATACCGCCCGTTGATACGGCGGTCTCGATCGTACGCATAACCGTTGTGCCGATAGCCACAACCTTATGACCCTCGCGCTTGGTCTGATTAACCTTCTCGGCAGCCTCCTCCGTCACCACAAACTGCTCGGAGTCCATCTTGTGCTTCGAGAGATCCTCCACATCCACGGTGCGGAAGTTACCCAGACCGGCGTGCAGGGTGATGAAGGCTGACTCTATGCCCTTGATCTCCATACGCTTCAGCAGGTGCTTCGAGAAGTGCATACCTGCCGTGGGGGCAGCCACAGCACCCTCGTGCTTTGCGAAGATGGTCTGATAACGCTCGGCATCCTCCTCCTCGACCTTCTCTCTCACCCAGCGGGGCAGAGGGGTCTCACCCAGACGGTAGAGTGCCTCCTTGAACTCCTCGTACGAACCATCGAAGAGGAAACGCAGCGTACGGCCACGTGAGGTGGTGTTGTCGATCACCTCGGCACCCATCATCTCGTCGGCACCGAAGTAGAGTTTGTTACCTATACGGATCTTTCGCGCAGGATCAACCAATACGTCCCACAGACGCAGTTCGCTGTTCAACTCACGCAAGAGGAAGATTTCGATCTCGGCATTTGTCTTCTCCTTGTTGCCATACAGGCGCGCGGGAAAGACCTTCGTGTCGTTGAAAAGGAAGAGATCCTTCTCGTCGAAATACTCGATAATATCCTTGAAAATGCGATGCTCGATCTCGCCCGTTGAACGGTGGAGCACCAAAAGACGTGATTCGTCACGATTCTCGGCGGGGTATTTAGCCAACATGTCGGCCGAGAATTCGTATCCGTACTGAGATAACTTCATATTGTTTATATTGCTTGTATAACTTATTCTTAATCAGCAAGTTTATTGCCCCCCCCCGCTTCTGCCCTGCCAAAGCCGAGATGATGCGATAGCACTCGTTTAGGCCCCGGGGTTAGTCGAGAAAGACACAAATATCAATAAGTTATACGAAATTTTTTCTATTTTGTTTCACACTCGCGCAATTTTTCCATAAAATTTTCCAGCGAGTATGCATTTTCTGCCAAAAAACCGCCACTGCGCGTGCGACGCAACCCCGTGAGGTAGGCTCCGCTATTGAGCCCCTGGCCTATCTCGTTGGCCAGCGAACGGATATATGTGCCCTTGCTGCAACGCACACGGATTTTAAGGTGGGGCATCTCGAGCGAGAGGATCTCCATCTCATATATATTAATGAGTGCCTTCTTCAGCTCCACCTCTTCGCCCGCACGTGCAAACTCGTATGCGCGCACACCCTCGACCTTCTTGGCCGAGTAGATGGGGGGAGCCTGCAGACGCTCGCCCGTAAGGTCGCTGAGCACCTGCTCAATCCCTTCGCGTGTGATGTGGTCGGTGGGGTAGCGGCAGTCGATGGGGTGCTCCATATCGTAACTCGGAGTTGTCGCGCCGAGTTCAATGTCGGCGATATACTCCTTCTCCTCGGCCTGCAGGGCATTGACCATCTTCGTGGCCTTGCCGATGCAGATGATGAGCACACCCGTAGCCAGAGGGTCGAGTGTGCCGGCGTGACCGATCTTTATCTTCTTGTAGCCCAAGCGGTGTTGCAGAGCGAACTTTATCTTTCGCACCACGTCGGTCGAGGTCCACTCCAGAGGCTTGTCGATGACGGCTATGTAGCCCTCCTTGAAATCTATGTCGCGTAGTGATTCGTTCTGCATACTAAATAAAGTTGCTGATGATTGCTACTACACCCGCTAAGGCGCAATATACGGCAAACCAGATGAGTTTGCCTCGCTTGACGATGTCGATCATAAACTTACAAGCCAGACAGCCCACAACAAATGCCGACACGAAACCTGCAATCATAGGCACCACGCCAATCGAAGCGAATACCACCTCGCCCTTGACGATGTTGAGCAGCATCTCGCCCAGAATCGGTGCCAGCACCATCAGGAATGAGAAGTGCGCCATAGCCTCCTTCTTGTTGCCGAGCAGAAGACCCGTAGCGATAGTTGAGCCCGAGCGCGAAAGGCCCGGCATGGCGGCTACGGCCTGCGCAAGACCTATGATAAAGGCGTCGCGATATGAAATATTCTCTTTCTGTCGGGGGCGTGCATAGTATGCAAATGAGAGCAGTGCCGCCGTGAGCAGAAGCATAGCACCCACGATCGAGAGGATGTAGGGTGATGAGAGCATCGCGTCGATGTAATCCTTGAGCGTGAAGCCCACTATGCCGATGGGAATCATCGAGAGCAGAATCTTCAGGATGTAGGCCTGCTCCTCGTTGAAGTGGCGTGAGAAGAGTCCCACCACCAGACGTTTGATCTCGGGCCAGAGGATTACGATAGTGCTCAGCACGGTAGCGGCGTGCAGCGTGGTATCGAAAGCGAGATTTTCTTCAATCTCCACGCCCAGCAGAGCCTTGGCTATCTGGAGGTGTCCGCTGCTCGATACGGGCAGAAACTCGGTCAGACCCTGTACGGCGCCGAGAATTATTGATTCTACGATAGTCATTGTATTGGGTTAATTGCGATTAAAATCTTTTCAGTAGTGCATATATCTCAAAGGCGAAGCCACCCACGATAAGTATGGGCGCCAATGTGATTCGTCGCCACGAGAACATCTCGTAGTTGAATACATTGGGGTCGTCGCTGCCGCCACCCGTCATCAGCACCATGCCGATGAGAATCACCACAAAGCCGGCGATGATGAGCACATAGTTGCGAATGGTCAGCGGCATCTGCTCGTCGTTCTTATCCGCGGCGGCGTTGAAGCGTGCGCGTAGGTTCGAAAAAAACTCTTTCATTAATATAAGTATATCTTGTTAGACTTCATATTTACAAATTTATTTACGGCAAAGGCCGTGAAGAGCAGTGATATGAGCAAGCCGCCAACGAGCATTGCACCCACGGTGATGGCGACCTTTACGATCTCCGACGCAGATACAATCTCGGGCATAGCACCACTCAACCCTACGAGCGCTGCACCAAACATCGCGCTTGCTGCAAGACCTGCCCACAGACCCTGCTTGGCAGCCGTGGCAAGGAACGGGCGCATGATATATCCCTTCGTGGCACCCACCAGCTTCAGCGTGTTGATAAGATAACGGCGCGAGAAGATAGCCAGACGTATGGTGTTGTTCAATAGGATAAGCGAAATCAAAAGAAGCCCTCCGCCAAAGGCTATAAGCCCGATGATGATCTTGTTGATTGTCGAGTGCAGACGCTCGATGGTCGATGCGGGGTAGGCTACATATACCACACCCTCGATCGTCGCCAGACGGTCGGCCATAGCCTCCGTGGCCTCGCTGTCGAGCGCACCGATATGCACCTCGTAGCTGTCACGCAAGGGGTTTTCGGCGAGGATGCTCTCAATCTCCGAAGCGAACATACGGCGAAACTCCTCGTCCTCGATCTTATCCTCCTTGGCTGCAAACTCCACTCCCGTGACACCCTCCAATGAGGTTATCTCACCCTCTATGGCGGAGCGTTGTTCGGGCGTGAGCCCACTCTCCAACTCGGCCGAGAGGGTCACGCTGTTGCGCAGCGTGTGTGCGGTCGAGAAGGCTGCCGTGAGCATATATCCCACCGAACCTAACAGGAAGAGAACCAAAGCGATGCTTACGGTTGAAACGATGTACGAACGGCGAACTTTACGCCTTATCCTCTTGTCGTCGCGCATTGCGAATCAAATATATTAGGGTTAATAAAAATCCAGCCAATACCACTACCGAGCAGGCCATCGCTATGCCCTCGACAAGGGCCCAGTTAGGCGCGCGGTAACGCCACTCGATGGTGTGCTCGCCTGCGGGTACCTCCACGGCACGCAGGATGTAGTCGGCACGCAAGGGACGAGCCTCTGCGCCATCAATTGTTACCGTCCAGCCCTGCTTGGTGAAGATCTCCGAGAAGACCACCAGCGCATCGCCCTCGGCACGCGAGGTGTAGCGAAGGTAGTTGGGACGATACTCCTCGAGCGTCACCTCACCCTTTGCGAGGTGGAAGTTCTCGGGCAGATACTCATCCGTCATCACCGCCTCACGCTTGGTGTCTATCCTGCCCACGGCCTCAATCTCCTCCTGTGGCGATGAGGCGCGCACTACGCTCTCGACCATCCACGCTGCACCGTTGGCCGTCTCACGAACGAAGACGCCCTCGGCCGTAGGCTGGTCGATGATATAACGCACGTTGAGCATATCCAACACGCCCTCACGCAAATATGAGAGGTGGTGATCGATCATATCCTGATAACGCGAGAGTTTTGCTCCGTGATAACCACCCACCGAACGGTGGAAGTATGATGTTGTGGCGTCGTTGAAGGGCGACACCGTGAGGTTCAGCACACGATATGCAGGATCCTTGTCCTCCATAATCAGGCGGTCGGCCTCCGTGGGTGTTATCTTTGCTGTGTAGGCATCCACGAACGAGTCGTGGTTGAGGTAACGTGTATCGACATTTATAAGGTCGGCTGCCACCACCACAGCCAGCACACAGCATAGCACGGGTGCGCTCTTAATCACCTTGCGTGTAGCATAGCCTGCCACAGCCACCGCCGCCAGCACTACGAAGAGAAGCGAACGCCATGCATCGGCTTGCATAGCATCTACGCGCTCGTCGGCCATTGCCGAGGCCGTAGCCCATGCAATCTGCTCGTGTACACCCTGACGGATATACTCCTCGCCACCCTGCTGCGAAAGCATCTCATGCAGCTGCGCCGAGAGCGACTCGCCACCCTCCTGCATGCCATAATCGCCGAGTGAGCGACCTCCGACAATCATTACGAGCAACACGCCTACGCATATTCCCGTAGCCCATCGCAGAGCCTTCTTGATGCGAGCCGTGTCTGCATCCTCGGCTACCACACGGGCAATGCCCAGGGCAGCCAGCAGAGGCACGGTCCACTGCATGACAACGAGTGCCATCGACAACGTGCGGAACTTATTGTAGCCGGGCAGGTAGTCAAACAGCAACTCGGTCAGCCACATCAGGTTGTTACCCCACGACATGAGCAGCGTAAATACCGATGCGCCCACGATCCACCATCGCTGACGCGCAGGCAGAAGCCATAACGCCATAATGGCCAAAAAGATTGTCGCCGCACCCAGATATGTAGGGCCTGCCGTGTAGGGCTGTGCGCCACGATAGCGGGGCATATATTGCGCCATTTGCTCCAAGCCGTACTCCCTGAGTGACTCCGCCACAGGGCCGTCCGCGGCAAAGGTGTCGGTCGAAGCACCACCCATAAAGTCGGGCACAAACATATTAAGGCTCTCGGCACGGCCATAGCTCCATGCCGTAGCGTACTCCAGGTCGAGGCCGTCATTTCCGCTCTCGGCATCCTCGGCAACGAGTTCCGAGCCGCCACGTATGGTCTCCTTCGAGTGTTGCATCGTCTGCCACAGGGGCGAGAGGTTCGAGCCTACGGCCAGGATTCCCGCCGCAAGGAGAACGCCCGTGCGCTTGCCAAACTCCTTGATTGCCTTCTCGCGCCACGCCACTACGCCTTCGCTGAGCCACATGGCGGCCATAGCGATAAGGAAGTAGTATGTAATCTGGGGATGGTTAGCACCGATTTCGAGCGAGGTGAATAGTGCCGTCAGTGCTCCTCCTACCCATACGTTGCGACGTAGCGTGTAGTATGCACCCGCCATCATCAGCGGAGCATATACCAACGCCCACATCTTCGTGATGTGTCCTGCGCCTATGATGAGCAGAAAGTAGGTCGAGAAGCCGTAAGCCAATGCTGCCACCAGACCCACCCACGGGCTCAGCCCAAACAGAAGCATTGCCAGCCACATAGCCGTCATGGCGAAGAAGAGGAACGAGGCGGGCGTGTCGATAATCTTCACCACCTTACCTATTGTTCCCTTCACGGCCTGCGAGGGGTACTGCACGTTGATCAGGAAGGCGGGCATACCGCCGAACATGCCTCCCGTCCACTGTGCATCCTCGCCCGTGGCCTCGCGGTTGTCGAGAATATCCTTGGTCATACCGTCGTACTGCTGCACGTCGTGCTGGATGAGCACCTCGCCGCTCATCTGCGGGGCGCAGTAGATCACCGCCAGCACAAAAAAGAGCACGATGGCAATGATGGATAAAATCGTATTTTTGCGTGTTTCGGAACTAAATTTCATTTTCAGCTTAATTTACTGCGTCAAAGTTACGAAAAACATTCCTTTTTCGAGGTGTAATTGCGAAAAATTACTATATTTGCAAAGTAAAGTGCATTTATTAAAGGCCGCAGTATGGTTTCATTAGAGTCAATTCGTACCCCGATACTTGCCGATTTGGAGGCTTTCGATGAGTTTGTGCGTCAGCACTTCTCTTCCGATGGCCGTCTTTTGTCGGAGATGCTCACGCACGTTCTCTCGTCGCGTGGCAAGGGTGTGCGACCTATGATCGTGATGCTCACCTCGGCACTCACCTCGTCAGCCAACAACCGTCAATGGGTTGAGGGCGAGCGTAATTGCACTATGCGTACCTATCTGGCCGCTATGATGATCGAGATGCTTCATACCACCTCGCTCATTCACGACGACGTTATCGACAACTCCGACCAGCGTCGTGGCCGCCCCTCGGTAAATGCCCTGTGGCAGTCGCGTAACGCCGTTGTTCTGGGCGACTACCTGCTGGCCCGCACGATGAGCCTGGGTATGGAGAGTGCACAGTACGACCTCGTATCTCACATCATCGGCTCGGTGGCCACACTCTGCGAGGGTGAGGTGTTGCAGAGTCAGCATACGGCCGACCAGGATACCACACGTCAGGACTATCTGGAGATTATATACAAAAAGACGGCCAGTCTTATCAGCATCAGCGCCTCGGCGGGTGCTGTGTCGGTGATGGCCGCACGAGAGGATGTGGAGCGTATGCGTCGCTTTGGCGAGGCGTTGGGTATGGCGTTCCAGATTCAGGACGATATTTTGGATTACAGCCGCTCGGCACATACGGGTAAGCCGTCGAACAACGACCTGCGCGAGGGAAAGATCACCCTGCCGCTTATCGAGGTGCTGGAGCAGTGCTCGTCGGCCGAGCGCCTGCAGTTGCTCGACAAACTGAAGCAGTGCAAGACAGATGAGTCGGCCGTGGACTTCCTGCAAGGTGTTGTGGAGGCTACGGGAGGTACGGCACTTGCGGCCCGCTCGATGCAGAAGTATGTGAACCGTGCCAGCTCGATACTTGCCGAGTATGACGATTCGCCCTACCGCACAGCACTGATGAACCTGTGCGCCTACGTCGCCGAGCGTGACCGATAAAGGGGCCACTTTTTTGGAGGAGCCGCCATGATGTAGGAGAAAACAGGTGGGGGTGCAGAGATATAGGAGGCAGAGATAGATGAGATAGATAATGGAATAAAAACTTACTAAATAATTTTTTCACTAATCTAAAATTTTTATGGAAACAAAACAGAAAAGTAATGTATTTGCCATTGCCGTGATGTTTATGCTGTTCTTCATGATCGCATTCGTTACCAACTTCGCAGGTTCAATGGGTGTTATCGTGCAGAACCAGTTCGGCGCATCTAACGCTATGGCACAGTTGGGTACTCTGGCCAACTTCATCGCTTACGCTTGTATGGGTATCCCCGCAGGTCATATCCTGAAGCGTCGCGGTTACAAGTTCACTTCACTTGCTGCCGTTATCGTAGGTTTGGTAGGTGTTGGTATTCAGTTCGCATCGGGTTATGTTGAGTCATTCCCCGTTTACGTATTGGGTGCTTTCGTAGCAGGTTTCTCAATGACCATGCTTAACATCGTTGTTAACCCCATGTTGAACACCCTCGGTGGTGGTGGTAACAAGGGTAACCAGCTCGTACAGTTGGGTGGTTCTTGCAACTCAGTAGGTGGTACTATCGCTCCTATCCTTTTGGGTTACCTGATCGGTGGTCAGGCTTCTGACGCTACCGTTGCTGATGCTGCTCCCGCTCTTATCATCGCTATGGCTATCTTCGCCGTTGCATTCGTAGTTATCTACTTCTCTAACATTCCTGAGCCTCACATGGAGACTGCAGAGGAGAAGGCTGCTCGCCTGAGCGGTAAGGCTAAGAAGGATCCCCACGGTCCTATGTCTTTCCGTCACTTCGTATTGGGCGCTATCGCTATCTTCTTCTACGTAGGTGTTGAGGTAGGTATTCCTAACACTGCAAACCTTTATATGTCAGGTTTGGAGGGTGTAGGTCCCGTAGTTGCTGGTACTTTGGTAGGTTTCTACTGGTTCTGCATGATGCTCGGTCGTCTGTTGGGTGGTGCTATCGGTGCTAAGGTTTCTTCAAAGCAGATGCTTACCTTCGCTAACATCCTGGCTATCGTATTCGTACTTTGCCTTATGTTCATCCCCGAGGACGTTCGTATGTCAATCCCCGGTGTTGATGCACAGGTTCCCGTGAGCATGGTATTTATGTTCTTGTGCGGTCTCTGCACATCAGTGATGTTCGGTTCTATCTTCAACCTCGCTGCTGAGGGTCTGGGTAAGTACACTCCCGTTGCTTCAGGTATCTTCATGGCCCTGATCTGCGGTGGTGGTATCCTTCCTTTCATCCAGGGTTTGGTTGCTGACGCTGCCGGCTTCATCAACAGCTACTGGGTAGTTATCGTTGGTCTTGCATACATGCTCTTCTACGCTGTTGCAGGTTCAAAGAACGTAAACAAGGATATTCCCGTAGAGTAATCTCTCCGAGAGTTCTATATAAGGTCGTCCATTCGGGGCGACCTTTTTTGTTTGTGTATATTCGGCGAAAGCCGTGTCCGGCGGCAAGGCGACAATCCCGCTCCCTATTGGAAAAAGCCCTTGTTTGGCCTCTGCAATGTGGCGACTGTGTTTGAATACGGATAGATATATTCCGGAGTTATTGCGCGAGGATATTTATTACAGCGACCAGCCCAAACAGATAATGCCGTATGTGATATAATAAATAAATGGGCCGCTCCTTTCGGGGCGACCCATTTTACTCAGGTGTATGCTAATCGCTCGATTACATCTTCTCGATCTTCAGGGCGAAGCCACCACCCTTAGCCATACGCACCTTCTTCGTGCGGCCGTTGAGCGTGCTCTCCGTTAAGCGGAAGTCGCGGGCGATCTTGTTGGCGTTCACGCCATCGACATACTCCGTCACCTTATAGTTGCCATTGCCCAGGAATGAGAGTTCGAGCTCCAGCTCTCGCTCATCCCAGTTGGTCATACCACCAACGTACCATACGTCACCCGCACGGCGAGCAATAACGCAGTATTCGCCTACCTTACCATCGATGGCTACGGTCTGATCCCATACGGTGGGAATCTTTGCGATGAACTCCGTACACTCGGGCTCCTTCTCGTAGGCCGTGGGTGAGTCGCAAAGCATATTGAAGGGCGACTCATAAACCACATACATAGCCAACTGACGGCAACGAGTACCCTGGCTCATAGGCTCGGCATTGCTGTAGCGGTAGCCGTGCTTCTGTGAGTTCATCATCGCACCCTGCGTGTAGTCCATAGGGCCTGCAACCATACGGATGAAGGGTATCTGCACATCGTAAGTCACCTGATCCAACTCCTCGAGTGTTGACCACTTCACCTGCTCCAGACCGTTCACACCCTCGTAGTTCACTACGTTGGGGTACATACGTGACAGTCCGCTGGGCTTGTAAGCTCCGTGGAAGTCGCACATAAGGTGATACTTCGCTGCCGTTGAGGCTGCACGCTCGTAGAACTCTACCATAGGCTGGTCGTCACGATCCATGAAGTCGATCTTGAAGCCCTTAACACCCATCTCCGAGTAGTGCTTCATCACACGCTCCATATCGCGGTCCAGCGCCCAGTAGCCTGCCCACAGCACGATGCCCACGCCGCGCTCCTTGCCATAGTCGCACAGGTACTTAACGTCAATCTCGGGTATCACCTGCATAAGATCAGCCTTCTTGTTTACCGACCAACCCTCGTCAAGGATAACATACTCTACGCCGTTGCGGGCTGCGAAGTCGATGTAGTACTCGTATGTGCGGTTGTTGATGCCGGGCTGGAAGTCCACACCATACAGACCCCAGTTGTTCCACCACTCCCAAGCAACCTTGCCGGGCTTGATCCACGATGTGTCGCCGATAGCGTTGGGCTGGCTCAGACGGAATACCATATCGTCGTTGAGTAGCTGGGCGTCGTTCTCCGCTACGATACATATACGCCAGGGGAATGAGCGGGGACCACTAACCTTGGCGATGTAGGGCTTTGCGGTCTGCACCTCACCCTGCAACATATTGTGACCACCCTGCGTAATGAGGTCGGGCACGGGTGCATAGTGACCCTCGAGAGTGAAGTCGTTATTGCTATTGTAGAGGAACATACCGGGGTATGAGCGCAGGTCACTCTCGGTGAAGCATACCTTCTTGTTGCCCATATCCACCAGCACGGGCAGGAACATCAGGCGCTGGTTGCCCATCTCGCTCATTGTGTTCAACTCGTAGCTGTTCTCGAATGAGGTGTAGAGCTGCTCGGCAAATGTCTTCTTCTCGTTGTCGCGCACGTAGGGGCAATATACCACATTGTCCTTCTCGAATGCAAACTCGGCCACCTCGTTCTTTACCGTGTAGTCGCCCTTACGCGTAGATACGAAGCGGTATGCCGCAGCGTTGTCGTAGGCGCGAATCTCTACGGCGTAGTCGCCCTTGAATGTAAGAGTAAGGGTTGTGCAGTTGTCCTCCACCTCTGCCTTTTTATATAAAGGTGAGGGGATACGCTCGTTGATCGAGCCTGTCGTGGCCTTACGCAATACGGGATTTACGCCCCAGGTTTCGTTCTCACCGATCTGCATAGCGATCTGCGAGGGTGCGATGATGGTCTGCGATGCATCCTTTACGCTCCAGCGTATATCTTTGTCAATGGTCACGGTAACGGTGAGTGATCCGTCGGGCGATGTGATGCTCTTCTGTGTGGGGCGAGCCTGTGCCGACACCACTGCCAGGAGGGCAAAAAGTGAAAATAGGAGTCTCTTCATATTGATTGTTTTTAAGATTAAAGTTTCCTTAAGATGGTTCAAAGGTAAGAATTTTTTCGCACGTTGTAAAAAATTTCTAACTTTGTTAGAGATAAATACTACGATTGGACTATGAGGCACAATATTTTGATATTACTACTCTGCACAATGCTTTTTTGTGGTTGCGATGCCACTAATACCGCCGTTGGCGGATATAGCAAGACGCGCCGCCTGAGCGATAGCGAGCGGGCCATGTTCACCTCCGTGACGGCCTCTATCGAGGGCGTGGAGTACAGACCTATGAATGTCGCCACGCAGGTCGTTGCGGGCACAAACTACCGTTTTCTTTGCAAGGCAAAGGAGACGAACGGAGAGGGTAAGAAGTATTACGCCGCTATCGTTATACATCTGCCCCTGCCGGGAGAGGGCGAGCCACGTCTATTGTCAATCGAAAGGGAGGAGCGTTAGATATGCCGAATAGCGAAGTCATAGCACTCTTTATCGACTACCTGCTCTCGGAGCGTCGATACTCACCGCTCACTGTGCGTAACTATCGGCACGATGTGCTCTCATTCTGCGCGTGGGGCGAGGCCTCGGCCGAGAGTGAGTTCTCATTGCTGGAGGCGCGGACGGAGGATATCCGTGAGTGGATCGTCTTCCTCTCCGACGAGCGTGATGAGCGGGGACATCGCCTGCGCTCGGTGGCCTCGGTGAATCGTGCGGTGGCGTCGATACGGTCGTTGTATAAGTTTTTGCGCCGTAAGAGGTTCATCGAACGGGATATTTTGGTGGGTCTGAGCCTGCCGCGTGCACCTCGTCGTCTGCCTGCGTATGTGCCCGAGAGCCGTATGACGGATGTCGTGGAGCGTATTTTCAGCGACCTGGACTCTGCCGATTACCGCACGGCGCGCGATGCGATGCTGGTTTTTCTCATCTATGCGTGCGGTGTGCGATTGGCCGAGGTCGTAGGCATTGATGTTGAGGACTTTGAGGATGATTTCCGTCTGCTGCGTGTGCTGGGTAAGGGCGACAAGGAGCGTATGGTGCCTCTGGTGGAGCGGTTACGCACGGAGGTAAAACGGTATATAGAGCGATTTTTGGCAGATAAAATTTGCAAAAAAGCAAAAAATGCACTATTTTTATCAATGCGTGGGGAGCGCATCTCGCGCAGCGATGTGCAGCGTAGCGTGGCACGTCTTCTGCGGGAGTGTGGGGTGCAGGGCAAGCTCTCGCCTCACGTGCTTAGGCATACGTTTGCTACGCACCTGCTAAATGACGGGGCCGATATGCGTGAGATTCAGGAGCTGCTGGGACACCAGTCGTTGCGCGCCACGCAGGTATATACCCATAACGACATTGCCCGCCTGCAACGAGCCTACGTGGACTCGCATCCGCGTGAGCAGCAGTAGGGGAGGGAAGAGGTAATCGAGCGAGGACTGTGAAGTTCTCGACGTATATATAATGTTTAACTAAAATTTGAAGGCTATGAACGTACAGATTCAGTCAGTGAAATTCGATGCCAGCCAGAAGTTGATCGAATTCATCGAGAAGAAATTAGCCAAGTTGGATCGCGTAGCGGAAGAGGCTACCGGTGTCGATGTTGTGTTGAAGTTGGAGAAAGATGACGAGAAGGGTAACAAAGTCGCAGTGATCACTCTGCGCCTGCCCGGTGGAGACATCCGTGTCGAGGAGCAGGCTCATACCTTCGAGGAGGCTATTGACAACGCCAAGGATGTACTTAAACGTCAGATCGAAAAACGTAAAGACAAATAATAGAAAGAAAAGAGGTTGCAACATCTGTTTGCAACCTCTTCTTATTTAAAAGTCCAGCAACTTATACCTCTCCCGTGTGGCGCTCATCGATATGCGCTCCTGATAGTGCCACCACTCCTTCACATAGGGGCGCAGACCCACGGCATCCATAATCTCTAATAGCAGCGTGCGGTTAGCTGCCGCCTCGGCCGATATCAGCCCTCGCTCCTGCTGCTTTTTTACGTATGCCTTGTATGCCGCCAGCGTTACGTCGGCATCATTGCCGACCCACGCCTCCTCGCCAAAGTGGTCGAACTTCGCTCCCATATCTATCGGGCGGCCACTCTCATCGACAATCGTCAGATCGACCGCCACGCCATAGTTGTGACGCCCTCCGCGTGTGCCATCGGCAACATATATCTCCAGCGGAGTACCCTCTACCGCCCGTCGCATACGGCGTTGCACACTTATGGGGCGTGCCGCATCATATATCAAGAGCGAATACCCCGGCTTGCGCTCCCGCAGTAGTTTTTGCGCCCGCACAACCTTTTGGGCGAAGTGGGGTAGAAGGTATGCTGTGCGGAGCGTGCCGTACATATTCTCGCCCACGAAGTTATCCTCGGTGGCATACTTTAGTTCTACCAGGATCTCGCTGTCGAGTTGCTGCACATTGACCAGCCCCTGCTGCTCCATCTCTCGGTTGAAGTCTATCTGCTGCGCCTGGGCACAAAGGGGTAACATCAGCGAGAGTACAAACGCATAAAGAGTAATTATTTTTGCCATTTCGTGAAGGGATTTTTAAGTAGTTGAGAGTTGTAGTAACGAACATCGCCCGTGACCTCCTCGCCAAGCCACGCGGGGCGAGCAAACTCTTCCTCACGTGAGCAGAGTTCCACCTCGGCCATCACAAGTCCCTCGTTTGCACCATAGAAACGATCCACCTCGAAGGTGTGCCCCTCGTGTGGGACTATGTAACGGGTCTTCTCTATTGCTCCCGCGCTGAAGCGTAGCAGCGAGTGAGCCTCCTCTACGTCGATCCTCCACTCCCACTCGTCGCGTTCAAGGCCTGCGGCGTCGCTGCGGCTCTTGATCGTGAGGAAGGCCTCCTCGTCGCGGATGCGTACACGCACGGTGAGGTCGGCAGAGCCTGCGATATAACCCTGCTCGATGCGGTATGATGTGGTGGCATAGGGCTCAAAGTCGCCGCACACCAAAAATTTACGTTCGATCTCTTTTGCCATCGTGTGGTAGTTTTCTGCAAATTTACTATATTTACCCTCGCAACGCAAGAAAAATGAGAAACGAATATGCACTTATAACGGGAGCCTCGTCAGGTATCGGCCTGGAGTATGCCCGTCAGCTGGCTGCCGAGGGCTACAACCTCATCCTCGTGGGCAATCAGGCTGACGAGAATTGCCGTGTGGCCGAATGTCTGGCCACGCGCTATGGCGTACAGACGCTACCCATCTATGCCGACCTTGCGCGCGAGGGCGCTGCCTATGAACTCTTTGCGCGTGTCGGGGAGTTGCCCGTCGAGGTGCTCGTCAGCAATGCGGGTATGTTGCTCTTCTCGACGCTTACGCATACCCCTTCCTCCTCGCTCGAAAAGATTATTGCGCTGCACTGCACCACGCCAACTCTTCTCTGCCGTCTTTTTGCCGAGCAGATGTTGCAGCGAGGGAGGGGACATATCGTTTTGATGTCATCCATCACGGCGTGGACTCCCTATCCCACCATTTCGCACTATGCCGCCACGAAGGCCTACCTTAAAAGTTTTGCCGACTCGCTGTGGTGCGAACTGCGAAGCAGTGGCGTAAGCGTCACGGCAGTATTCCCCTCGGCAGTTGATACTCCGCTCTACAATTTGGATGCCGACACTCGGCGGTGGCTACGCCGTTGTGGACTTATGCTCTCGGCCGAGGATGTTGCACGCAAGGCACTCAGGGCGATGCATCGGGGTCGCAGACGTTGTCTGCCGGGGTTCCTGACCAAGGTCGAGGCGGTGTTGTGCTACCTCCTGCCCACGTGGATCGTACTACCCATAATGAAAATTCCTGCCGTCAGGCGTATCCTCGAACGAATATAAAAAAGGCTGCTCAATATGTTGAACAGCCCTTTTCGTATATGATGCAAAACTAATTTTGCATTTTGAATTCTAAATTTTGCATTTTAGATCACACCCTGCTCCAGCATAGCCTGTGCCACCTTCATAAAGCCTGCGATGTTGGCACCCTTCACGTAGTTGATATAGCCGTTGGGCTGCTCGCCGTAGCGAACGCAAGCGGCGTGGATCTGCGACATGATGTAGTGCAGCTTCTGATCTACCTCCTCGGCTGACCAAGAGAGGTGCTGTGCGTTCTGCGTCATCTCCAGACCTGAAGTAGCCACACCACCGGCATTTACAGCCTTGCCCGGTGCGAACAGGATACCTGCCTGCTGGAAAGCGGCGATAGCCTCGGGGGTACAACCCATGTTCGATACCTCGGCAGCGCACCATGTGCCGTTTGCCAAAAGCTCCTTTGCATCCTCGCCCGTGAGCTCATTCTGGAATGCGCAGGGCAGTGCGATGTCGCACTTGATGCTCCAAGCCTTCTTGCCGGGGATAAACGTTGCATCGGGGAAACGCTCTGCGAAGGGAGCCACGATGTCGCGGTTCGAAGCACGCAACTCCAGCATGTAGTCGATCTTCTCGTCGGTCATACCGTTGGGGTTGTAGATAACGCCGTCGGGACCCGAAATGGCGATAACCTTTGCGCCGAGCTCGGTAGCCTTCTGTGCGGCACCCCACGCTACGTTACCAAAGCCAGAGATAGCCACGGTCTTGCCCTCGATTGACTTGCCGGCCTCGTGCAACATATGCTGTACGAAGTACAATGCACCAAAGCCCGTAGCCTCGGGACGTACCAGTGAGCCGCCCCATGTAAGACCCTTACCGGTCAAAACGCCAGTGTTGTACTCGCGAGCGAGCTTCTTGTACATACCGTACATATAGCCGATCTCACGACCACCTACACCCACATCACCTGCGGGTACGTCGGTGTCGGGACCGATATTCTGCCACAACTCCAGCATAAATGCCTGGCAGAAACGCATAATCTCGGCGTCAGACTTACCCTTGGGGCTGAAGTCCGAACCACCCTTTGCGCCACCCATAGGAAGCGTCGTAAGGGCATTCTTGAAGGTCTGCTCGAAGCCGAGGAACTTCAACATCGAAGGATTCACCGCTGCGTGGAAACGGATACCGCCCTTGTAGGGACCGATAGCGCTGTTGAACTGCACACGGTAACCCAGATTGGTCTGAATCTCGCCCTTGTCGTCCACCCACGTCACACGGAAGGTGATGATACGGTCGGGCTCCACCATACGCTCCACGATTTTGGCGCGCTCAAACTCGGGATGGTCATTGTAAACCTCCTCAATAGACTCCAATACTTCGCGTACTGCCTGCAGATACTCGCTCTCACCGGGGTGTTTGCGCTCGAGATCTGCCATCAAATTATTAACATTCATTGCTTATTGTTGTTTGGTTTATATTCTGTTGCAAATATAGGGTTATTTTCTTATGGTTGTTAATGAAAAAGCGACTTTTTTATGGAAATTATCATCTTTTCTCTTATCTTTATAACGTCAAAAACGACTGTTTTCGTACGCGCGCGAGCAAAAAAGTCAAAAAAAATATTGCACGTTCGAAAAAATAAACGAAATTTGTAGCGATTGCAGGTCATTTTGCGACTAATATAATGATGATGTGCAATTAATAATCTGTCGAAGTAATATGAAATACAAAAATCCGTTTGTCGATGAGAGCGCTTTCGAGGGCGACGAGGGCCCGAAGAAGAGCGAGGACGAGGTGCTGATGGACGAGGCCAAGCAGAATACCAAGGTCGAGGTCGTTGAGACCTATATGGCGCTGGGTATGGTTGTGGGTCTGGCCATAGGTGCGGCGTTCGGCTCGTTGCTGCTGGGCAAGATGACAACAGGTATGGGTTTAGGTATGCTGGTGGGCCTGGTCGCAGGTTCGTGCATACACAAGAAGCCCAAGAACGAGAGTGAGAATAACAGCAATTAAATAACTGATATGAAGAGATTTATTTTTATGGTTATGGCCCTTATGATGGGCGTAACTTTCACCGCGCAGGCGCAGATGGATCAGCAGCTTCCCGCCGATCCCGCCGTGCGCAAGGGTGTGTTGGAGAACGGACTTACCTACTACATCCGTCACAACGAGAAACCCAAGGGTATGGCCGAGTTCTACATCCTGCACGATGTGGGTGCCATCCAGGAGAATGACAACCAGCAGGGTCTGGCTCACTTCCTTGAGCACATGGCTTTCAACGGTACGAAGAATTACCCCGGCAAGTCGCTGATCGAGTATCTGGAGAAGATCGGCGTTAAGTTCGGTGCCAACCTCAATGCAGGTACTTCGTGGGACTACACGCAGTACTATATGACCGATGTGCCCGTAGCACGCGAGAGCGTGGTGGATTCTACGCTGATGATCCTGCACGACTGGTCGCACTTCATTACGCTCGACCCCAAGGAGATCGACTCGGAGCGTGGCGTTATCAAGGAGGAGTTGCGTACGCGCGATGGCGCGCAGTGGCGTTCGCAGATTGCCATGATCAAGGCTATCGGTAAGGGTACACAGTACGAGCACCGCAACCTGATTGGTTATCTGGAGGGTCTGGAGGGCTTCGATCATAGCGATTTGGAGGCCTTCTACAACAAGTGGTATCGTCCCGATTATCAGGCCGTTGTCGTAGTGGGTGACATCGACGTGGATAAGGTCGAGCAGAAAATTAAGACGATCATGGCCGACATCCCCGCACCGGCAGCCGATGCCGCCAAGAAGGAGACAATCGTCGTGCCCGACAACGATGAGCCTATCGTGAGCGTATATGCCGATCCCGAGATGCAGCAGTCGAGCCTGATGATTATGTATAAGTCGCAGGCTATGCCCAAGGAGATGAACAACACGATGATGTATGAGCTGACCAACATCTTGAAGTCATATATCACCGAGATGATCAACGAGCGTCTGTCGGATATCGCCCGCAAGCCCGATGCACCGTTCATCAACGCTATTTTTGAGCCCGCAACGTCGATGGGTATCATCCCCACGCTGGAACTCTCTATCGGTCAGGTCATCACTCGCGATGGCAAGATTATGGAGGGTTATAAGGCCCTCTTGACCGAGATGGAGCGTATGCGCCGCCACGGCTTCACCGAGGGCGAGTGGGAGCGTGCCAAGAACAATATCCTCTCTGGAATCGAGTCGCAGTACAACAGCCGCGAGGATCGTCGCCACTCGCAGTTCGCTAACCGCTATCTGGATAACTTCCGCACAGGTACTCCCATCTACGATGCCGAGACCGAGTATCAGCTGGATAAGCAGTTGGTGGAGATGATCACGTGCGATGCAATCAACGCGACCATCAAGCAGATGTACGACCCCATGAAGAATGCCGTTATCGTGGCTAACTCACCCGTTAAGGAGGGTGTCGTTATCCCCACCGAGGCCGAGCTGGTTGCAGCTTTGAAGGCTGCCGTGGCTGCCGATGTTGAGCCTTTCAAGGACAATGTTGTTAAGGAGCCTCTGATCTCTGACGAGAGCGTGCTGAAGGGTTCGAAGGTTGTAAAGATAGAGAAGAACGAGTCACTCGGCTTCACGGAGTGGACTCTGGCAAATGGTATTAAGGTTGTTATCAAGCAGACTCCCTACCAGGCCGATAATATCGGTGTTGAGGCTATCTCGGACGGTGGTGCTGCCGTGTTCTCTGATGCAGAGTACTACTCGGCACAGATGCTGGGTGGTGTGATGTCAATGTCGGGTATCTCGAAGTTCTCGGCAAGCGACCTTCGCAAGCAGCTCTCGGGTAAGACCGTAAGCGCAGGCCTCGGCGTAAGCACCTACGAGCACGTCGTGACGGCTAATGCAGCGTTGAAGGATGTGGAGACTATGTTCCAGCTCCTCTACTTGCAGTTCACCGCACCTCGCTTCTCGGAGGATGACTTCACCACGCTGATGAACCGCTATAACTCATCGTTGGCAAATCAGGCATCAAATCCCGACTTCATCTTCTCGCAGAACGTTCAGAAGACGCTCTACGGCGACAACTACCGCCGTCAGCAGCTCACTACTGAGCTCCTGCAGTCGATTAAGCTGGAGCATATGCCCGCAATTCATAAGCGTCTGTACTCAAATGCGGCCGACTTCCGCTTTACCTTCATCGGTAATATGAGCGAGGAGCAACTCAAGCCCTATGTTGAGAAGTATATCGGATCGCTGCCCACCGCATCGAAGCCCGGCAACGTATATACCGACGACAATGTGAACTATGCAAAGGGTGGTGTCGAGAACGACTTCCGCACCAAGATGGAGCAGCCCAAGGTATCGGTATTCTTCGCTTATACGGGCGATATGGCCGTTAGTATGAAGAATATGATGGTTGCCAACTATCTGACCACAGCCCTCGATAACCGTTACCTCAAGTCAATCCGCGAGGAGAAGGGTGGAACGTATGGTGTAGGTGTTCGTGCTGCGCTCACGCCTCGCACCAAGGAGTATGTGTTGCAGGTTCAGTTCGACACCAACGACCAGATGGCCGATGAGTTGATGGCAATCGTTGTGGCCGAGTTGGAGAAGATTGCCAAGGAGGGCCCCTTGAAGGAGGATATGGATAAGACTCGCGAGTACGAGAATAAGAACTACACGAAGTCTATCGAGCAGAACTCTTGGTGGAGCCAGGCTATCTACAACTACTACAAGTACGACATCAACTTTGTCAAGGAGTACCTCGACGCTGTAAATAGCGTTACGGCTGCCGATGTTCAGGCTATGGCAAAGCAGATTCTCGCAGATGGCAACCTTGTGAAGGTGGTTATGCGCCCCGAGAAGTAAAGAACGTATCTAAAAGGTGATTTTGGCGTTATGCTTGTGTGAGAAATGCTCATTTACCCTGTGTAAACTGCGCTTTCTCACACTTCACTAGCCTAAAAATCCCACTTTTATATCCGTTCTATATATAAACAATAAAGGAGTCCCGAAAGGACTCTTTATTGTTTTTTGTCATCTTTATGAATATTAATACAAGTCATTACGAGGAGGAGCATTTTAGGGCTTACGTGATACTCAATATGCCTGTATGCTCCGACGTGGTAATCTACCTTTGTAAATAATACCTTGCTGATAGATATGAAGATAAATCAGCCCAAATTTTGGGGACGGTACAGAATTACCCTATCTTATAATATGTAAACCCGGCCTCCTCGACCTCCTCGCGGTCGTAGATGTTGCGACCATCGAAAATGACCCTCTCCTGCATGGTGCGTGTGAGCGTGAGAAAACTCGGCAGACGGAACTCCTTCCACTCGGTCAGCAGCATCAGTGCCTCGGCCTCGATTGTCGCCTCGTACATATCCTTGCAGTAGATGACCCTATCGCCAAAGTGACGTCGGCACTCCTCCATCGCTATCGGATCATACACCTTCACCCGACATCCGGCCTCAAGCAGCCGCTCAATTAATCGCATTGCGGGCGCCTCGCGCACATCATCCGTCTCGGGCTTGAAGGCAACACCCCACACAGCTATGGTGCGATGAGCAAGCGCTCCACCGTAGTGACGTGACAACTTCTCGAATAAAACCTCCTTCTGATACTCATTCACCTGCTCCACAGCCTGCAATACACGCATCGTGTATCCGTGCTGTTCGGCTGTTCGAATCAGTGCCCGCACATCTTTTGGGAAACACGAACCTCCATAGCCGCAACCAGGGTAGAGGAACTTCTTGCCTATACGCGTGTCGGCACCTATGCCCTTGCGAACCATATTTACGTCAGCGCCCACCCTCTCGCAGAGGTTTGCCACATCGTTCATAAATGATATGCGTGTTGCGAGCATAGCGTTGGCAGCATATTTGGTCATCTCGGCCGAGGGTATATCCATAAAGAGCACTCGGAAGTTATTTATCAGGAACGGACGGTATAACTTCGTGAGCAACTTCTTGGCTCGCTCACTCTCCACACCTACAACCACACGGTCGGGCGACATGAAATCCTTGATGGCAGCACCCTCCTTCAAAAATTCGGGGTTCGACGCCACCTCAAACTCCACCTGCGCGCCTCTGCGCTCCAACTCTGCCTCCACGGTTCGTTTCACCTCGGCGGCGGTGCCTACGGGGGTGGTCGATTTTATTACCAGCAACGTGTATTTCTCAATCAGGCGTCCAAACTCCTGTGCCACGGCGAGCACCTGCCTCAAATCTGCCGAGCCATCCTCGTCGGGTGGTGTGCCTACAGCCACAAATACCATATCAACAGAGTGTATGCACTCGGCGAGTGACGATGCGAAGTGCAGACGTGCGGAGGTAACGTTGCGCGCGACCATCTCCTGCAGACCCGGCTCATATATGGGTATCTGGCCCTGCTTTAGGCGAGCGATCTTTGCCTGGTCGATATCCACGCACGTCACATCGACGCCCATCTCGGCGAAGCAGGCTCCCGATACGAGCCCGACATATCCTGTTCCTACGATTGCTATATTCACGTTTTCTTGCTTTTTACGCTCTGCGGAGCGTGTAACACCCACAAAGATAAGATTTTTTTAGGCGTCGGAGCAAATATTTTGCTCTTTTTCGCGGTAAGGGGCGTGGTCGTGGAGAAAATAGGGGAGTTTGCCTTCCGCTTTTTGTGCACACTTTTTGCTGTGGGTAGCATAAACGACTAAAATGACTACTTATGAAACAGTTTATTCTATCCTTCTCTTTGCTTCTACTCTGCGTGGGTGTGGCGTGCGCCTCGCCCGATCGCCCTATCAGTAAGGAGCAGCTCCCCGCTACAGCGCAACAATTCCTGCAGGAGTATTTTGCCGATGTTGAGGTTACGTTAGCCCACGAGGATGGCCCTGTGGTAAGACGTGAGTATGATGTGACACTTGCCGATGGCACGCATATAGAGTTCTCGGCCGATGGTCGCTGGCGGGAGGTTGAGAGCCGTGGGGCACTGCCGCAGGGTATCGTCCCGCCGAGCATTACAACCTATGTGGCAAAGCATTACTCCGACAACTCGATTGTCCGCATCGAGCGCAGTCGCCGTGAGTGGGAGGTGGACCTCTCTAATGGTCTGGAGATTACGTTTGACCGCCGATTCAGAGTTATCTCGATAGATGATTAACACTTAAATTTTATTGTGCTATGAAAAAGATTTTCCTTGCGATGTGTGCCCTTGTGGCGCTTTGTGCCTGCAACGATGAGGATCCTATCCCCGTCTCTCAAGCCGTTCTGGACTCGTTTCGTGCCCGCTTCCCCGAGGTGAGCAATGTGACGTGGCAGAGTAGTGGTGGTTATCTCGTTGCCGACTTCTACCTCTATGATAGTGGCCAGCCTGAGGAGTGCCTGGCGTGGTTTACGCCTGTGGGCGAGTGGTATATGACCCAGCGCGAAATGCTCTATGCCAACCTGCCGGCGGCTGTTAGAGCCTCGTTCGAGTCGGGCGATTATGCTACGTGGCTGGTCGATGATGTCATCAAGGTCGAGCGGGCCTCCTCGGTGGAGTATGTCATCTCGGCCGACGGCTACTACCTGGGCGTCGAGAGCGATGCCTACCTCTACTATTCCGAGGGCGGAGTGTTGTTGCGAAGCGTTATCGACCCCGACGATTATCCCTATTGGGGTTATTAACGAAAAGGTCCGTCTTTTATGACGGACCTTTCTATGGCATCGGTTCACGCTCATAGGAATCTATCATCGAGCCTCGCGAGCGGTTTATGATTCTTACCCCCTCGGTCTCGGCCCAATCTCTGAGCACCTCGTGACCGCGGAACAGTTCGGCTGTCTCGGCCAGGTAGGTGTACATCGTGTAGGGGCGTGGCGGGTTGGTGGCATTGAAATATATCGGCTCGGGTGCCGTAGGCTTTGCGTCGTAGTAGTGGCTCTTCGTGCGACATAGGCGGTTCTTGTCATCTACGCAAAGACCTTCTAATAGAGTGTGATCCACGCCGTAGAGCTCTATTTGCTTGTAGCCGAGCAGGATACCTATAAACTCGCCATTCTGCACCACGGTGCCGAAGTTACCCGACCCCAAACCGTGTCGGTAGCACCAGAACTCCACCTTGCGAAAGCCGTGAAATACGGTGGAGTGGAACCGCACGATGCGGATGTTGGGATTGTGAGAGATGGCTGCGCCGTAGTCGAAATGCTCGGGGTTGTAGTACTGCACATATAGCGTCATTTGCCACGTAACTCTCTCTTTAAGAGCCTTGTATAGCGCATCTATGCGCTCCGAATGTCCCGCACGGCGGAAGAACATCGGGTCGGAGATGAGGTAATATTTGGGCTTCACTTGGGAAAACTCCTCGCTCAGGGCAAAGAAATTTACCGCCATCATATCGGCTTCACTGCACGCCTGATTCTCGATAAGTCGGGGCAGCTGCTCCTTCAATGAAGGGCCATTGCCCAGGATTGCCAGACGACGTGAGGGGTGCTGGTTGTTGGCTCCTGCACGCACGACGTGGTTCACAAAATCCTCCTTCGCGGCCATTGTCGCAAAGAAGAGTAGCGTGTCGAAGGTGTTTTGCAGCGCGGCAATTATTTTTTCTGTAAGACGCATTGTGCCCGAAATTTACTCTATTGCAAAATTAGCGATAGTTTATTAATTTTGCAATATATGAACACCGCATCCGACATATCGGTCATCATCCCACTCTATAACAAGGCCTCATCCATCGAACGCACCGTGCGCTCGGTTCTCGCTCAGCGTGTGCAGCCGCGCGAGATTATTGTTGTCGATGATGGTTCGACCGATGGCTCGGCAGATATAGTAAGGCGTATTGCCTCGCCTCTTGTGCGGCTTATCACGCAGGAAAACCGTGGCGTCAGCGCCGCCCGCAATCGTGCTATGGCGGAGGCTACGGGGCGCTGGGTAGCACTGCTCGATGGCGATGATGTGTGGGAGGAGGAGTACCTGCAGCAGGTGGAGCGTATGATTGCCTTATATCCCGACTGCGGAGCCTATGGCGTGGGTTTCTGGGTTGAGAGTGATGGCCGTCGTACACGGGGAAACGTGCCCCAGGAGGAGGGCGTAGTCGATTTCTTCCTTCATTCGATGACGCGCTATGTGCTTATTCCCTCGGCTACTACTCTTGACCGAGAGCTGGCTCTCTCGCTGGGAGGTTTTCCCGAGGGTATGCGTATGGGCGAGGATCAGTATCTGTGGACCAAGGTTGCCCGCGCATCGAAGATTGCCTTTTCGCCCAAACCCGTAGCAGTATATTCCCGCACGGCAGAGAACCGTTCGGTGGCAATCTACCGTGCCGAGCAGACCGCCTACTCGCTGGAGGATCTGTACGATGCCGAGGCCTCGGCCATCAGCAACGAGTATGTGGCTCGTGTGGCGTTGGGTAAGGCTTTGGTGGAGAGCGTCAGGGGTGGCACGGCCGAGGCACGACGTGCGGTAGAATTCTTCTCTTATAATACTATGTCGCACCGCCTGGAACGCAAGGTGCGGGTGCTGAATGCCCTGCCACGGGCGTGGCGTCCAACTATCTATCGCATATATAATTGGCTGGCGTGGACGATAGCACGTCGAGGCTTGTGATTAGTCGCGACCTCGCAGCGAGCCGAAGAAGTAGAATGCGGCAATTACGCCCACGATTATCAGGTTAAGACGCACGTTGCGTGTCAGCGCAAACAAAAATACAAATATAATCAGTCCGCCCACCACAAGTGTCGATAGCGAAAAACCCTCCCAGCGGCGGTACTTTCTGGGACGGGTGTTTATTCCTTTTTCCGATATACTCACCTCCACCATGCCGCGCTCACGGCGACGCTCGCCCAGGAAATGCATGGCAGCGAGGAAGTGGTGTGACTGCGGACAGTCGGCGTCATAGAAGGTGTGCGTACCCATCGGACGCCCCTCCTGCCAATAGCCTGCCTGCATCGTCCAGCGGTCGTGCTTGTCGGTGGTGTGGGTGAAGATTCCATAGCCGTGACGCAGCCCGTCCTCATCCGTCTGACCTATGTAGTAGCCATCCTTCGCCTCCTTGTATTGCAGTGCGTCGCGATGTGCCACCACCTCGTCGATATTGCCGATGAGCAATCGTCGGATGTTGGGATTCAGGTCATGCCCCCACGCACGCAGTTTGCGTACCACCAATTGGCGATACCAGTCAACCTCCTCTATGGCCTTCTCTCTGTTCATTACTTAACCTCATCAAATGCCTGATCTGCACGTCCTGAGTAGCGGTAAAGACGAATCTTGCTACCCTGACCCGCCTCCGAGTTATAGTTGTGCGAGAAGTAGAAATAACCATCGCCAAGCGACGCCATACCCGTCGATCCTACGCCCCACATCCAGCCACGGATGCCTGTCTTCTCGTCCTGCAGGCCTGCCTGCTTGAGTGGCACAACCAACCCCTTCTTAATATAAGGTATGCCCTGCAACGGTTGCTTCACGGGTTGCGCCGATGCATCCACGGCGAAGAGCGAGTAGTTGGGATATTGCTCCTTCGATCCCTTATATACGGCCATAAGCCACGAGCGGGTGTAGGCATCATATTCGAGGTTCTGCACGCCGTAGTTGGTGTTACCCGTCAGGGCGAAGTATTGTGCCGAAGGTTTTTTGGGGCCCATCTGGTGCATATTATCCTGTGAAAGAGGGCGCTCATACTTTTTCCAGCCCGTAACATCGTACTGTAGCAGCACCTGATAGTCATTGTCCGAACGGCTCTTGTCGCTGTATACGCCGTAGGCTACGGTCAGATACTCCTTGCCCGAGGTCGAGCCGAACTTCGGACCGAAAGCCACGCCATCAATACCACTGCAACCCAGACGATGCTCCTTCTCGCCCTCGAGCGTAGTGACCTTTGCCAGATAATCCTCCAATACCGTAGGCAGATATACCGTAGTCATAATGCCGTCACGCTCGGCATCCATACCCACGTGGTTGATACGATCGACATCGAAGATGGCGATGTAGAAGGCGTTATCCAGCTTGCGCGTACTCTTCTCCATGTTGAGAATACCACGGCCTATGGCGTCGTTCTTATACTCCAGCGAGCCATACACACGTCCGTCGGCAGCGTTATAGTCCAGATCGCCCAGGTGCCCCAGCAATCCCGTTACGGTGCCTACTATGTTACCCTCGCGATCCGTCTTGATGAGCATCGTGGTGTATGAGTAGTAGATGTACTCCTGCTTTGCGTCCACGGCAATACCCTGGATGTGGCCCGCCTTAAAGGGGCCCGAAGCAATCTCTCGCTTGAGCGTTGCGGGGTTCTGTGCCACGGAGTGGGTTATTGAGAATAGTGCCACAAGCATAAAGGTGGCGCGAAGTAGCGTTTTCATAGCGATTAATGTTTTCTATTGCTACGAAGATACGAAAAATATGCAGATATAACAACAAAAAAAGAGATTGTCCATCGGGGAACAATCTCTTGTGTTAAAAATTAGTTTTGCTCATTACTGAGCCGCGGGAGTAGTGATACCCAACTTCGACTTAACCTCTGATGCGATATCCTTCACCTGTGCAGCGTCGATGTAGATCAATGCCGAACCGGGGAGAATGATGGTGTAGCCGCCAGCCTTGGCAACCTCGTCGATGGTGTTCTTCACCT
The DNA here is from genome assembly GCA_017481925.1 of Alistipes sp. GTDB lineage: Bacteria > Bacteroidota > Bacteroidia > Bacteroidales > Rikenellaceae > Alistipes. The sequence goes on from JAFUOK010000056.1 coordinate 63,041, forward strand.
TCTCGTAGATGGGAGCCATCAACTCGTTCTCCTTCTTCTGCAGATCCTGCTGTGCTACCTGCTGGAACTCCTGGATACGGGTGTTAAGGTCGGTAAGCTCCTTCTCCTTGAGCTGACGTACGGCATCAGTCATAGTCTCTGTTGCGTTCTGATACTCCTGCAACTTATTGTTGAACTCAACCTGAATGGTCTCCAACTGAGCCTGCAGATCCTTAGCGTAAGCCTCGAGCTGAGTGTAAGCATCCTGAGTATCCTTCATATTGGTGATGATCTCATCGGTGTTTACATAGCCGATCTTCTGTGCGAAAAGTGATGTAGAGAACATCACACATACTACCGCGAGGGTTAGTTTCAATACTTTTTTCATAACTCTTTATTGTGTGTAATTACTTTATGTTTGCTACTTAAGTGTTGCGATAATCTCGTCGGTGTGGTCGGCGCGCTCCGAGTAGTAGAGCATCGTTGCATTCTGCGAGATGTCGATAATCATATCGTAACCCTTTGCCTTGGCATACTTCTCGATGGCGGCAAAAACCTCCTTCTGTATGGGCTGGATGAGCTCCAGACGCTTCTGCATCAGCGTACCCTCCGTGCCGAAGATAGACTCCTGATACTCGGTAGCCTCCTGCTCCAGCTTGAGGATGTTCTCCTCGTTGGCAGCCTGCGATGCGGCCGAGAGCTGCGAGCGACGAGCCATATAGGCGTTGTAGATCTTCTCCACCTCCTCAAACTTGGCATCTACCTGCTTCTGGTACTCGTTGGCCAACTGATCCAACTGCTCGATAGCCTGGTTGTATTTGTCGATCGACTTAAATACCTTCTCGCTGTTTACTACTGCGTAGTTCTGTGCCGATGCTGCGGCAGCAAAGCCTATGATGGCGGTCAAGGTTAAAATAAAACGTCTCATAATCGTACTCTTTTTAATCTCTTATATACAAATATACGAATTATTTTCAAATATATTGCCACGAATGGTTAGAATGATTGACCCATTCTGAAGTGGAATTGGCTACCGCTACGCTCCGTGCCACCCATCGGGGGATCGAATCCCCAACCCCAGTCGATACCGAGCAGACCTACGATAGGCAAGTACAGACGCACACCCACACCTGCCGAACGCTTGATGCGGAAGGGCGAGAACTCTTTCCACGAGCTGAAACCGCTACCACCCTCCAGGAACGCAAGCACATAGATCTGTGACTGCTGCTGCAGGATCACGGGGTAACGCAACTCCATAGTATATTTGTTGTATGCCACAGAGTAGTTGCTGCCGAGAGGATCCAGCTCACCGTCGTCGTAACCACGCAGACCGATGATGTCCACACCGTAGATCGTGTAACCGCTCATACCGTCACCACCGACCTCGAAACGCTCAAAGGGCGATACCTTATGTTTATCATAGTGACCCAGGAATCCCATCTCGGCGGCGGCCATCAACACCAGGTTTCCGTTCGATGTCAGGGGCTGGAACCAGCGGCCCTTGAGCTGCCAGCGGTGGTACTCGATGAATCTGTAACGCTGCTGATCCGAGAGATTGGGATCGCTGTAATCGCGACCATCCCAGAGCGAGTAGGGAGGAGTGAAGGCTACCGTAGCCGAGAACTCCGAACCCGTACGCGGGTAGATGGGCTGATCGACCGTAGAACGACCAAATGCTATCTTGATAGAGATATCGTTAGCCGAACCATCCTTCATGATGAAGTAGTTCCAGTTCTTCAGTGCATAACGTGTGTACTGCAACTGCGCGTAGAGCGTAAAGTTGGGATCGGGCCATCTCAGACGCTTACCCAGACCGATGGCGGCACCGAACGTACGGAAGTGCATCGTCGAGTTCTGCCAGATGTAGTATGCGTTGTTCTGCTCCGACCAGTGCAGAGATACCGACAGCGAGTTAGGCTTGTGACCGCCCACCCACGGGTCTGAGAAACTTGCGGCAATAGCCTTGTAGTAGGTACCGTTGGTCTGACCCGAGACTGAGAACTTCTGGTTCTGACCTGCGGGGTAGGGACGCCACGAACCCTTCTTGAACATATTGCGTGTCGAAA
>JAFUOK010000005.1 GCA_017481925.1 Alistipes sp.
CCTCTGCCATACGATGCATCTCCTCCTTACGCTTGAATGCAGCACCCTGCTGGTTGTAGGCATCAACAATCTCCGATGCGAGCTTCTCTGCCATTGACTTGCCGGCGCGCTTACGCGAATAAAGGACAAGGTTTTTCATTGAAATTGAAACTTTGCGCTCCGGTCTAACCTCCGTAGGTACTTGGAAGGTCGCACCACCGATACGCTTTGACTTAACTTCGACTTGGGGTGTGATATTCTCAAGAGCCTGTTTCCAGATTTCCAGCGGAGATTTATCAGCATCCTTCATCTTCTTGCTTACCAACTCCAAAGAATCATAGAAGATGGTGTAAGCAATACTCTTCTTTCCATCCAGCATCAAATTGTTAACGAAACGAGTTACCTCAACATCGTTGAACTTAGGATCCGGAAGTAGAATTCGCTTTCTAGGCTTAGCTTTTCTCATTTTGTTTTCCTAATTAAATTTTTTTAGATCAATTTTACTTCTTACCGGCCTTGGGTCGCTTTGCACCGTACTTTGAGCGACGCTGACGACGACCGTCTACGCCTGCTGAGTCGAGCGCACCGCGCACGAGGTGATAACGAACACCGGGGAGGTCCTTAACACGACCACCACGTACGAGCACGATTGAGTGCTCCTGCAAGTTGTGACCCTCTCCGGGGATGTAGGCATTGACCTCCTTGCCGTTGGTCAAGCGAACACGTGCCACCTTACGCATAGCCGAATTCGGCTTCTTGGGGGTGGTGGTATATACACGGGTACATACACCACGACGCTGGGGACACGCTGCGAGTGCAGGCGACTTACTCTTGTCCACCTGATTTACTCGACCGTTTCTTACTAACTGTTGAATAGTTGGCATTGTAAAAACTTTTGTCCTTTAATGGTTAATTAAAAAAATTTCGTCTTCTAAAACGTCCAATTCGGAGTGCAAAGGTAATCAAAAAAATTTAATAACACTATATAGATGCATCTTTTTTCCGCATTTTTCAGCGATTTAGCCTCTTTCCGATTCTTTTTGCTTATCATTTCGGCGAAACTATAAGATTTCATTTATACATACGTCTTTATGAGCGTATTTTTCAGCACTTTACAATTATTTAACATTAGCCGCAACAAATCGCCCAAACTGTAGTCGAAAAGTAACATTTTCGGTGCGAGAAGCGCATTTGAAGGGGGTTGTCAAAAAAGTAAGTTTTTCGTGAATTTGGTCGTTTGGCGAGGAAAACTACACTGAAAAAATCGGGGCAATTTTCGGCCCATTTTTGAGAAAAAAGCACCCCGTTTTGGCAAGTTTCGGGGATCACTTTACCTTCAATTTTTCGCAAAAAACGGAGCCTTTCGGGAACAAAAACCGACAAAAAAGAGGCGACTTTTCGGCAGAAGAAGAGGCAGAAAAAGAAGATATTTTCGCCCAAAATTGTCGATTATTCAAAAAAAAGTTACCTTTACAAAAATAATTACACGCGCGTAGCACGCGCCCTCAAACTATGAGCAAAAAGACTTTAATACTATGTGCCGTGGCGCTCTTTGCGATGGTCATCATCTCGCTCACGGGCAACATCATCACCATCGGCGACAAGGCGATGCAGATACACCCCTGGGTGGGCTGGGGTTTCTATATCGTGCTGTGGCTCTTCCTGTTGCGTTTTATCGTGTGGCCCACGCTGAAATTCCTCTTCACGCCCGAACTCAAGGGCGACGAGCGCGAGCGACTGGACGATATGGAGAGCGATGAGCTGGCCCGCTATGCCAAAAACCTCTCGATGAATCAGCAGGAGCTGGACCTCTACGCCGAGGCGGAGACACCCCTGCAGGGAGTGCGCAGGGTGCTGGATCAACGCGACAAGGAGGCGACGAGTGTGGTGCGCAAGGCGGCGCTCAATGTATTTATCGTAACGGCAATAAGCCAGAACGGGTCGTTCGACATCATCACGGCTATGGGTATGAACCTGCAGATGATCAACCGCCTGGTGGCAATGCGTCACCGTCGTCCCTCGCTAACGCAACTCCTTGAGTTGTATGTAATTGTCATCTCTTCGACGCTCATCATCTCGCTGGCAGGCAACATCCTCGACGAGATCGACGCTAGCGAGTTGCTCGGTTCGGCTGCGAGTGGTCTGGCAAAGACACTGATAGCCTCGTCGGTAAATGGAGCTATGAACGCCTACCTCACGCTGCGCGTGGGTAAGATGACGATGCGATACCTGGAGATGGGCAGCCGCCACTTCAAGCAGAACCGCAAAAAGATTCGCCGCGAGGTGCGCAAGAGCGCCTTCAAGGAGATTCCCGCCATCGCAAAAGATGGTCTGGAGACCATCTCGGGGGCGGTGAAGAGTTCGACGTGGGACAAAATCACAAGCCTCAACCCACTGAAAAAGAGTACGACACAGGAGTAATATTTTGATATTTCGACTCAACGCACTATCTTTACGCTCGAAAAGAATAATATAATATAAGGTAACAATATGAAAAAACTATTTTTAACACTCGCGGCAGTGGCACTCTCGCTCACCGCTATGGCAGACGAGGGTATGTGGCTGTTGCCCTATCTTCAGAAGATGAACATTAAGGATATGAAGTCCAAAGGCCTGAAACTCTCGGCCGAGGATATTTATTCGGTAAACAAATCTTCGCTCAAGGACGCTATCGTAATCTTCGGTGGCGGCTGCACGGGCGAGATCGTATCGGAGAAGGGTCTGATCTTCACCAACCACCACTGTGGCTACGGCTCTATTCAGGCGTTGTCATCGGTTGAGAACGACTACCTGAAGTACGGTTTCTGGGCGTCATCACACGCCGAGGAGCTGCCCGTGCCGGGCCTTTCGGTTCGCTTCGTAGTATCGATCGAGGACGTTACGGCTCAGATCCTTGGCAACGTGCCCTCAATTGCTGGCGAGGAGGAGCGTTCGAAGATCGTTGCGGAGAATACCGACGCCCTGGTAAAGAAGATGAATGAGGGTCTGCCCGAGGGTCAGCAGGCACAGGTTGTAGCCTTCTTCGGTGGCAACCAGTACTTTGCATTCGTTTATGAGACCTTCACCGACATCCGTCTGGTAGGTACTCCTCCCTCATCAATCGGTAAGTTTGGTGGCGATACGGACAACTGGATGTGGCCCCGCCACACGGGTGACTTCTCAATCTTCCGTGTATATGCATCGAAGGACAACAAGCCCGCAGCATACTCAAAGGATAACGTACCCTACAAGCCCAAGCGTCACCTCGAGATCTCGATCGCCGGCTACGAGGAGAACGACTTCGCTATGGTTATGGGCTTCCCTGGCTCAACAACCCGCTATATGACCTCATACGAGATCGACCAGATGCTGGAGGTGGACAACCCGCAGCGTATCTTCATCCGTGGCGAGCGCCAGGAGATTCTCTGGGAGGCTATGGAGGCAAGCGACGCCGTACGCATCAAGTACGCTTCGAAGTATGCCAGCTCATCAAACTACTGGAAGAACTCGATCGGTATGTCTAACGGTATCCAGAAGCTCGGCGTGAAGGCACAGAAGCAGGCTGAGGAGCGCGCATTCCAGCAGTGGGCCGACAAGAACACCCTGCCCGAGGAGCGTTACATCGACGCGCTGCCCAATATGCAGAAGGTAATCGAGGCTATCACACCCATCGAGGGCTCTATGCAGTACTTGCAGGAGGCATTCCTGCGTGGCGTGGAGATCATCACCGCAGCACGCACCGCGACGGCTCGTCTGGATGCGTTCTACAAGGATTATGAGGTGGAGCTCGACCGCAAGGTAGCAAAGCGTATGCTCACCATCGCCAAGGAGAATATGGATCCCAAGTATCTGCCTTCGATCTATGCAGAGGTTATCGACACGCAGTTTGGCGGCAACATCGAGCAGTATGTTGATTGGCTCTATAACAACTCGGCATTCTACTCACTGGAGCGTGCAAAGGCTCTCACCGACGAGGCTCGCACGCAGGATCCCGCATACGTTCTGGCGCAGTCGGTAATCAAGAGCTACAACTCTCTCGTTCCCGAGTATCAGGCTCTCAACCCCCGCTACAACGAGGCACACCGTCTCTACGTGGATGGCCGCATGAAGATGGAGCCCGAGAAGGCGTGGTATTCTGATGCCAACTTCACCATCCGCCTCACCTACGGTCAGGTACTGCCCTACAACCCCTCGGATGCTGTGACCTACAACTACTTCACCACGCTGGAGGGTGTAATAGCCAAGGAGGACAAGTCGAACCCGCTGGAGTTCACCGTAGAGGAGAAGCTCAAGGAGTTGCACCGCACAAAGGACTACGGCCCCTACGCCGATAAGGATGGTCGCCTGCACGTAGGCTTCCTGGCTAACCTCGACATCACGGGCGGTAACTCTGGTTCACCCGTTATCGACGGCAAGGGTCGCCTGATAGGTCTGGCGTTCGACGGCAACTGGGAGGCTATGTCGGGTGACGTGGCATTTGAGCCCGCACTGCAGCGTTGTATCGCTGTGGATGTACGCTATGTGTTGTTCGTGATCGACAAGTTCGCCGGCTGCAAGCACATTATGAGCGAGCTGGACATCGCAACAAAGTAACGTGCGAATACATATATATAATAAAGGGCTACCTATGCGGGTAGCCTTTTTTATTCGTGGCAGATACAAAAACGGGCGATCGGTACGTTACATTAAAAAAAAGTATTATTTTTGTGATTATGCGCCCCTCGGGCGAAGAACAAAATCACAAATCGTATGAAGAAATATTTACTGCTCCTCGCAACCTCTCTTATTGCCCTTGGTGCCGTGGCGCAAAATTCAATACCGCCGCTGGCAGAGTCCTCGGACAGCGACCTGCAGGCACGTGTGAAGGCTGCCATAGAGTTTCCACTATCGGAGAAGTGGTCGCTCACGTGGGGCGAGCAGCTGCGACTGAAGGATTCATTTGGCAAGATTGACAAGGTGCTATCGAGCCTCACGCTCGACTATGAGCCGTGGCGATTTCTGGAGGTGGGCGCAGAGTATGCCTTCGTGAACGAGAGAAAGGGCACAGACGACTGGCGCATAAAGCACCGCATAAACTTCAACGTGACGGGAAAACTATCCATCGGTCGCTTCGACCTCTCGCTGCGTGAGCGCATACGCTTTGTGGTGCGCAGCTACGACACGAACGAGTACGAGACACCCGACCCCTTCACTACGTTGCGTACACGATTAAAGGCCGCCTATAACACGCCCACGCGCTGGAAGCCCTATGCGTACGTTGAGTTATACACCACGCTCAACGCCCCCGAGGTGGTGGAGAACTACCTGCGTGATCCGCTCGAAAGAGATAACTACATCAACCGCGTGCGACTGGTCTTTGGTAGCGAAGTGAAACTGAGCGACAAGCACAAGATGGATCTGCACTATATGATCAACTTCAACCGTTCGTACAAGCCGGGGTATGATTCGCAGACGGGCGATGTGGAGAAGTGGGCACTCGAAAAGTTATGCGCGCACGTTATTTGCGTGGAGTACAAATTTAAATTATAATGAGAAGATTTAACATAATCATCCTCTTTTTTACCCTACTTCTTGCGCTCGGCGCTGAAGAGCGTGCCGTGGCGCAGGTTTTCACGCCACGCCTGCCTATATATATTGTCAATGGTGAGCGTATGGACGAGGAGACCGTGCGGGCCATCGACCCCGAGGATATTGTATCGAATGAGTTGCTGCCTGCCGACGAGACCACCATCGAGAAGTATGGTCAGGATGCCGCCAATGGAGTGATCCTCATAACGCTCCGTTACGACACGCAGGCACGCTTTGAGGTGGAGGGCGAGGAGACGAGTTTCAGCAACTACATAGCACGCCGCATCAAGTGGGGCGAGATGGACCCCATAGCGCAGGTGGTGATGACCCTTGAGGTAGGCCCCGACGGAGTAGTCAGAGAAAAGGAGTTATTGGAGTCGTCGGACAGAAAACTCCTCAAGCGCATACGCGCAGCACTTGCCGAGGCACCCCGCTGGGTGGCAGCCAAGAAGGATGGCAAGGGGATAACGACGGAGCATATACTCCGCATCACGCTACCCATAGGTAGCCGTATGCCCTACGAAAGAGCGATACTCATTAGATAACAAATTATAAAAAAAGGTTGCCTCTGCGGGCAACCCTTTTTTTTATAGCCACTTAACTCGCTCCTCACCCTCATACTCAGGCAGGGGCTTAGGTTCATAGTCCGAATAGCCGAGAGCCACAGCGCACAAGATACCGTAGTGGGCAGGAATGCCGAGCAGCGAACGCAGGTAGTCGTCAGCCTTGGCACCCTCGGGCTCATCCTTCAGACGGGGGCGGTCGTTCACGTGCACCCAGCACGATGCCAGCCCCTCATCCACCACAGCGAGTTGAATGGTGGTGGCGGCAATGGCGCAGTTGTCGATCCAGAGGTCGGTGGTCTGCCTGTCGCCCGCCACGACGATAGCCGCCGCAGCATCCTTCATAAAGGCTGAACCATAGTCACGCATCTGCGACATACGCTCCAGCGTAGCCTTATCCTGCACGACGAAGAAGCGCGTAGAGCGCGTATTGCGCGAGGTGGGAGCCACCATTGCCGCATCGAGGATGCGCTGCAACTTCTCTCGCTCGACCGTCGTTGCGAGGAACTTACGCGTCGAACGACGACGCGAGATAATCTCTTTGAATTCCATACTCTTCTATATTTTTGTTTTACATATTTTCATCCTCTATGGCGAGTACCTCGGTCGAGATCTCACCCAGCGCACCCGCCGTGTGGTTGATGCCCGACTGCACCTTCACAAAATCGATATACTGCAATGCCGCAGCCTCGCCGTCAGCCGTAACGGCCTCCGAGATCTTAAAGAAGTTCTTCACCGCCTCGCCCGACGTGCCCACCTCGCTATCCGAGCCTTGATTGTCGGCATAGCCCCACGCGTAGGCTTTATTCACTTGATTGCCCGTCGAGGCATCAACCTCGGTATTAGCGTTAAGTCGTGAGCCATAGAGCGTTAGAGTGGTCTGCTCCCAGGCCGGGTAGTAGTAATCCTGCATGTGGGTGGTATTGCGGCTTATTACACCACTCGCGCCACGATTGTCGCGCCACTGCACGCCCATACCTGCATACGAGGGGCGATAGTAGGTGACGGCATAGCCCTGCGAGTGGTTATCGGTGCCCCACTCCGAGCCACGCAACTCGTACCACACATCATCGGGCAGGCCGTTGCCGTTCGAATCCTGCATAACCCACACTATGCCCGCCTCGGACGAACCCTCGTGCATATTGCCCGAAATGCTGAAGTCGTAATCGTCACCGGCTGCCACACTATGGTCGAAGCCCACAACAACGTAACCGCCCCAACCGCCAAGCGAGAGATACTTGCCCTCCTCCAGGCGTCGCTCGGCATAGGCTACAGCCGCGGCGGCGCTATTCTCGCCCTCGAAGCCCGACTGCTGTTCGTTGATAAACTGACCCGCTGCAGGACTATACTCAAAGACCTTGTTGCTACGCGCCTCGCTCTGGGCCGTTGCAGCACGGCGGAAAGTGCCCTCCGCAGGTGTGCAGAGAATGGTAAACGAACGCGTGAGCGTATAGCCATCCGCATCGGTCAGCGTAAGGCTCGCCTCATACTCGCCCTCGGCCGTGGGGGTGAAGGCAAAGACATCCTCCGTAGAGGTAGTGCCCGCCGCCTGCCAGCGATAGGAGGCCGCCGAGAAGTGCCACAGCGTGGCATCCACCTTGAGCGTACGGCCCAACGGAATGGTGTAGCAATCGGAAATATACACCTCACCCTCAAGTCGTTGCACAACGTTGAGCGTCAGGCGTTCTTCGGCTACGCCATCCTCATTCTCGACCTTCAGCTGAAGCGTGTGCTCGCCCTCGGAGGTAAGGTTCAGCTCACAGGTGGGGGTAGTTGCCACCTCCTCGCCATCGAGTAACCAGCAATACTCAGCCCCGTCGCCATAGAGCACCTCGGCCGAGAGGGTATGCTCGCCAATGGGGAGCGTGAGGGTGCGGTCGTCGCCCACAGCAAATGAGATAAGCGGCGGCTGCAGAGCCTCGACATCGATGCGTAACTCCTGCTCGCTGCTGCCCGTAGCATTGGTGGCTCGGAAGGTGATGTATTGAGTACCCACACGTGAGGCCGTAAAGCTATACGACGCAGAGGTGGAGAGCGTCACACCATCGGCAATCCACGCAAACGATAGGCCATACTCTACACGCGGAGCGAGTGTCAGCGACTGGCCCACCTTTACGGTGTAGTGGTTACCCTGCTCGAAATCTATCGTAGGCAGTGGGTCGGTAACGATCTCATTGTGAGAGTTACACGCCACACAAAGCATAAGTGACAACAGAAAGAAAAAAAGTCTCTTCATAGTTATATTATTCTGCGAGCCGTGGCCTCTGCGGTCAGCGACTCGCCTGTAAATCCTTCAATGAGCACCAATCCCGGGCGCTTGCCAACCTCCACCGAGCCCAGATAGGCATCCATACCCAGAGCACGTGCACCACCCATCGTAGCCCACTCTATACGCTCGGCCAGAGGCACCTCGGCAAGGCGTTTTACCTCCTCCAGCATCGAGAGGTTGTCGTTCGAGGCGAGCGAGTCGGTACCCAGACATATCAGGGCATTGTGGCGTCGCAACAGCTCCACGGGCGGGCGTAAGCCCGAAATATAGTCATTCGACTGCGGACACAAAACCCACGCTATGGGGTTCGCGAAATACTCCTCCAGCAGTGTCACATCCTCCTCCCCGACACAGCAGGCGTGCACCAGCATAAGGCGCGCCGAGCGAGGCAGGGACTCTACAAGACGTCGTGCGGGCGAGCCATAGTGCAGAAAATCGCACTGCCACCCCATACGCTCATACCACGCCGCAAGCGAACCTTCGCCCCGAAAGAGAGCCTGCTCGTCGGGCGACTCCATAAAATGAATCGAGAGCGGAGCATCGCCCGCTTGAGCCGCCACACGGCGAAACGGCGCATCCTGCAACGAGTAGATAGAGTGCGGTGTAGGCGTAGTGTCGCTCTGACCAACGAGCGACGAGATGCTATCCACATCGGACCGTAAGCCAAACAATTCGGCAAAGGAGTGGTAGCGGATCCTGCTTTGCTGCTTCATCGGGTAGGATGTAGTGCCGTTCACTATATCGCCCACAGCCTGCACGCCCTCCTGCCACATCTGCCTATCGGCGGCACAGAGTGCCTGCACCCGCTCCTCATCCGAGTAGAGGCCACGCACCTGACCTATGGCACGGGCAAAGCCTGCAAAGCCTGTTCCGCGGGCGATAGCACCACGCAGGTAGGATAGCTCTATGTGGCAATGGGCATTGACAAAACCCGCCGTGAGGGCACCCGAATAGAACTCCGTATGTGGCATTGCATCCAGCCGCTCCCACTGCTCCACGCCCACAATGCGGCCATCGTCATCGAGCGTAATGATGGGGCGCGCGGTGATGCGACGGCGATCAATGAGGTAGTGGGCTGCTATACGGCGCATATTACTTACGGGCTTGTGTTTCGATGATATTGATAAGCGAATCGGAGAAGATACGCATCTGCGCCTGTTCGTTGAAGAGCAGACGAACACCCTCCTCGACGGGAGGCGTGTAGGTTATCTTGATGTCGTGAATGGTCATCTTGGGCACCTTGCGAGTCTTGGGCTCGCGGTTATAGTGGAACAGATCCACCACCAGACGGCGCTTGGTGCTGTCGCCCTCCTCGATAGTGTAGGTCTGCGAGAAGGTGGCCTTATCACGGCGCTGCAAGGCTCCATTGAGAAGTTGCTGGCGGGTGCTGTCCTGCTTCTCGAAGTAGATATACATACGGCGGTTAGGCTCCCTGTCGAGCGAGTCGAGCGTATATGACCCCGTGACAGAGTAGTCGCCCGGGCGCTGGGCTATCACCTCAAAGCGCAATAGCAACGAGTCGGCACTCTCCTTGACAACGATGGTGGAGTCGGAGAGTAGCGTATAGCGTGACGTGCGACGTGCCACATTCTCGATAGTATCCTGGCGGATGACCTGAGTATTCAGCGAGTTGGCCTCCTGCTCCAGCAGGCCGATCATATACTCGGCCACATCGCTCAGGCGGATACTCTTACGACGTGAGAAGTTGTTGATCGTATATTGCACATCCTCGGTGGTGTAGCCATAGTGGGCGAAGATAGGCTCGTAGATATTCATCGAGTCGATCTTGAACTCGGTGTTCACGTTAAGGTAGGCATTCACCAACATAGCATCGTGAAAGATCTGTCCCAATACGGCATCAGGCACCTCCTTGGGTTTATTGCAGGCTACGACGAGCAGAGCGCCGAGCAGAAATAAGGCTGATATTATACGTTTCATCTATCTAAATATTTTCACGCATCACAGCGCGAACAGTAAGGTTTACAACTATAAGCGACACGGCCACATAAGCCACAACGGTAAGCACAACGTCCGTCAGGTGCACCTCCACGGGGTAGACACTCACGCTGAGCGTCGTGGAGTCGATGCCCACAAAGCCGAAGTGCTGCTGCCCCAGAGCAAGACCGGCACCCAGCACCAGGCCCAGCGCAAGGCTCAGCAGAGCCATCACACGACCCTCGGCGATGAAGATTCCACGCACAAAGTCGCTGCGTGCGCCCATCGTGCGCAGGGTCTGCACGTCGTGACGCTTGTCGATAATCACCATAACGAGCGTACCCACAATCGAGAGCGAGGCGATGATCATCACCACCACCGCAATGCCGAAGACACCCCACTTTTCGAGTGCCATAAGGCGATAGATGGAGTTGCGCTCCTCGCGTGTGCGCACCTCGAACTCCTCTCCCACGGCTTGCTGCACCGCTTGGGCAAGGTTTTCGACAGAGATCCCCTCATCGGCCTTGATCTCTACGGCCGAGGCACGGCCATTATAATTAAACAACTCCTGCGCCGCCGCAAGCGACGTTACAAGGAGCGAGCGGTTATCCTCGTCGATGGAGTAGATACCTGCGACCGCCATATCGCGACGTGTGTAGCCGCCCACGGGCACGAGTGTCGAGATGCGGGCACGATTGATGGCATAAAGGCGCATATTCTCGCCCACAACCGTCGAGCGCAACGCCCCCAGGTCCTGCATCGCTCCATGTGCCGCCACAACCCTATGGCCCTGCTCATCGCTCAGGGTAAAATCGCCCAGAATGAGGTTACGCGCCAACGGCACCACCGAAGTATAGCTCTCGTCCACGCCCTTGACACGCACCACCGTGCGACGCTCGCCCATCTCGGCAAGGGCGCTCTGCTCCAGGGTGTAGGAGTAGCGAGCAATGCCCTCCGCGCCCTCGAAGAGTGATCGGGGCAGAGCCTCAACCGAAAAGGTTGTACCCGCACGAGGCGAGACGACGAGATCGGAATCGACGCTTTTCAGGTTCTCCAGAGCCATAGTCTCCAAACCGTTAAATATCGAGAGCAGCAGTATGATAGCCGCCACGGGCACGGCCATAGCCACGATGCTCACCGCCGAGATGATGTTGATCACCGAGTGCGACTTCGGCGAACGGACATAGCGGGCGGCAATGAGATATTTAAGATTCAGCGACACGGCAGACGGTGTTACTCCTTGAGCAGCGAGTCGATATTCTCGATATACTCGAGCGAGTCGTCGAGGAAGAACTGCAACTCGGGCACGATCTTGAGCTGGTTGCGTATGCGGCGACCCAGCTCGCGGCGGATAAACCAATTATTCTTCTCCAACTCCTCCATAACGGCCTGGTTGCGCTCGAAGGGGAAGATACTGAAATAGACCTTCGCATAGGCAAAGTCGGGCGATACGCGCACCGTTGTGACCGTGATCATAGCACCCGCACCCAAGCCACGACACTCCTTCTGAAGTATCTCGGCAATATCGCGCTGAATCTGTCGCGCAATCTTCTGCTGACGTGTTGTTTGCTGTTGTTCCATATTATTTATTCGCTTTTTATGCTTAATGTGTATATCTCTAACTATTCTTTCTTATCATCGCATACCTTGCGGACACGGTCCGCATTTACAAGTCTGACCCACCCCCAACCCCCGCCTCAGGCAGGGGCTTTGGTCGCCGCAAGCGGCTCCGAAGCGGAATGACCAAAGGTTATACGGTTTTCCTTACTCTTTTAACTACCTGATGTAGAGGTTCCCTGCTGGTAGCGGAACTCTCTGTTCGAGCGGTCACGCTTGGGAGGCTTGTAGAACCACTCCGTGAAGCCATCCTTATTGAAGCGGAAGGCCAGCGTGACGCTGATATTGATATTATCCAGCGGCGAACGCAGAGGCGTCGAGCGGAAGGGATTCTCCGCGCCATCGGTTGCGTTGTCGTAGTATTTGTTCATATTGCGCATCAGGTCGGCATAACCAAAGTAGTAGCGGGCTCGCACACCCAGCTCGTAACGACCAAACAGCAGCGCAAAACCTCCACCGCCCGCAAGGCCGTAGTTCCAGCGGTTGTCGCGCTCCAGACGCCAGTCGTAGTCGCCCTTAAGGCCCGTATCCTCATACTCGTAGTCGCCACCGAAGTTATACGAGAAGGTGAGCGCAGCCTCCAGATACAGACGCACGTGGTGCTTGGCAAGATAGACGTGCGGCTGCCACACCAGAGGCAACATAATGGAGTTCAGACGCCGCGTGTAGAAGTTGTAGTCGCGTATCTCCTCGCCCTTGTCGTTGGTCGTGGCGGAGTAACTGTAACCGAACGAGAAGCCTCGCTGCATATACTCCAGATCGACACCTATGGCACCGACATATCGCGGCAGAGAGTAGTAACGCCACGACAGACCGAAGTTAGTGCCTCCCAGGAGCATCTTCATCTCCTGCTGGGGATAGAAGCGTGCCGTTGAGGAGCCTAAACCTCCCGACACACCGAAGGTATGCTGTGCCCTGGCGGAGAAGCCCGCCAAAGCAAAGAGCAGGATGAATGTTAGTCGTAATATCTTCTTCATAATCATACTTTTTCGTTAGCGGCCACCCATCGAATTGATGGTCTGACGTGAGGCTGAGTTGCCTCCTCCAAGGCCACCCATACCGCCCATCATACCCGAGCCCATGGAGCCCATACCCATCGAGCCCTGGTTGTGGTTATGGTTGTGGTCGTCGCCCGACTGCGCCTGCTTGCGGCGCTCCTCGGCCTCCTTCTGCAGGCGTACCTGCTCGCGACGATCCAGTCGCTGGATGAGTTGCTCCATAGTCACGGGAGCAAACAACGATGCCATATCGAGCGAGAACTCAAACTCCCAGCCCGCCTTCATCGTGAAGAGCTCCTCCTCCTGTTCGTTCTTGTAGAGTTCGGCACGCTCGCTCTGGCGACGCTCTACCAGATTACCCGAATCCCAACGGCCATTGTCGTTCAGATCCTCAACGATGCGCATGCGCAGATCGCCCGTAGGAACGTAGTTGATGGTATGCACGCCGGCACCTATATGGGGGAACTCGCGCTGCACGCTGTTACGAGAGTCGAGCAGCTGGATGATATATGTCGCACCCTCGGTGCGGGGCTTTACGTCAAGGCGCAGTGTGGCGAACTTTGCTATATCCGAGACGGTGAAGTTGAGCATCAGCGAATCGTTACCCTCGCCCGTGATGTCAGCCAGCGCATCGGTGGGTATGCGCAGACGATACTGGCGATCGGCGAGCCAGCGTGAGTGCATACGCCACTTGCGGGGCGACAGAGAGTCGGGCCTGAACGAAATCTTCTCACGCACCGTGTCGCGCTTCTCGCTCCACGAGATAAGCTCCAGAGCCGTAGAGTCGAAACGTGTAAGCGGCGTGGGGAACTCAAACAGCAGATCCTGCTCGGGGTTTATCTCCGTGCGGTCGGTGGGGGCCACAAGGCGGAACGTAGAGGGTTGTGCAGCCTCCTGCCACTCTCTGCCCTCGGCCTCGGCACGGGCACGCTGACGCTCCAGACGTTCGCGCTCGCGCTCCTGCTCGCGCGTCTCCACCCTTCGCCACGCCAGGCGCAGCTCCTCGGTCTCGGGACGCAGCACACGCACCGAGTCGTGCTTGAGGTAGGTGATAGAGCCTCGTATGGTGTCGGGCAGCAGCTCCGACTCAACATCGAGCCACAAGGCCATAGAGTCGCGCTCGTCGCTCAGGTATTCGTAGATAATCTTATCCGAGGGTATGCCCTCCAACATAAGAGAGTCGATCTGGGGACGGCCACCACCAAACGAGAGGATGATCTTATGCTGCTCGGGGCGCAACTTCTCGCGCAGGGTCTGACGGCGGAAACTCACATCGGTGAACATACGCAGGTAGATCTGCGGATCGGCCGAGGGGTAACGACGCACCGAGTCGTACCAGATGGCGAAGGGTGGCATCTCGGTGGGGTTGTATGTACCGTCGAGGAAGCCCACCTTATCGATCGAGGGCTCGTACGACTGGTTCTCGTTCTTATCCTCGTAGGCATACACACGGTAGGCCACGGGCTTGAGGTTCTGCGCAATGAAGATACCGTTGCGCTGCGAGCGTGCAATCTTCGAGGGGCGGAAGTTGAACATCGTAGAGTCATACTCCCTTGGCTCGGGCACCGAGTCGGCCTCGAAGAAGCAGATGTAGGTGCGACCCAACGAGTCAGAGGTCTCGCTATCCTCGGTATAGCCCGACATATAGAGCGAGTCGATCTCGTCGCCCGTAGAGAAGACGTAGCGCAAGCCGTGCAGGGGGTTACCCTCGTTGTTGTCGGCCACCGAAGCGCCAAACTCAATGGCATAGGTGGTGTTGGGTTCGAGCGAGTCGGCCTCCAAATCGATCTGGATGCCACGGCCTCGCACCGCAACGGTGGGCTTCTTCTTCATTGCAGGCGAGGTGTAGAGCTCCTTCTGCAAATCCTTCAGCTGCACATACTCATCGAAGGCCATATAGATGCGGTCGTCGTTGAAGCGTGTGGCGTTGAGCATAGGTGTCACGGTGACCACCGTGGGTGAGAGCGAGTCGCGCGGACCGCCCGTAGGGTTACCTATCGAAGCACAACGCGTGAGAAACGCTCCGCCGAAAAGGAGTAGCACGGCAGCCGTCGCAAAGCGCTGCAAGGGTGTAGTATGGTGTTTTATCTTCATCATCGAATAAAAAATTAGTTCTCTTCACTCTCGGCCTTAAAAAAGTCGTTCTTCACAAGCCATCCCGACGAGGAGTGTGTTCCGCGCCACGAGGCCATATAGAGTTTTGTATCTACCGTTGCAAGGTTGATGGGTAGTTCGTACTTACGATAAGCATATAGGCGTAACGTAGGGTTCACCAGCACAAGCATCGATATGGGCTGCTCCAGCCTCACCGAGGCGGGATAGGGCAACGCGACGTCGAACGTACCCTCCACATCGGGTGTCGAGCGCACCTCGCCAGTGGTTTTGTTGGTGATGCGGCGGGCAAGGGCATCCTCATACGTGAGGACACTCCACTCGGTGGTATCGACATAGTAGGCGTAGGTCTCAACTGCCGTAGCGGGCGTAAACTCGCCATCGGCCACCGACTGGTCATAGACGGCGATGTTGAAGTCCGTATAGGATACTACATCCTTAAAGCAGGAGTGCAGGAGCACGGCGCCCAGCACCACGAAGGCTATATGTTTTAGTCGTTTCATCATTTGCTTTTTAACTCACTATAAATATCTTGCAGGCTCCGCTGCAATACGGGATGACAATAGTCGCCCATAATCTCGCACAGCGGCTCCAGGGCAAACTCACGCTCGTGCAACAGAGGATGCGGCACACACAGACGTGGCTCGCTGATTATCTCATCGTCGCAGAACATCACATCCACATCCACCACGCGTGAGGCATATCGCTCGCCCGTGAGGCTCTTCTCCCAAGCCTCCTGCGCCCTGTCGCGTCCCACTATCTGCTCCACCTCCAAAGCTACATCCAGCACCTGCATCGGTGTAAGCGAGGTCCTTAGGCGCAGAGCCTGATTGGCAAAGGGCTCCTCGGCCGAAAAACCCCACGCCTGCGAGGAGTAGATGCGCGAATGTGCCACCACCTCGCCTATACGCTCGGCAAGCAACGTAGCCGTACGCTGCAGAATCTGCTCACGCTCGGGGGCATTGCTGCCCGTTAGGAGGGTTGCGATCATCACTTCAGGCGGTTAATCTGTTTGCTCACCGCCAGAGCGAAGTGAGTGAAGATTATGCGGGGGTTACCATTCTGGCTCACCTGACGCATAGCCTGCTCAATCTCCGAGATGAGGTACTCAATATTCTGGTTGCCGATGAAGGGTGCAAACTTATTGCAGAATGCAGCCTTCTCGCCCCACAGATAACTTATCTGTCCCAAGCCTGCGTGCAGCATATAACTCTCACGCAAAAGGCGCGCCGCGTGGCGCAGCATCGAGCGTTGCTGCTCGCGTGTAAGGGTAGCCACCTCGTCGGCCCAGTCGATGAGTTCGAGGTGTTTATCGTTATACGAGAGGCGCATAAGACGGCAGAAGAGATCAAAACTATCCCTTCGCACCTCATCCTCCTCGCCACCCGCGAGGCGACGCATCTCGATCAGATCGCCAGCGGCCAGGCGTGCCGTATTGCGACGCTGCTGCTCGTCACCCTGAGCCATAGGCATCAGATCCTCAACCGTAAGGCGTGGCACGGCCACCTCCTGCGTACGCGAGAGGATGGTCGAAAGCAACAGGTCGGCACGCTCGCTCACGAGCAGGAAGACGGTCTTCTCCCACGGCTCCTCAAGGATTTTGAGAATCTTGTTGGCGGCCTCGTCGTTCATCGTCTCGGGGAGCCAGATAAGCATAATCTTATACTCGGACTCGAACGACTTGAACGAGAGGCGACGGATAATCTCGTCGGCCTCCTTTGCCGAGATCATACCTCGCAGCGTCTTGCCCAGATCCAGACGGTCGTACCACTGCTGGGGCGTGAAGTAACCGCCCGTAGAGGCTACGCACTCGCGCCACTGCGGCATAAACTCTGCGCTGAGAACCACCTCGCCCGACTTCTTGCCCTGCTTATTGACGGGGAAGACAAAGTGCAGGTCGGGGTGCGCCAGCGAAGCGATCTTCACACAGCTTGGGCATACGCCACACGAGTCGCCATCCTTGCGGTGGGGGCAGTTCAGATATTGGGCGTACGCTATGGCCAACGGCAAAGCTCCCGTGCCCGCAGCACCCGTAAACAGCTGGGCGTGGCTGATACGGCCACGATCAACACTCTGGGCAAGGTGGCGCTTGAGCTCCTGTTGTCCTATGATATCGGCAAAACGCATTTTTATTCAATTATCTCCTTAACACTTAAAATACGAACATCTTCCACGGGACGATCCAGCGAGTCGGTGGCCGTACGCTGAATCTTATCAACCACATCCAGACCGCTCACCACGTGACCAAAGACTGTATATTGGCCATCGAGATGGGGCGTGCCGCCCGTAGTCTTATAGACCTCACGAATCGAGTCGGGCAGAACCACCGTGCCACCCGTAGCACGTGTGATGCGCTGCTGCTGGGCATCGAGCGTCTGATCGTCGAACGTGCGACCCCAGACGATGTAGAACTGCGTGCGTGAGGAGCGACGCTGGGGGTTCACATCATCGCCCTCGCGGGCTGCCGCCAGAGCACCACGCTTATGGTAAAGCGTAGGAAAGTTTATCTCGGCGGGTATATCCTCCCAATAACGGGGATCGCCCGTCTCCTCGCCATCGGCAAAGAACTCGCTGCCCGAAATATCGCGGGTGCGGGGGTCACCGCCCTGAATCATAAAGTTCTCGATGACACGGTGGAACAGCAGCGAGTCGAAGTAGTGCTCCTCGACAAGCTGCATAAAGTTATCGCGGTGGATGGGCGTGAGATCGCTCAACTCAAGCACAATATCTCCCATCGTGGTCTGCATCTGCACGCGACGGGGCTGTGTCGGATTAGTCTGCTGACCGCAACCGACAAAGATTGCTGCGGCGATGATTGCAAAAAATATCTTCTTCATTTTGAATTTTGAATTTTAACCCTGCTTCGCAGGCTTTTCCTCCTCGCGGCTCGGCATAATCCAAGTAAGACTTGGCTTCTGCTCTCGCTCCGCAGCGTCGGTTGAATTTTGAATTTTGCATTACTTGCCCGTAGAGCCAAAGCCGCCGGCGCCACGCTCCGTTGAGCTGAGCTCCTCCACGGCCTGCCACTCGATCTGCTCGTAGCGTGCCACAATCATCTGTGCAATGCGCTCGCCCGCCTCGATGGTGAAGGGCTCATTGCTCAGGTTCACCAGGATAACCTTGATCTCGCCACGATAGTCGGCATCGATGGTGCCAGGAGAGTTCAAGACCGTGATGCCGTGCTTGGCCGCAAGACCACTGCGGGGACGTATCTGCATCTCGCAACCCTCGGGAAGCTCAACGAAAAGTCCCGTAGGAATCATAGCACGCTCCAGCGGGCCAAGGGTTACGCTCTCATCGAGGTTGGCACGGATGTCCAAACCGGCCGAGAGGGGTGTCTGGTACTCGGGAAGCGCAAAGCGCGAATTGTTTACGATTTTTACTTTCATAGTATCTTAGTTTTAGTCTTATCTTCTGCGTAGTGCCGAGCCTGCAAGAGCCCGCACATCAATCTTCTCGCGCCACACGGCATAGGCCACAAAGAGCAGGAAGATCACGATATTCATTCCATACTCCACAACGCCACTCACATGCGGCAGCAGCGCCTCGCTCACAAAGAACAAAGCCACACCCAGCACCACATACTCTGCGATACGGCGCACATCGTAGGGCGTAGGGAAGAAGCGGCGATTCAGATAATAGCTCACCGCCACCATAGCCGCCTCGGCCACAAAGCGTGCCCACGCAGCACCGTAGTAACCCCAGCGGGGCAGTAGCGCGACATTGGCCACAACGGTTACGACCAGTCCCACAAAGGTGACATAGACAGCGAAGCGGGTCTTCTCCTCACGTTTATACCAGAACGAGAGGTTGAGCCACACGCCCGCCAGCACATTGGCACCCAGGATAACGGGCAGGATGAAGATACCCTCGCGGAAGTCACGGCCCACAATCAGCGCAAACAGATCGCGGAAGAGGGCGATACCGAGGAAAATCATCATCGAGGCCATCATATAGTACTTGAGCGCAGCGGCGTTGGACTCCACAAACTCCTCCTTCGAGAAGTTGGCCAGAAAGAAGGGCTCGGCCGCGAGGCGATACATCTGCGTGAAGAGCGTCATCACAACGGCAATCTTCGTGATAGCACCGTAGATGCCGAGCTGCGCCATCGATATATCCTCGGGCAGGAGGTACTTGATCATCTGGCGGTCGATGAACTCATTGGCTGTGCCTGCAATGCCACCCACCAACAGCGGCAGCGAGTAGGCCAGGATACGGCGCAGTTGAGATCGGTCGATACGGGGTACGGTGCGCTCCGTAGTGGGCAGGATAAGCAGGAACGTGGCAACACTCGCCACAAGGTTTGTCACAAAGACCCAGCCCACGCCAAAGGCCGACTCAAAGAGTCCCGTAGCCTGAAACACCACCGCGAGTGTGACGTTGATAACCACATTGCACGCCTTCAGCGTGACGAACTTCAAGGCCCGACCCTGCTCACGCAGACGCGAGAAGGGAATCATCGTAGCCACATCGAAGAGGATGATCGTAGCTACCAGCACCACATACAATTCGTTGCCCACGTACGCATCACCCATCCAGCGGGCAATCGTCGAGCGGAACAACACCACCAGTACAAAGAAGATACTCGAGGCCACCAGCGTAGCACCCCACGTTGTAGCGAAGAGGTGGCGTTTCTTCACCCTTATCTCCTCATCGCTGCCCCCCTCGGCCTCGGCCTTGGCGGCAAAGCGGAAGTAGCTCGACTCCATACCCATCGACAGCAACACCAGCGCAAAGGGTATGAGCGCATAGACATCGGTCACAACGCCGTAGGCTGCCTGACCGAACACACGCGTATAGAGCGGCGTGAGCAGGTAACTCAGCAGTCGCACGACAATGGTGCTGATGCCATAGATGGCTGTCTGTTTGGCTAACTTTTCAAGCATTCTTCTACTTCCTTTGGTCGTGGCACTCCCATAACCCGATTCTTGCAGTGTGCTCGCGTACGTGTACGATGCGCGGGATTCGCGGGCGGGCGCACGCGCACAATGCGCGCTATGACTTGCAAAGTTACAAATATTATTGGAATTACGGTGCGTTTTCGCCGATTTCACCGCTTTTGGCGAGAAAAGGACAATTTTTGTGTAAAAATTTTATCTCTGCCATCCCTGCTGAAAAAGAGCCGATTAGGTTAAAAGGGGTTAAATATTTTGATAAATTATTGAATTTTTATTGTTAAAATACTTGACAAACGCTTTTTGATGTATTATATTTGCACTGTCGTTAGTCACCGCGAGAGAGCAACAAGAGAACGATTTTGAAGATTTACGGGTTCTCGCGGGTGACAACGGCCATTCGTTAAATCATTGAACTATTACAACTATGATGCACCAACCACTAAGACTTCTGCCACAGGCGGGCCCATTCCCGTAACGCAAACGGCGGTTATGAACATATCAACAACGGAATTACATCTGTAACGCAGGTTTTTCAACAACAAAAAATTTTCGTTATGCGACTGATACTCCGCAGATTAACACATAGCCGTCAGAACTTATCAACATACAAACACACCAACTTAACAATTTTATCAACACTACAGGAGCCGAAATTTCGGTTCCCGACCCCTAACACCCCTAACACAATGAACAGAACACATCTTCTACAAGCCTTCTCCCGCACGGCAACCGCCGACGGCTACCACTTCCACTCCACCGACGACCGCTACATTCCGCAGCTCGTGACTGCCTACCCTGCTCTGTGGCTCTCGCCACCCGAGTTCAAGCAGATCAAGGGGCGCAAGCACGGAACAATAACCTACAACATCACGGCACACGCCCTCGATGCGGGCGCAAAGCTATCGCCCACGGAGCGCACGGCACGCCACACGGCGCTGGAGGAGGAACTCATAAAAGTATTCTCCTCGCTCTCGGAGGAGGAGTTCGTAGTGGCGGTAGAAAACCTCTCGATTCGCCACTCCTCGCAGACGCTCACGTCGGCAGGCGAGGTGGCAGCAACGGCTACCGCAGAGGTAATCACATTTTTCTAAGTTTAACTAATAATACCCTGAAAATATGAAATTTACATCTATACCCGAAGCCTACTCATCGTTTCGGGAGCCACTCCTCTACACCTTCAACACCGAGAGCACAACTCCGCGTGACGTAGAGCTGAAGATCATCAACCGCACCACGGGTGAGGAGATAGGTCGCAAACGACTCTACAACGTAACCACGGGCGAGGTGGATATTGCGCCCTACCTGCGCTCGGCAGCTCGCACTACGCTTCCCTCAAGCATCGAGGAGTGTGGCGAGGTGAGCGTCGGCACGACCATAAAGGTGGTGGTCGAGGCCGAGGGCGTGACATCCTCATCGCGCAACTTCATCGCCGCAACCATCGACCGCGATGCGCTCTTCACGCTGCTCACCACGCAGCAGCGACACCGCACGATGGAGCGTGATGAGTTTGATCTTATCTCCTACTTCACCTGGCCCGACATCGTCGTATCGTTCGATGTGGAGTTCATCGGCAGCGGCACCGACCTCATCACCATAACCCCTCCCTCGGGCGGCCAGCGAACCGTGGCGGTGACGGCCCGAGGTAGAGAGGGGGTGGATACCATACGCGTAAGCATCAAGGTCGATGACCAGGTGCAAGAGGAAATCGAGTACGACCTGATGCCCAACATACGGGGCTCGCACCGTGTGGCGTGGCTCAACACACATCGCTCACCCGAGGTATATACCTTCCCGCTACGCAAGAGTGTCCTCATCGAGGCTACACGCCGCCATATAGAGAGCGTGTGGGGTCGCGAGGCGGCAGCGGTGGAGGGTGCCAGCGAGCTGAAACTGCTCTCGGCATACGAGCCCGAACACCAGCTAAAGGCCCTGGCCGAGATACTCCATTCGCCCCGTGTGTGGCTCGTCGAGGGTTTGACGGTGCAGGATGTGATGCTCACCACCGACCGTGTGCTGCTCTCACCCAACGAGGAGATGGGAATCATCGAGGTTGACATACGAGCCGCAGAGGAGGGCGTGCAGCTATGGTAGAGATCTTCATTGACGACAAGCGTTGCGATGTGGAGGTAGGCTACAAGCCCAACGAGGATATCTTCACCTTCGATGCCGAGGCATTCTCCTCTCTTGACAAGGCACGCACGGGACGCAGCACCACGCTGCGTCTGCCCCTCTCGCCCACGAACGACCGCATAATGGGCTTTGCCGCCGACCCTGCCACGGGCTCTCAATTCAACTCCTCGCTGCATCGGGGACGTGTGGTGGTGGATGGCGTGGAACTGCTCGCCGGCGTAGCCACACTCCTCGCCATCGAGGGAGAGGATGGCGCAGGGCATTACGTTGTCAGCATACGCGACGGCGCAGGCGAATGGATCGACACTATCGCCTCACGCTCGCTGCTCGACACCCCGCTTGACTTTGCTGCAACACTCGACTATTCACTTATCGAGCAGAGCTGGCAGGGCGACAGGACGGTGCGTTTTCTGCCCGTACGTTATGACGACTACCGCGAGCCCTACGACAACACATCACTCTACGCCCCGCAACGAGTGATGACCGTGGGCGACTACCACCCCTTCATCTCGGTGGAGAAGATGCTGCGTGCCATATTCGAGGGCGTGGGCTACACCGTTGAGAGCCGTCTGCTCGAGAGCGACGAGTTCAGAAAACTACACTTCAGCGGCTGCTACCCCAAATCGGGTGCCTCGCTCACGCGTCTGGATAACTCCTCGGGTTTCAAGGCAGGCAGAACATCCGATGCAACTACGACTGCCGACGTGATGGGTCGTGTGTGGATGACGCCGCTGGTGCTCACCTCTTCGGTAGGCAACTTCGTTCAGACCACCGAGGGCGGAGAGCTCTACAACAACCGTGGCGTGTTGCAGATTACAGACCAGGGTGTGGAGTATCACCCCTCGGTGGAGGTGAGTGTGAGCTGGGAGATTTTTCTCAAATACACCACCGACTACCGCATTGTCTCAAGCCAACGACTGCAAGGCTTCGATGCGCTCTACGTCGATACGGGTTGCGATATGGAGATCCCG
Organism: Alistipes sp.; assembly: GCA_017481925.1. GTDB lineage: Bacteria > Bacteroidota > Bacteroidia > Bacteroidales > Rikenellaceae > Alistipes. The sequence continues at coordinate 23,020 of JAFUOK010000005.1, forward strand.
CTGGCAAACCCCTACAAGGATCGCCGCACAAGCCTCACGGCAGGGGTGCAGTACAAGTGCTTTGTCTTTGACCTTGCGAGCGGGGAGGCCCTGCGCCTGATCTATCGCAGAGCAAGTGGCGACACGCTGCTGAAGAGCATCACGGCCGAGGAGAGCTCCTTCACGATGCCCTCGCTTAGCGGTGGCGAGTGTCTGCTGCTCACCTCCAGCGGCGAGGAGTATGCGGGCGACTGGGCAATATATGATGGTTATGTGGAGCGCACGGGACAGACCGATGTGGAGATAACGTTACTTACGCCACCCGAAAGGCTAACCCCCTCGAAGGGTAAATCGTTTACAAAGATGTACTTGCACGGAGCCGAGCAGGGTCAGCGTCTGACGTTATCATCCCACTCGACGTTGCGTCCCCGCTTCTCCTCATCGCCATCGCTGGGTTCGGCGCTCACCACGGAGAGTTTTCTCAACCACGATGCCACGCAAGCCGACTTTGTGGAGGCCATCCAGCAGATGTTCAACCTGCGCATTGCCACCTGCGAGGAGAGGAAGACAGTCTGCATCGAACCCTACGACGACTTCTACGATGGCACGCTGCGCGAGGTGAGCATCTATGCCGACCGCAAGGCTCCGATGCGAGCCTCGGATCTGGCTTGCGAGCAGCGTAAGAGCCTCACGCTATGCTATCGGGCCGAGGGCGACGGGGCCGTGGCACGCCACAATGCGCAGACGGGCGAAGTGTTCGGGCAGTGGAGTGCGACCAGCCCCTCCTATGCGGCAAAGATGGGTCGCAAACGACTTGCCAACCCTCTGTTCTGCCCCACCATATCCACATCGGGCATCCACGCCTCGGCACCCTCGGCGATGATTATGCAGGTGGGCGACCGTGACGCCGACACTGTGGGAGAGGTGTCGATGCGCATCGTGCGCTACGAGGGTATGCGTCCCCTGCCCGCGGGCGAGAGGTGGGGAGCACCCTCATTTGGCGAGGAGTATCCCTTTGCGGCGTTCCACTCGGCGGGGGAGTTCACGCTCTGCTTTGAGGATAGGGACAGTGTGCAGGGGCTGCACCGCTACTACGACCGCGAGTGGCAGGAGCGGAGCCTGAGGCGTAGTCTCTCGCTATCGCTCACCCTGCCCCCACACGCCCTGCCGGCACTTGCAGATGCATCACAGGGAGGAGGAGCACGCGACATCTACCGTCTGAGCATTGCAGGTCAGCGAGCCTCGTACTACCTGCACCGCATCACGGGCTACGATGTGGCAACACGCCGTGCGCGGTGTCAGATCATTCGCACGGCAGAAGATTAACCAGAATTATTAACCACTAAAAACGTAAAAATGCAAACCAAGATCACTATCAGAAATGAAGCCCACACCTGTTACATCGACATCGAGGGCACGATAGGGGTACCCGAGCAGCATCAGTTTGAGAACGCCTCGACACGCATTGCCACCTTCGACAGGTTCCGCGAGGAGGTGGCCCGCATAGCCGAGATCGCCGCCACGAAGGTGGTGGTGAACATCCGCTCGACGGGAGGCGACGTGAACGATGCACTGCTCATCTACGACGCCCTGATGAGCCTCGATGCCCACATCACCACACGCTGCTACGGCTACACCGCCTCGGCAGCCACGATCATCGCACAGGCCGCCAACGACGGCTGCCGTGAGATTTCGAGCAACGCTATGTACCTGATTCACAAATCGACCTGCTCGATCGAGGGTAACGCCTCATCGCTCGATGCGCGTGCCGACCTGCTGCGTAAGACCGACGAGCGACTGGCTTCGCTCTACGCCCTGCACTCGGGTCGCGATGCACAATACTTCGCCGACCTGATGGCCGAGAACGATGGCGAGGGTCGCTGGCTCACAGCCGAGCAGACCGTGGAGGCAGGCCTTGCCGACCGCATCACCGACAGCCTTATCACGGGTGTGCTTGTACCCGAGGCGGAGGATACCCTGCCGCAGGATACGGCAATGCCCGAGGTGGTAAACTCGGCCGCCAGCGAGATCATCCGCTACCTGCTGGGGCGTCTGGCCTGCCGCATCGAGGAGTGGCTGGAGCACCTGCACGAGAAGCACATAGCCAAACGTGAGGCAAAGCGAGCCGAGAAGCAGGCCCAGCACGACGAGGAGTCGTTGCAGGAGGAGTCCCTGCCACAGGCTGTGGCACAGACACCCTCGCACTCGACAATCCTCTTTGAGGAGGGACAGCGCCGTTACACCTCGTCGCAGGTCAAGCCGGCGGAGGACCCCTCGATGAATCAGCCGCTACTCCGAGGCAACGACGAAGCCTACGCCGACGATGCAAAAGCATTCGGCAGATATTAATCACTCAAAAAACATTTTTATTCACTAAAACACTCAACTAATTATGTCAAGTATCATTGTAAACCCCAAGAACTATTCAGGTCACGAACTCGAGACCATCTTCTTCCGTCCTCTTTTGACCGGTCCTTCGGCCGAGTCGCTCGGAATCCGCATCCTCTACAATATGCCTATGCCCACCGTCGTGCAGATCTGGGACCGCAAGGGCAATGTCCTCGCGCCCTACGATGAGGCATCGGGCTGGAGCGGCAGCCAGAAGACCACCCACTACCAGAAGACCATCCCCATGTCACGCGTGAAGGCCGAGAACGCCTTCTCGGCGAGCGACTACTTCTCAACCATCTTCGAGTTGATTACCAACCGCTCGGACGTGAATATGGAGGATCTCTCGGGCACAGAGTTGGAGGCTGCCGAGACCGAATTGTTCCGTCGCGCCATTGCCGAGTCTATCCGCATGAACCTCTGGCTGGGCGATAAGGGCGGCACGCTGAACACCGGCTACACAAGCTTCGACGGCCTGCTCAAGCTCATCAACGAGCGTGTGAAGAGCGGCGAGATTGCCAACTCATCGAAGGAGTTGGAGACCCTATTGAGCGATATGAGCCTGGGCGAGATCTTCTCCGACATCGTGAACGACGCCAGCCCCCGCCTGAAGGGTCTCTTCCCCGAGGGTCAGGTAGCATTCTTCGTGTCGCCCCGCATCTACGCCTACTACCAGAACTACCTCGATAGTTCGTACGGCGCCGCATCATACCAGGATTGCCAAACAGGTCGTCCGCAGTTGATGTACCGTGGCTTCCCCGTCATCGAGGTGAACGTAGATCCCGCCATCGGCGACTCATCGCTCTCGAAGGACTTCATCATCTTCACCGACCGTCGTAATATGGTGATGGCCGTGAACACCGCCGATAGCCCCGGCTCGGAGATCCGCATGTGGTACAACCCCGACGAGATGGAGAACCGTCAGAGAGCCGTATTCGCTATCGGCTGCGAGATCCTGGACGAGGAGTTGGTGACGGCATATATCAACGCCGAGTAAAACCCCACGCGCTATGACCGAGAAGAGATTTAAACCCGTGGGCGGAGTGGCCCACGCAGAACTATTCGCGGTACACAGCCTTGGCGGAGTGGAGGATATCGTATCGGGGCAGGGCGTGGCCGTGCCGCTTATGGACGACGGCTCGCACTACGACGAGCAGATCGAGGCCTCGGGTCTTCCGGTGAGCGTAGAACATACGCTCACCCTCTGCTCCGACCGTAACCTCTCCGAAGGGTGGCGCGACAAGGAGTTTTTGCGGCACGCAGCCGCCGAAGGCGTTGTGGCACACATCACCCTGCTCACGGGCGAGAGGCTTATGGTAGGATGGAGCCCCCACTTCGGCTTCGAGCAGGCACTGCGCCTGCGCTCGCTCACCTTTCACTCAGGCTCGCGACCCGCAGAGCAACCGAAGGTGGTGCTGACACTTGCGTCACGCGACACCACATCGGCATTGGATCAGTAAAAAAATAAATCATTATGGAAAAGAGAAAAACAAAGAGTATGGTGGCCGTCACAAACCGCAAGGCCGACTCGCTCTTCACGCTCTCGTCACGTGCCGTGCAGAGCGAGAAGTTCTGGCGCTGGGGCGACGACAATATGCTCCCCTATGCCCTCTCGCTCATGTCGCGCCGCTCGACCACCCACCGACGAATAATCAACGACAAGGCCGACTACATAGCCGGCAAGGGTTTTTCGTTCGACGAGCAGGAGCCTCTGCTCAGCTCCTTTGTCGAGCGAGCCAATGGCGAGGGCGACTCGCTCCGACGTGTGCTCTACCGCCTGGCCTTCGACAAGGCTCTGATGGGCAACGCCTTCCTCGAAGTGGTGACCGACGAGGCTCACTCGTTCCTCTCGCTCCACCATCAGGATGCCTCGCGTTGTCGCCTTGCGCGTGACAACTCTCACGTGCTGCTGCACCACGACTGGAGTGCCTTCCGCAGTGAGGAGGCGCGCTCGCTGCCCCTCTATCCTCTGTTCGAGAAGCAGGAGGATGGCTCGTTGCGCACCATCATCCACTACAAGGAGTATGAGCCTATGTTCACCCACTACGGCGTGCCGAAGTACATAGCCGGCATGGGTGTATCGGCCATAGCCTACAAGACCGACTGCTGGAACATCTCGCGTCTGGACAACTCATTCCAGCTATCGGGCATTATGATGCTCGACACCGAGATGGAGAGCGAGGCCGAGGCAGAGCGACTGGTGCAGACAGCCGAGAAGCGTTTTGCAGGCACTCCCGGACAGGTGATGTTTGTCGTAGGTGGCGGCGAGGAGGGTAACTCCTCGCGTTTCATACCCCTCGAGTCGAACAACGAGGGCGACTGGAGCACGCTGCACGACCAGGCCACAAGCGATATAGTGATTGCCCACTCGTGGTTCCGCTCACTGAGTGGTCTGGACTACTCGGCAGGCTTCAGCGCCGAGCGCATCCTGCACGAATATGAGGTGGCACTCAACACCGTAATCCTGGCCGAGCAGGAGGAGTTGCTCGCACCCATACGTCGCATTATGCACGAGGTGGCTGCCATCGACTGCTCGTCGCTCGAGATTGTGAACCGCCCGCCCACACGCTCAAAACCCATCTATATGAAAGTGTGGGAGGCACGCAAGGCCGACGGCCTGGAGTACGACGCCGAGGACGAGAGCCAGCAGGCCTACCTGTCGGAGATCACGAAGTACAACGTAACTAAAATCAACTAACTATGGCACAAAATATTATTACACCCGCCGAGGTCATTGCCATAGCCTTCAGCGATGGCGAGTACGTTGCCACGGAGGTGGTCACCGACACCGACATCACCACAGCCATCGAGCGGTGGATCATCCCCATCACGGGGCGGGCGCTGCTCGATGCCGTTAGAGAGGGTAAGTACGCAGACCTCAAAGAGGAGTACATCACGCCTGCCGCGGCACTCTGCACGCGTCTTGTGGTTCAGCCACGTCTGAATGTGCAGACCTCGCAGCTGGGGCTTTCGGTTCCTATCGGCTCCCACCGCCGAGCAGCCGATGCGAAGGCACGCAAGGAGCTGAAGCGAGCCCTTGTGTTGCGTGCGCAGACAATGCGCAAGCGACTGTCGGCATACCTGGAGCAGCACGCCGCGGAGATTGAGGAGTACCGCTCAGAGGATAACATCCTTAACAGATGTTCGTGCGAGGGAGGCCTGGTGCAAATCATTAAATAGAGAGAATATGAGCCGAGGAATAGAAAACTGCAACCCGGGCAACATACGTCGCTCGCGGGTGCGCTACAAAGGCGAATGTCACCCTTCGACAGATCCGCTCTTCAAGCAGTTTGAGACGCTGGCGTGGGGCTATCGTGCAATGTTCATACTGCTCGACACCTATCGTGTGCGCTATGGGCTGCAGACCCTGCGTGAGATGATCACACGCTATGCCCCACCCACCGAGAACCACACGGCACTCTACATTGATGCGGTGTGCGATGCCACGGGCATACGCCCCGACGAGCGGATAGATACCCGTTCACGTCGGGTGATGGTGCCCATCGTGGCGGCTATGTCGCGTGTGGAGAATGGATGCGCGGCACGACGCTCGGAGGTAGAGCAAGGTTTTGACCTGACAGGATTTTAATCCTGAATTTGTTTCGGGTGCGACGGAAAAATCATCTGTCGCACCTTTTTTTGTCATTTTTTGAGTAATTTTATTGTTATGAAACCCTTCGTCGACAACATCCTGCGTCATCTCAAGCAGGCCCCTATGCTCTGCGCCCTCTGCCCGCTCATCGTGGGCATTGTCGTAGCGGAGTGGACGGGTATTGGCGTGGGGTATGCTGCCGTGGCGCTACTGCTCTTCATCCTCCTCACGCTATGGCGTGGTGGCGACGGCTGGCTTATGGGCGCAATCATAGCCGCCGGGGCATTGAGTGTCGCGCTACGTTCGACGCCCGCACTACCCTCGCAGGGCGAGATGGAGATCGAGGTGGGACGCATCGTGCGCGAGGATGCAGATGTGAGCATAGCCGAGGCCCGCATAGTGGCATATATGGCCGATGGAAAAGTTCATCGCAGCCGTGCCGATGTGCGTCTGCACGCCTCGGGAGTGGCCATTGAGCAGGGCGATAGGCTGCGGGCCATAGCCTCAATAAGGCGCTACACCGACGAAAACGACTACACACGTTATATGGCTGCGCAGGGCATTGTGGCACAAGTGTTTATCTCGCACGAAAACATTTTATTGCACAGCCATTCCGAGCCCTCTCTCATCGCTCGTCTGCAACACTACGCCCTGCAACGCATCCAGGCCCTGCACCTTACGCCCGATGCCGAACGCCTGACACGCACGGCAGGCATAGGCGACAGGAGCTCCCTATCGAGCGATATGCGCAGAGCCTACACCCTCAGTGGCGGGGCGCACCTGCTCTCGGTGTCGGGTCTGCACGTGGGTTTTATCTGCATTGTGCTGAACGTGCTCTTTGCCCTGCTGACGCTGCTGCGTGGCGGGCAGGTTGTGCGGAGTGTGCTGGTCGTAGGGGCGATATGGCTCTATGCCGCTATGGCAGGCTTCTCGCCATCGGTGGTGCGTGCCGCAACGATGTTTTCTATCGTGCAGATTGCCACAACGTTATACTCCTCCTCGCGAGGACTTAACACACTCGCCTTCACGGCCTTTGTAATGCTTACGGTGGATGCCCGCACGATCCACGATGCAGGTTTTCTGCTCTCGTTCCTTTCGGTGGCGGCTATCCTTGTGTGGGTGGCACCCTACGCCCGTGCACGGCGGCGACTGCTACCCTCGCACAGCCTGTGGCGTGATGTGGTGCAACGCATGGCCTTTCGGCTGCTGATGGCTATCGAGGTAAGCATAGCGGCTACGGCTATGACGCTGCCGCTGGCAAGCTCCCTGTTCGGCACAATAACACTGTGGGGCATCCTCCTGAGCCCGATACTTGTGCCGCTATGCGGTGTGCTGGTCGGCGTAACCATACTATGGGTTGTACTGCCCATTGCGCCTCTGCAAACACTCGTAGGGTGGATACTGGAGCATACAGCCACGACGATGAACTCACTGTCGGAGTGGGCGGCTCAGAGTGGCTATCTCACGGCGGAGGTGGGTATAAGTCAGGGGTGGTGCTACGCAATATATGGGGTGTTTTTGCTGCTGACCCTTGTGTTGTGGGCTCTGCCTGCACCCCGCGAGAAGATAGTTTTTGATTTTGCCGTGCGCAATGAGCCACAAGGAGAATAACTTTACGAAAAAAAGAGTATATTTGCCGCCCGAAAGAGTTATAATTAAGTCGAAATGAAAGCATTGTACACCATTCTGCTGCTCGTCGTGTCGAATGTCTTTATGACCTTCGCCTGGTACGGCCATCTGAAGTTGCAGCAGATGAAACTTATCGAGTCGTGGCCCCTGTATCTGGTCATCCTCTTTTCATGGGGCATTGCCCTTGCCGAGTATTCGTGTCAGATTCCGGCCAACCGCATCGGTTTTGTCGATAACGGAGGCCCCTTCACGCTGATGCAACTCAAAGTGATGCAGGAGGTTATCACGCTCATTATCTTCACCGTCTTCACCACCGTATTCTTCCGTGGCGAGGCACTGCACTGGAACCACTTGGCGGCCTTCGTGTGTCTGATTATGGCCGTATATTTTGTCTTTATGAAGTAATGACGCGCGAGGAACTCTCTACGCTTCTACAGCCCGAGGTACGACAAGCCATCGAGGAAAATATCGAACGTGACCCGTTGCAGGTGGCGCTCGATCGGGGCATCGTGCACGCCCGCGAGGTGGCCTCGCAGGTGAAGTATCTGCAGCGTGCCCGCACAAAATTGCCACGTCTGTATGAGGCTCGCGCAATCATCCCGCAGCGTGCCTTCGAGCAGTCGTCAAGCGAGGAGTGTGCCGCCGCAAAGCGTATGCGGGGCAGCAGGCTGCTCGACCTTACGTGCGGTCTTGGCATGGATGCGGTGGCTATGGCCGAGCGTTTTGAGCGTGTGGTGGCCGTAGAGCGTGATGAGGTGCTGGCCGACGTGGTGAGGGAGAATCTGCACCGTATGGGCGTTGAGAATGTGGAGGTCGTAACAGCCTCGGCCGAGGAGTATGTCTCTTCGTGCGAGGAGCATTTTGACTGGGTCTATGCCGACCCCGACCGCCGCACCGCCGAGGGCAAGCGTGTAGTAAGGTTGGAGGATTGCTCGCCCGATATGGTGGCATTGTACCCTGCACTTGGTCGTATCACGGAACGCGTGGCGATAAAGAACTCGCCGCTGTTCGATGTCGAGGAGGCGTTTCGTCTCTTTGGCGACTGCACGGTGGAGGTGCTCTCGCTGGCGGGCGAGTGCAAGGAGGTGAATATATATGTTGACGGCCGTGGGGCTCGCATCGTGGCCGAGGCTGTGGGTCGAGAGCGTGTAGAGTATGCTCGCGAGGAGGTTGTGGATAGCCCCTGCGAGGGTGATTTCGAGGCCGAGGAGTACCGCTACCTCATCGTCCCCGACGTGGCGTTGCAGAAGGCACGTCTTGTGCAGCACGCGCTGCGTAGCAAGGCCGATGTGTGGAGCAATAACTCGTTTGGCTTTGCACGCGAAAAGGTCGAGGGCATATTGGGCCGTGTGGAGGCGATCGAAAGGATAGAAAAATTCGACCCCAAGGCCCTTAAACGCGAGTTGCGAGGCGTTGGAGTCGATATCCTGGTGCGAGAGTTCCCTATGTCGGTAGATCAGGTGCGCCAGCGCACGGGGATGCGTAGCGGTGCACAGCGCAGAATAGCCCTTACGCGAATCAAGGGGCAGGCTTATACGATATTTCTGAAATAGGTGTTATAGGTGTAATAGCACCTGCTGAATCAATACAATTCTATATACTCGTAAGAGTTTCCTACGGCCGTGAGGTAACGCTGGAACATCTCCTGCGAGATGACCACCGTGGCGGTGTTGTCGTTGGGATGAAAACTCAGCGACTCCTGCTCACGCAGATTGGCATCGAGGAAGAGATGCACATGGTTTTCCTCGTCATTGACCAAGCCGAAGGGCGACACCGAGCCGGGCTTTAGACCCAGCCACTTCTCCATACGTTGCTCCGAAGCGAAAGATAGTTTTCCCTGATGCAGGCGCTGCTCCAGGTCGTGTATGGCCATCGTCTGCTCGCTGTCGAAGACCACCAGGTAGTGGCGGTTGCCCTTATGGTTGCGGAAGAAGAGGTTCTTGCAGTGCTTCGAGCCATCCGCGCGCCAATACTGACGGGCAATCTCGATGGTCGGCGCCTCGGGATGCTCATAAACCGTATATTCTATGTCGTGCGAGTCAAGAAAATCGAATACCCGCTCACGACGAAAAAAATTTTCTCCACTCATTTTGAATTTTGAATTTTAACCCTGCTTCGCAGGCTTTTCCTCCTCGCGGCTCGGCATAATCCAAGTAAGACTTGGCTTCTGCTCTCGCTCCGCAGCGTCGGTTGCATTTTAACCCACCACAAGGGTGGCTTTTCCTCCTCGCGGCTCGGCATAATCCAAGTAAAACTTGGCTTCTGCTCTCGCTCCGCAGCGTC
>JAFUOK010000006.1 GCA_017481925.1 Alistipes sp.
TGTTTGGCGAAGTTGTAATTCGCTCACCTCCAAACCCAGTGTTGCTAATTTGTGACCATTGTAAATTTGACCACCCGCAAAAATGGGAAGGGATGCCATTGCTCCGCCGTAAAGGCCTTCATCCAACAGTTTCATTGTCTGTCCACCCATAGGTATCTGAAGCAGACCATCATCAGCCTTCATAGCACCTCCTGCAAGTGATATAGAAGGTAAGAAATTTGTTGCAGCCTCTCTCTTCTCCTGCTTTGCAATCATAGTTTTATTGGCAGAAATTCTCATTTGGGCATTCTGTGTCAATGCCATCTGCCGACATTGCTCTAATGAGTATGATTGTTGAGCTTGCAGGGTTGTGTGGACAAAAGCCAATGCAGAAAAACAAATAAATGCTATCTTTTTCATATTCTTATCCTTTAATGTTTTGCGTAATAGTAGAATTATGCTTTTTTTCATCCCCTTTTTTGTCGTATAATTTCCAATATATTACAGGTAGCATTGTTACAACCATAATAAGTGCTCCAATTCCTCCTGCAAATATGCTGACACCTACAGGCATCCAGAAACTTGTGGCTGCCACAATCATCGGAACTACTCCAACAGCGGTTGTTGCCGTAGTGAGGAATATAGGAACCATACGGCGACGACCTGCATCGAACGCTGCATCACGTGCCGACCAACCCTCTTTGCGAAGTCCTTCTGCGTGTTCAAATATCAGAATTTCGTTACGCATAATCATGCCCATCAATGTGATGACTCCAAACATTGCTGTAACACCAATCGGACGACCTGCAATCCATAATCCGATGAGCATTCCGGGGAAAGCGAATGCGATTGCTCCAACACTTACAAAGGTCAATTTGTAAGAACGGAAATTGAATAACAAGAAGAAAAATACGATAATGAGTGAAATCAGCAATGACTCTATAATCGTCACCGACACCTCTGCGTCATCTTCGGGTTCGCCACCAACTTCAAAACGCACACCATCCGGTATATCAATTTGCGTTTCAATCAAACGGCGGAAATCATCTTGCAAACCATTGGAATAGACACCAAATTTAGGTTCCAAACCTACGGTAATGCATCTCACACCATTGCGGTGCATAATTCTTGTTTCGCCCCAAGCGGGTTCTGCACTACCGATATGACGCAATGGAACCGAATTAGGTCCGGCACTCAGATATATATCATTCACCTCATTGTAATTCAAATCTTCCGTATGCGAGTCCTTCAATATAAGCGGCACCTTATAATCGCCTTCCCATATTTGGCCAACCTGCATCTCGCCTGTGTTGAGGGCAAGTTCCAATTCTGCCACCGTACGATTTATTCCAAGTTGAGCAGTTGTAACAGGGTCTAAATCAACCTCTATATATGGGCGTGGGTCATCCCAATCGGTTTTGACGTTCATCACGCGTGAATCTTGACGCATCAGTTTCATCACATCATCGGCAACACGGTGGAGCGAATCTGCATTTTCACCATAGAAACGGAATTCAAAAGGTGTAAAAATCTGATAATCCAATTGCTTGAATTTCACAAATCCATTGGGGAAATGGTCACTCATTGGCTCAAACTCTTCGAGCACCTCTTCTGTGGCTTTGGTAGAAATGGTATTTACGACAAGTTGGGCATAGTGACGACCTCCTGCTTTGGGAGCATAGGATGTATGGAAGCGAGGCGAAGAACAACCAATAAACGAGGTTACGCTTACTACGCGGTCATCTTGTCTTAATGCTGTTGCAACAGAATCCGCAATAGATTTTGTCTCTGCAAGACCTTTGCCCTCAGGCAATGTGATTTCAACAGCGAATTGGTTTCTGTCGGCAAGCGGCAACATTCTCACCTTCAAGTTGGGTGTAATAACTATGATAGATGCCGCAATCAACAATATTCCTCCCACAATTGTCTTCCACGGATTGCGGAAAGTCCAGGCCAAAACAGTATTATACCACGACTGGACATAATCGGTAATGGACTTTTTATTGGCATTTTCTTCTACTGTCTCTTCTGTAACATCGCCCACACGACTTGTCGGTCTGGATACATCAACGTGCTTGTTCTTGGTAATCTTACGTTTTTTGATGAATCTTGCCTCCCATATTGGCAATACAATAACGGCTATGGCCAACGATATTCCCAAATTGATGGTAAGTGTCCACGGCATATAATAGCACATCTCGCTGATCATGCCCTTTGTAGTGAATAGCGTAGGGAAGAATATCGCACACAAACATATTGTGGCAAGTGCCATAGGCATAAAATATTGCTCCACTGAACGGCGTGCTGCCATCCAACGGCTCATGCCTTTGTTCAGATACTCAAGGTATCCGTCAAGGACAACAATCGCGTTATCCACCACCATACCGAGCACAACGATACAACCTGCCAATGTAATGATATTGAGGGGGATATTGCACATATACATGATTCCGATAGAACAGAATGTGGAGAGCGGCACAATAGCACCTGCCACCAAAGCCGTTCGCCAAGGGAAGAGAATCAACATTACCAGAATGATAATTACCATTGATTCTATAAGGTTTTTCAAGAAATCCTTGACAGATGCATCCACCACCTTACTTTGATCGGTAATACATTGTATCGTCACATCATCGGGCAACGAACTGGCGATATAGTCATCTATTACTTGCTGAACCTTTTCGCCATATTCGATGATATTATTACCCTCCAACATCTCTAAAGAGAGAATAGCACAAGGCTGCGAGTTGAATTCGATATAGGAATCCGATGTGTCATACTCACGTTTTACTTCAGCAATATCCTTTACACGAACAACATTATTGTCTTTATCGCTGAATACAACAATATTTTCAATCTCTTGCTCGCAGTTCGTAAGAGGTTTAATATGTATAGGAATATTTTTCTGCCAATTGGTGATGCTTCCCGACATTGTGGTTAAACCTGCATTACTAAGTGCTTGCATCAGTTGCATCTGCCCGATACCATACGCCGAAAGTCGTTCCCTATCAACATAGATGCTGATTTGCTCTGTTGTCTCGCCATACATCGTCACGTTATCAACCAACTCGATGCGGCGCAATTCATCGGCTAAATCGTCTGCATACTCTTTAAGTTCACGGTATGAACGTTGTTCACTCGCAATCGCAACAAGCGTAGCACTTGTCGCATCAAAATCATCGTTGACTATAATTGTAAGTACACCTTGAGGAAGTTGACTCTTATATGAATTCAGCCCGTGTCGAATCTTCGACCAGACTTCGTCCATATTATCCACCTCATCGTGCAATTCAACCATTATGGTACATAGGCCATTTGAAGATGTTGATGTGGTTTTTCTACGTTTAACCTCCTCAAATGTGAATAAATACCTCTCTAAGGGGCGTGCTACCTGCATCTCAATCTCTTCTGCCGTTGCTCCTGGGTACACAGCGACAACGACACCCTGTCGAATGGTAAAATCAGGGAATTCGGCTTTAGGCATCTTGCCCAATCCGAATATACCCAAAATAAATACCACTGCAACAAGCAAAAAAGTCAATCGGTAGTTGTGCATCAGCCACGCTACCCAATTCTGTCTCTTTTCCATTAGATAACCTCCATTCCTTCACTAAGTTTCTGATAACCCTCGGTGATGACAATATCCCCAGAGTTTAGACCTCTTGAAACGATAATTCTATTGCCAGAAGCATCACCAACCGTTACTGTTTTTCGATACGCTTTCCCCTCTTTATTAATCCAAACATAGTATTCACCTTGTGCATTCTTGCGGACAGAAGTAATAGGGACAGCAACCACATCATTTGGGTTTGTATTATTTATTTCGACATTTGCCACCATCCCAGGAAGGAGTTGTTGGCTTTGGTTTCTCACATTGATTTTAATATCGTAAGTATGAGTTACATTATTTGCTTCTATACATTTCTCAATCTTTCCACCGTCAAATGTCTGGTTCGGAAGAGCCTCTAATGTAATTCGAGAAGGTGCCGAAGAACTGATTCCTGCAATCTCTTTTTCCGGAATACTTGCTCTGATTTTCACATTGCTGATTACAAGAATTTTTGCAACAGGCAGTGCAGGTAACACCACCTCGCCAACATTCATCACACCTTTGCCAATGATTCCGCTTTCGGGTGCATATATGCTACAATCCGCCAAATTCTTCTTTGCCATTTCAAGTGCAGCTTCGGCTTGTTGAACTTTACTCTGAACCTCTACCCACTCCATTTCCGGCAGTGAGTTGTTATCATGGAGTTGTTTTAATCGTTTAAATGCATCAGTGGCTTGCATCATCTGTGCCTGTGCTGTTGCAAGCATATTTTGTGCTTGAGTCTTGTCCAATTCGGCAAGCAGTTCTCCTTTCTTAACCACTTGCCCCTCGCTTACATAAACTTTGGAAATCGTACCACTTCCTGTAAAGCCTACCGATATTGCAGACTCCTCCTCTACAATTCCAACATAACTGATTTTGTTTACATCCGTTGATAAACGGACAACCTCACTTTTTACTCTCATCGGAGTAACCTTTTTTTGCTCTTCGCCCGTGTTGCTACAAGATACAAAGAGTGCCATAGCAGAGATGGCAATCAATACTGAATTTGTTTTCTGTTTCATTGTTTTTTTTAATTTTACTGTAAAATCGAAACAAAAGTATTCTATCGTTATCAGACAATAGTTTCCCGTATTTTTTGCAAAATGTTCTTTTTGAGATGTGAATGTTTAATTATCGCTTTTAGGACATTCATTAAGACAAATAGACAATCCTACTGACAGATTATATTGCTAATTTTGCTCTCAAAGAGATTAAAATATGGAAAAAGGATATAAGTCGTTGCAACACCTTTTGGATAAGAATTTGAGTAAAGATAATGTCGTTTATTTAACCGATGACCTGTTTATTACCGACAATATTAGTCATATCCCACACCTTGCACAAGAATTACTGCATATTGATATGTCTATTTATGTAATTTGTAAAGATGGGCATATGTGTGTAACGATTGACAATAAAGAGCACCACGTTTGTAGCAGTAGTATCCTTATATGCACAGGCTTGCAGGTTGTATCAAATGCTATGGTCAGTACCGATTTCAAATGTAGTATAGTGGGATTATCTCATCATAAGTTAATCGAATTATTCCCCAACGATAAAGAGGTTCTGACAGACTTTATGCTAATCAAGGAAAATCCTATTATGCAACTGAGTGAAGAGGATGTACATCTTTTGAATTTATATAAGGGTATTTTTGATGCGAAATGTAGAGGTGATAAATTGAAATTAGATAATATTATTCTCGACAAACTTTTGTATGCTGTGATATATGAGTTGATACAATTATTCGCTCGAAATGTGTTACCTCATTCCGACACACTAACATATATGAAAGGGCACTTATATGGGCAAGAGTTTTTATCCCTACTTGCCGAAGATAAGTGTCACCATCGCAAAGTAGAATACTATGCCGATAAACTTTGTATCACACCAAGATACTTATCTATTGTATGTCAAAAAGAAACAGGGAAAACCCCATCAGAGTGGATTAGAGAAAAAACAGTTGGGCACATTCGTCATTATTTGCTCAATACAACATTGTCGGTCAAGGAGATATGCTCAGCATTGGATTTTCCCAATAGTTCATTTTTATGCAAATTTACAAAAAAACACCTTGGAATGCCCCCCTTGGAATATAGACAAAATGGGACTCAGTTAGCAGAAAATACGAAAAAATTGCTGACTGATAATAATGTGGTTTAGTTTATTCCATTGGCTATATGCCCAAAACGGACTAAACTTATTTTCGCGTTGGCAGCACTCAAAAAAGATGCTGACGAAAAGAGAAAGACGCTCATTCTTCTTTTTTCGCCAGCATTTATCTTAAAAGTTCAAAAAAAATACACCCAACTCTGATTTTTGGGTGTAAAAAAGGGTGTAAATCTCGTAACTACTTGATTTACACCCTTTGCTGCGGAGAGAGAGGGATTCGAACCCCCGGAGCCTCGCAGCTCAACGGTTTTCAAGACCGCCGCAATCGACCACTCTGCCATCTCTCCGGGTGCAAAAGTAGAACACTTTTTTGGATTGACCAAATATTTTTACATTTTTTTTAAAATATTTTTTAGTCGCTATTTTTTAAGCAATCACAAAATACTCATTATCAGCAAAAAATATGATCTTTTTTTTGGTCTATTAAAAAAATGTCTTATATTTGTATTACATATCATAACCAACAAACATCAATAACAAGTACCCAAGATGAACAAGTCACAGCTAATCAATGCGGTAGCCGAGCAAACTTCATTAACCAAAAATGAGGTGAAAAATGCGATTGATACACTTTTTGCTATCGCTGAGGAAAATTTGCAGAAGGGGGAGAAGGTTGTTATCTCGGGTTTTGGAGTATTTTCGGTTGCTCAGGTCGCCGAGCGTGTAGGGCGTAATCCCCGCACGGGCGAGCAGGTACGTATTCCTGCACGTCGCAATGTGCGTTTCCGTTCAAGTATGGATATCAAGTAGCGACAACCTTATTACACTTCCCGATGAAAGAGGCCGAGAGCCATTAGCTAAGAGCCTCTTTTTTATGGCTGGTATATGTTATTTTTTTCACAAGTTATTTGCCTATCCCATTATCGTTGTGTACCTTTGTACCCGTAAAAGGGCTACCTTTATTTACACAACCTAACATTCCTTAACACAATGGCAGAACTAGAATTCGAAAAGCAGTTGCGCCGCATGGAGCGCGACGGCATTATCACACGTAAGCAATTCCTCCAGTTGATGGCCGTAGCGGGTGCCTTTGTTGCGCTCGGCACCGAGAAAGCCTATGCAGCCAAGAGCAATGCTCGCGCGCGCGTGGTAATAGTAGGTGGCGGTGCGGCAGGTATCAGTATGGCATCGCGCCTCAGGCGTGCCGTGGCCGAGCCCGACATCACCATCATCGACCCCAGCGACAAGCACTTCTATCAGCCGGGCTTCACGCTCATCGGCGGCGGCGTATATGGCAAGGATGATGTGTGGAAGCGCCAGGAGGATTGTATGCCATCGGGAGTGAAGTGGATTAAGGATGTGGTGACGCTCGTACACCCCACCTTGAACCGTGTCGATACCGCCCGCAGTGGCTCGTTCGACTACGACTTTATGGTGCTGGCGCCGGGTGTGAAGTATGATTGGAGTCGCATCGAGGGTATCACCTACCAGACCATCGGCGAGGGCAATGCCCACACCATCTACGATTGGCGTGGTGCGCAGCTCACGTGGCCTGCTATGCAGGAGTTTGCCCGCAAGGGAGGCCGTGGTGTCTTCTGCGACACCTACACCAAGCATAAGTGCGGTGGCGCACCCAAGAAGATCTCGCTGCTCACGTGGGACAACGCCCGCAAGGAGGGCACGACCGACCGCATCGATATGCACTACTATACGGGTAGCAAGCAGCTCTACGATGTGCCTCACTTCACGCCTCGCCTGGAGGAGATCTATCGCGAAAGAAATATTCCTGTGGATATGCGTTGTAAGTTGCGTGCTATTGATACGCACGACAAGAAGGCTTACTTCGATCAGACCGTAACGCTCGCTGACGGCACGGAGAGCGTAAAGAAGATTGTTGCCGAGTACGACTTTATGCACTTCCTGGTGCCGCAGTGTGCGCCCGACTTCGTGCGTGAGTCGGGACTGAGCTGGACTGAAGGGTCGCTGGCCGCCGACGGCTGGGCTATGGCCGACAAGGAGACGCTCGTGCATAAGACCTATCCCAACATCATCTGCCTGGGCGACTGTGCCGGTATTCCCACGTCGAAGACCTCGGCGGCGATACGCAAGCAGCTGCCCGTGGCTACGGCTAACCTGGTGTCGCTAATGGAAGGCGGCGCACCCGATGTAAAATACAACGGATACGCCGCGTGTCCAATCGTTACCGAATACGGTAAGGTGTTGATGTGTGAGTTCGACTACGACAAGAAGCCTCAGATCACCTTCCCGCTCTCGCTCATCGATATGTCGCGTGAGCGTTGGGTGGCGTGGCTGCTGAAGGTATATGGACTCAAGCCCATCTACTTCGAACTTATGCTGCGAGGCTTGTACTAGCTCGCTGGCACGGCATCAACGTCTGAACTTAACCCCGTTTTGTTACATATCGGAGCCAACAGATAGTCTCCGTATGTGTAGTCAGAGCGGGGATTTACAATGCTTATGTGCAAGGCGCCCGACTCACGGTAGTAGATGTAGGCGCTCTGTGCGTAACCATAAACATTGCCCTCGATTAACATAGCATACTCCACGTAATCGGGGGTATCGAGACAATACACCTCTTTGACGGTGCAGTCTCTGAAGTCGCCTTGCTCGAAGGCTGAAATTACGGCTTGAGGAAGATCGGCGTAGAGCATACTGCTCTCGGTTAGATACCACTTGCCATTCTCGTCAAACCACGCTACACAATTAGTGTCGAGGCCCCCTTCATAGGCGCCGATGGTGAACTCGGCGACATAATAACCTAATCGACTGCCCCAGCCATCGATGACGGCGGTGGGGAACTTTTCCATGAAGGTTTCGCGGGCCTGTTGTGTCCCGCCGACGGATTCCAAATCCGCCAGTTTGATGCATGATGTCAGCACGGACACAGCACAAACATTAATTAATAGTCTTTTCATGAGCTTAAAATTTATAAGGATTATAGGGATTGATTTCGCGTCTTGTAGCTCACTCTAAACTATGTATGTCCACACATTGTACCAAATAACGAAATAGGGCGTTTTAGGCACTAGTTTGGACACCTATTACAAAGTTAGGCAAAATTTCCTTGTTTTTCTCATTTTTTTAAAATATTACTTAAAATTTGTGAAATAAGTGGCTAAATATCCACATATCGCATAAATATTCGCCATAGAGTGAGATATTCCGTATAAATATTCTATTGTTATTCAGCGGCGCAGATACAGAAAGTGCGCTGTATCAAGGAGGTTTGTCGGTCAGAATTTGAATTTTGTTTTGCATAAAAACGGCTGCGTCACTCAGGGCGCAGCCGACCAGCAATCAAAAAACCATATTCTACAAAAAGAGTATTTTTTTCTATTTTCTACTTCGGGGGGAGTGTATCGGGTTGTTCTATTGTGGGGAGCGCATTTTCGGACTTATCTACCACGTTATAGTGGCGACATCCTCCAAATGGCTGACCCTCGGTGCGGGATTGCGATATGGTTTAACTCTTTACAACCCCTGGCCCGGCAACTCTTAATGTTTGCCCCTCTGTTTGGCCCTCTCGCTTGGCCCTCTCGCTTAGGGGCAGAGTGCTGTGCACTTAAAACGTTTCGAAGGTTTCGTGTCAATCCGAATCGTCGCGTTATTCAGATGGTCACGTCGCTTGTCCGCGTTGGCGCCGTGCTTGCGCTCTGCCGCTGTTGCGAGGAGCACGATTTCTCGTGCCACCATCGTCACTCTGTTTTCATCTCCTGTGGGGTCGTTGCTCCCCTCTGGAGTGTGTGGCGATGGACGTGTCCGCCTCCGTACAAGTGTCGGCGGTTGTATCTTGTCAGTCGCTTACTTGCGACCGAACTTTAGGTCAACACCGATACCCCAAGCGTGTGAGGTGCGGTTGTAAACATCGGTGAAGGCACCCAGCTGCTGACCCATAAATGAGTGTGAGCCGTTTACGGTTACCTCGTCGTAGATGGTAGGCATATAACCAGCGTTGATAGCTACGCTCTCGCTGATGATGTACTTAGCACCTACACCGATTGACCAAGATGAGATCGAGAAGTTCATATCAGAGTAGTTGCTCTCGATCATATTGAGCTGTGTGCGCTGTGTACCGGCGCTGAGCACCAGGCGATCGCATACGCTCCACTCAACACCCAGCAGGTACTCGTTGGTGTTGCCGTCGATAACGTTAGAGAATGAGTTCTCGGCGTTCTTGTCGAAGTAGTGGTGCCACTCGGCAGTAACCTTCACGGGGCCGAAGTGACGGCTCACGGCAGCTGCCAACAGGGCGGGAGTCTCGGCCTTAACCTTTGCACCGTTGGGGAACATACTGCCTGTGCCGAGGTTGATATCCTTCGTAGTCTCGTTCTCGAGCTCGGTGCCCATCTTGAACTCATACTTCAACGATGCGTCCCAGGGACCCTTGTGGAATGCCAAAGCCAGCACGGGGCTGAATGAGGTGCCCTTCTGCTTAACGTCGAGGCCCTGCTCTACCAAAGCGGCGTACTGTGACATGCCGATTGTAGAGAGTGTCTGCGATGCCGAGATCATAGCACCGTTGGGGTTAAGCAAGGGGTGTGCAGGGTTGATCATCATATTGCTCAGGCCTGCCTCGTAAGAGTTGTTGGTAACACCTACGCGCAACATTGCAGCTGCTGACAACCAGTCGGTGATGCGGAATGATGCACCGATGTTGAAGGCGAGAGTCATTGACGAACCCTTGAGGTAGAGGTCGCGGCTGTACTGCGTAGTGGTAAGACCGTTAGCGGAGAGCAGTGTGGGGAACGATGATACGATGCGCTCGAATGATGCCAAGCCGTTGTCGTACTCGATAGTACCACCACCACCATTTACACCTATGCCGGCCATCACAGCCCAACGGTCGTGCTTCCACGCCAGGTGTACGCTGGGGATCAGGGGAGAGAATACCTCACCCTGGAACTCTGTTGTGCCGAAACCACCGGGGAGGTTGTTGCCCATCACCAGGCTCGACGTAGTGGTGCGGGTCTGTGCTGCCATCTGGTCGTTGATGCCGATGTGCCAGCCGTTCTCCATAAATACTACACCCGCGGGGTTGTTATATACAGCATCGGGGTCGAGTGACGTACCGCGAGCGATGCTGCGCAGGAATGATGCACTCTGGTTTGTGTTAGTCATCGGACCACCCGCAAATACTGAGGTGTGGATGATTGTTGCGCCCAGCAGGGCGAGAAGCAATTTTTCTAAAAATTTCATTTTAAATCTTTTTTAACGCACCGCCGCACCGATTGCTGAAAGGTGATGGCGTGAGCGCTGTTGTTAATATTGGTTTTTTGAGATTGTGCTGTCGATCCGCCGAGACGGATTTACGGATGCAAAAGTCAAATATTTTTTTCTTTCCGCAAAATTTATGTGGCTAAGCACCCCGAAATGGTATGAAACCCCACGTTCAGGGGACGAAACGGGCCATTTTGTGGCGAAAATACCGTTCAAAATGTCCTATCGAGGAAGCGAAATGTTCTATACGCCCCTCGCGTAAATGCCTATTTTTCCGCCCCGAGAGAGTATAATCGCCACATTTTGAAAGAAAAGGGGCGTGGCGCTGACTAACGTATCGAAATTTTGAGTATATTTGCCCGTATTCTGTGAAGAAATTTCATAAACATTAAACTTTATAAAACTTAAACACTATGTTCGCAATTGACAACTACGATTTCACTGGTAAGCGTGCAATCATCCGCGTTGATTTCAACGTACCCCTCAATGGCGAGGGTCAGGTAACCGACGACACCCGTATTCGTGCTGCAATCCCCACCATCAAGAAGGTGCTGGAGAAGGGCGGTGCTGTGATCCTGATGTCACACCTGGGTCGTCCCAAGAAGAACCCCGATCCCAAGTACTCTTTGGAGCAGATCGTCCCCGCTATCGAGGCACGTCTGGGCGTTAAGGTTCAGTTCGCAGGTGACTGCATGGGCGAGAAGGCTGCCGAGATGGCTGCTGCCTTGAAGCCCGGTGAGGTAATGCTGTTGGAGAACCTCCGTTTCTACGCTGAGGAGGAGGGTAAGCCCCGTGGTCTGGCTGAGGATGCTACCGACGAGGAGAAGAAGGCAGCAAAGAAGGCTCTGAAGGAGGGTCCCCAGAAGGAGTTCGTTAAGAAGCTCGCTTCATACGCCGACTGCTACATCAACGACGCATTCGGTACTGCACACCGTGCACACTCTTCTACCGCGCTGATCGCTGATTACTTCCCGGGTGACAAGATGTTCGGCTACGTTATGGAGAACGAGTTGAAGGCTATCGACGGCGTGATGGAGAACCCCCAGCGTCCCTTCGTGGCTATCGTAGGTGGTTCAAAGGTATCTACCAAGATCTCTATCATCGAGAAGTTGATGGAGAAGTGCGACAAGATCATCATCGGTGGCGGTATGACCTACACCTTCGCTGCTGCACAGGGCGGTAAGGTAGGTAACTCAATCTGCGAGCCCGATATGTTCCCCGTAGCATTGGATATCTTGAAGAAGGCTGAGGAGAAGGGTATCAAGATCGTTACCACTCCCGACGCATTGATCGCTGACGACTTCGCCGAGACTGCGAACACTCAGGAGTGCGCCGCTGACGCTATCCCCGAGGGTTGGGAGGGTCTTGACATCGCTGCTGGCGGTAAGGAGCTCTTCCGCAAGGAGATCCTCGAGTGCAAGACTATCCTCTGGAATGGCCCCGTAGGCGTATTCGAGATGGATAAGTTCGCAACCGGCTCACGCGCTGTTGCTGAGGCTATCGCCGAGGCTACCGCACAGGGTGCATTCTCGCTGATCGGTGGTGGCGACTCTGTAGCTTGTATCAACAAGTTCGGCTTGGCTGACAAGGTATCTTACGTATCAACCGGTGGTGGTGCGTTGCTCGAGTATATGGAGGGTAAGGTATTGCCCGGCGTAGCAGCCATCCGCAAGTAAAAGCATTTAATTTGGCTCTTTTGGCGTCTGGCTCGGTCTCGGATTGCTCACATACGTCAGGTATGCTCCGCACCCTCGACCTTCGGCCAGTCTCAAAATAGCACAAATTACTCTGCTTTTAAGAATGAATTTCAGGGATTCAAAAGGAAAATATTAAAATATAACCTCTCCGTCCTACGGATACCTCCCCTACGACAGGGGAAGAGTTATAAGAAAATTTTGAATTTTGAATTTTGAATTCTGAATTATAGATAAGGGTCGAGTCCGCTCGGCCCTTGTTTGATTATCAAGTGCCATAGGCTACCGCCCGCCGTGGCATGACGTAATTTTGAATTTTAAATTTTGCATTTTGAATTGTGAAACATGCGTCGCAGTGAGTTTATACGCTTTGTAGCCGGAGGTATCGTTATGCTCTCGATGGGTCGAGTGCCCGCCGTGGCGGCACCACGCCGTCGCGTGCGCTTTGGCGTTGTGACCGACACCCACTATGCCGACCGCGAACGCAGTGGTACACGCTACTACCGCGACTCTATAGCCAAGATGCGTGAGGCGGTGGCGGAGTTTCAGCGTGCCGACCTCGATTTTATCATCGAGTTGGGCGATATGAAGGATACCACCGCAAGGTCGGAGCCCGTGCCCACACTCCGTTTTCTGGATGACATAGAGCGTGAGTTCAGAGCCTTCCGAGGCCCCTGCTACCACGTTCTGGGTAACCACGATATGGACTGCCTTACGAAGGAGGAGTTCCTCGCCCACACCCGCAATGCCGGCCGTGCACGTGGCAAGGCTTTCTACTCATTTTCGGAGGGTGGCGTGCGCTGCATAGTCCTCGACGCCAACTTCAATGCCGACTTTTCGCCCTATGCACGTGGTAACTTCGACTGGCGCAAGGCCTACATCCCCACCTCGCAGATCGAGTGGCTCGATAGGGAGCTTACGCGCCACGCCGACGAGCCGACGCTTGTGTTCCTGCATCAGATGCTGGACTCCTTCTCCGACATCAGCAAGGATCTCTGCGTAGGCAATGCCGAGGCCGTGGTCGAGGTGCTGGAGCGCCACCGTCAGGTGCTGGCGGTCTTTCAGGGACACCACCACCCGGGCCATTACAGCCACCGTCGTGGCATACACTACCTCACCCTGCAGGGTATGATCGAGCAGGCGGCACCTGCCTCTGCATACGCCATCGTGGAGGTTGAGGCCGACGGAACCATCCGTGTCGAGGGTTTCCGCTCGTGCCCCGACAGAGTGCTGGAGCGATAATCAAACGCCCCACAAACAAGTATTCAAAGCGATACTACAAAACAGAATAAAAACGATGAAAAAGATTTTATTAACCATCTCAACTGTTGCTATTATGGCAAGTTGTAATCAGAAGCCGGCCGAGACCACTCCCGCCATCGACCGTGCCAACTTCGATGAGACGATCGCTCTCAACGAGGATTTCTATCAGTATGCCACGGGTGGCTGGCAGAAGGCCAACCCTCTGACGCCCGAGTACTCACGCTATGGCGTATTCGAGGTGCTGGCAAAGAACAATGAGTTGCAGATCAACGACCTCTTCTCGGCTATGCTGGAGAGCAAGGCCGAGGTAGGCACCGTCGAGCAGAAGATTGCCGACCTCTACACCATGGGTCTGGACTCTGTACGTCTTAACCAGGAGGGCGTAGCACCCGTGAAGCGTGACGTTGATCAGATTATGGCTCTCTCAACTCCGCAGGAGCTCTCGATCGCTGTGGCTCGCATCCACGAGGCAGCAGGCAGCCCCCTGTTTGGTTTGTATGTAGGTGCCGACCTGATGAACTCGAAGATCAACATCCTTAATATCGACCAGTCGGGTCTGGGTCTGGGCAACCGCGACTACTACCTCGAGAAGGAGAACGCCGACAAGCGTGAGGGCTACGTGCAGTGGCTCACCAAGGCATTCTCTCTGCTGGGCTGGGCTGACGCCGCTGAGAAGGCACAGGCTGTGCTTACTATGGAGACCCGCATGGCCGAGGCGTTCCGCTCGAATGTCGAGTTGCGTGACGTTACAGCCAACTACAACCCTATGACCCGCGAGGAGTTCACAAAGCGTTACTCGTCGTTCGACTGGGAGGCCTACTTCTCGGAGATGGGCATCGGTCAGTTCGATAAGATTGCCGTAGGTCAGCCCGAGGTTTTGGACCGTGTATTCTCACTCTTTGAGAAGGAGGATGTCGAGACCGTGAAGGCATATCTCGTAGCTAGCGTGATGTCAAGTGCCGCAGGCTACTCGGGCGATGAGCTCTACGCCGCATACTTCGACTTCTTCGGTCGTCAGATGTCAGGTCAGGAGGAGATGCGCCCCCGCTGGAAGCGTGCTATGGCTGTGCCCAACCGCATCCTGGGTGAGGCTGTGGGTGAGCTCTATGTAAAGAAGTACTTCCCCGAGAGCGACAAGCAGCGTATGCAGGGTATTGTGAAGAACCTTCAGACAGCACTCGGCCAGCATATCGACGCATTGGAGTGGATGTCGGCAGAGACCAAAGCCAAGGCACACGAGAAACTGAACACCTTCACCGTGAAGATCGGCTACCCCGACAAGTGGAAGGATTACTCATCGCTGCGTATCGACCCCAAGCTCTCATACTGGGACAATATCAAGCGTGCCAACATCTGGTACACCGAGGATAACATCGCCGACCTGGGCAAGGAGGTTGATCGTGACGAGTGGCACATGACACCCCAGACCGTGAACGCATACTACAACCCCACCACCAACGAGATCTGCTTCCCCGCAGCTATCCTTCAGCCTCCCTTCTATAACTCGGCTGCTGACGATGCTGTAAACTATGGTGCTATCGGCGTGGTTATCGGCCACGAGATGACCCACGGCTTCGACGATCAGGGCCGTCAGTTCGACAAGGAGGGTAATATGAGCAACTGGTGGACCGACGAGGATGCCAAGGCATTCAAGGAGCGCACCGACATTCTGGTGGATCAGTTCAATAAGGTGTTGGTTATGCCCGCCAAGGGCGATCAGCCCGCGCTCTACGCCAATGGTGAGTTCTCGCTCGGTGAGAACATTGCCGATCAGGGTGGTCTGCGTGTATCGTACACCGCTATGCAGAACTCATTCGGTGGTCAGCACCCCGAGCCCGTGGATGGCTTCACGGCCGAGCAGCGTTTCTACCTCTCTTATGCTACCATCTGGGCACAGACGATGCGTGACGAGGAGGTTATCCGCCGCACCAAGACCGACGAGCACTCACTCGGCAAGAACCGTGTAAATGTGACACTGCGTAATATCGACACCTTCCATAAGGCATTCGGCATCACCGATGGTGCTATGTTCTTGCCCGAGCAGGAGCGTGTAATCATCTGGTAACACCCGTAACGGGTGTTTTATGAGGACTTTGACGGTGCCTCAATAATATTAAAAAGCCTGCCTCGATTGGGGCAGGCTTTTTTTATTATATATAAGTGTAATAAGTGTAATAAGTGTAATAAGTGTAATAAGTGTAATAAGTGTAATAAGTGTAATAAGTGTAATAAGTGTAATAAGTGTAATATATTGCTTATGGCACTTATAACACCTATAACCCCTATCTATTCTACGCCAACGACTGCATCTCTATAAGGTGAGCATATATACCTCCGCGCTCCATCAACTCCGCGTGCGTGCCCTGCTCGGCTATGCGCCCACTGTCGATGACGATGATGCGGTCGGCATTGTGAATAGTCGATAGACGGTGAGCAATAACCACCGACGTGCGACCCTCCAGAAGTGTCGTCAGGGCCTCCTGCACCAGCTTCTCGCTCTCGGTGTCGAGTGCCGACGTAGCCTCGTCCAAAATAAGTATCTCGGGGTTGCGCAGCACGGCACGCGCAATGCTCAGGCGCTGACGCTGACCTCCCGAAAGCTTGGTGCCTCGGTCGCCGATGTTGGTGTCGTAGCCCTTCTCGCTCTGCATGATGAAGTCGTGGGCGTTGGCCACCTTCGCCGCGGCGATAATCTGCTCCATGGTGGCATCCTCGCGACCCATAGCTATGTTGTTGCGTATGGTGTCGTTGAAGAGTGTTGTCTCCTGCGATACGATACCCATATGTTCGCGCAGGCTCTCCTGCGTGTAGTCGGCAATAGGACGGCCGTCGATATACACCTCGCCGCTCTCCACATCGTAGAAGCGGGGAATAAGCTCGCTCAGCGTCGATTTACCACCTCCCGAGGGGCCCACCAGCGCTACGGTCTCGCCCTTGCGCACCTCGAACGATATGTCGTGCAGAATCTCGCGTGACTCATCATAACTAAAGCCCACCGAGCGGAACTCTATCTTATCCTTAAACTCCTTGAGTTCCACGGCGTTGGCCTTATCCTGTACCTTGCTCTCGGCGTCGATAATAGAGAATACACGCTCACCAGCGGCGATACCCTGGTTGATATTGGCAAACTGATCGATAAACGAACGCAAGGGGCGCGTGAGTTGCGAGAAAGCCGCGATGTAAGCCACAAAGCCTGCCGCCATCAGTTCTCCTCCCTGCACCAGCGAGCCACCGAAGACCAGCATCACCGAGATAGCCGTAATACCGAGGAACTCGCTCATCGGCGAGGCCAGCTGCTGTTTGCGCGCCATCGAGATAAGAATCTGCGACATCTCGGCATTGATAGCGCGGAACTTCGAGCAGATGTAGTCGAAGGCGTTGTAACTCTTCATCGTTTTCACTCCAGAGAGTGACTCCTCCATAACACTCACCATATCGCCCATACGCTCCTGACCACGCTGTGCGGGGTGGCGCAGACGCTTGACAATCGAGCCGATGATGATGCCCACGACGGGCAGATAGAGAATCGAGAAGACGGTGAGCTGCCACGATATGCCGACCATCAACGCCACATAGCCGATGATGAGGAAGGGCTCGCGGAAGGCCACCTGCAAGGTGTTGGTGATGCAGAACTGCACGATCATCACATCGGAGGTAATCTTCGACATTATATCGCCCTTGCGCTGGTCGCTAAAGTAGCCTACATTCATGCCCATCGTGCGCTCGAACATCTCGTTGCGCATACGCTGCAGCGTGCGGGTACGCATCACCTCGACGGTCATCGAGCCAAGATAACGGAACAGACCGCTCAACAGATTCGACATAATGAGAATCACGGCCAGCAGACCCAGCAGATGTGTTATGCTATACTCCGCACCGAAAATCTGCGTATAGACATAGTTCAGCACGCTGTTCAGCTTCTCGATGTTGAACTCAATGGCGGGAAACTCATACACGGGCTGGAAGACATACCCCTCGTCGAAGAGTGTGCCGATGATGGGGATAATCATCGTGTAGGTGAAGGTGTTGAACACGGCATGCAACACCGAGTAGAAGAAGTAGGGTATGGCGTAGCGACCCAGGGGCGAAGCGAAGCCCAGCAGTCGCAGGTAGGTTTTCATCATAATTGGTAGTATGTTATTTTAAATACCCCGCCTCAGGCAGGGTGCTTTGGTCGCTACGTTCCGTAGGGTGCACAACCAAAGGTAGTCTGTTTTCTCGTTTCTCTTTTACACCAATCCTTCCGCGGCATACTCCTCAACGGCGGCCTCGAAGCGGGCTATGGTCTCCTCCATCGTGACGAAGGACTTGCCGCCGGCGGCGTTCTTGTGTCCGCCACCCTCAAAGTAACGTTGAGCAAAGAGGTTTACATCCACACGTCCGCGTGAGCGTAGCGACACACGGATAAAGTCCGAGTGCTCGATGAAGATGGCCGACATACGCATCTTCTTCACCGTGAGCGGGTAGTTCACAAAACCCTCGCTATCGCCCTGCTGGAACCAGAAGCGACGCATCTCATCTTCCGTGAGCGACATATAGGCCACCGTGCCACGACGCATAAAGCGCATCTTGCGGTTGATCACGTAACCGAACAGTCGGGCACGACCCTCGGTGAAGGAGTTATATACGTTGTTATATATTGTAGGAATATCTATGCCCGTAGCCGACAGCACGGCCAGCGTACGGTACAGGTCGGGCGTGAGGGAAGAGAATGAGAAGTTACCCGTGTCGGTCATCATACCCACATATATCACCTCGGCCTGCGCTGCGGTAATGCTCTCGGCGCCCCACAGAGCCTCGATGAGCTTGCTTACAAGGTACGATGTGCTCGATGCCTCGGGGTGCGAGAAGATCACGTCGAACGACTGCGAGGGGTTGAGGTGATGATCGATGAGCACACGTCGTGCCGTGGTGTTTTTCTCCACCACATTGCCCAGCGCATCCAGACGCGAGAGGGTGTGGAAGTCGAGGCAGAAGATCACATCAGCCTCGGCAATAAGAGAGGCAGCCTTGTCGGCCTCGTTCTTGTAGATTACAATGTCGCGTATGCCCGTCATCCAATCCAGATAGTAGGGGTACTTGTTGGGCACGATGCACGTCACCGTGTGACCACGCTGGCGCAGTGCCTCGGCCCACGCTATTGACGAGCCTACGGCATCGCCATCGGGGTTGGTGTGCGAGAGTACCACCATCTTCTGTGGCGCACCCTCAACCAAAGAGCGTAACGCGTCTATGCTTTGTTGCGATAATTCCATATCGTAAGTTTTATTCCTTTTTGCTCCTTTTTATCCCTTGCCGCACCGCGACAACCTCTTTTGCGGGGCAAAGATAGTAATTATTGGTCATTTGGGACACTCCCTAATGTACTACATATTGTATCAATCGGTCTTTTTGCACGTCGGGCTACACCTCTTTTGAGTGGGTTTACTCCTCCAACTCAACGATCATACCACGTGAGAGCAGACCCTCGCGCTCAAACTCTATAGTCTTGTACTTGGCCTCAGCACCGCCCGAACGTGTAATCACTCGCTTGGGAGCAAAAGCCTCGGCAGATGACTCAAAGAGCGACGAGCCGCAAATCTGCTTAACCACCTCACACAATGCAAAATCACGCTTGGCATCACCCCACTCGGCTCTTGGCATCGGGTAGTAGTAGCACTCATCCGACAAACTCTCATCGATAGAGGTGTCATCCTCATAGATGCTAAAATCAAAATCGGGTGTAATACCATCGGCATAGTCAGAGAATCCCTCGCCGTTCTCGTTCATAAAGGTGATGGGGGCGAACTCATACTTGTAATCATCGACAGTCTTATAGGTAACCTCCATACCGCAGTTCTTACCCTCGGTGCGCTTACCCACAAGTTCCACATCAATGCCCAAACCACGCAGTCCCACGATGACCATCTCGCTGGCCGAAGCCGAATACTCCGAGCAGATAACCCACAGTTTATTAATACCTATGTTGGGCAAATCAACGCTTGCCGAAGCACCATTGGGGGTATAGCGGTTTTGCAGCGTGTACTCCTCATCTTCATTCACCTTATTGTTGGGGTTATGCTTCAGGCGGGCATATATCTTACCCGGGCCTACATAACTCTCGTCGAGGAGCATGCTGGCCAGAAGTACGCTCGATGTAACGTGACCTCCACCATTTATTCTCAGGTCGAGAATCATATCCGTCACGCCCTTCTGCGAGAGGTCGGTCATAGCATCAACCAGCGCGTCGTCAAAGTCTCCATCAAACGAGAGGTACGAGAGGTAACCCACCTTCTTGTCGCCTGCGCCAAACTTCTCATCCAGCGTCAGCACATCACAAAATGCCACGGGGTTCTGCTCGAAATCCGACGTGGTGAGAGAGTAGTCATCTATCTTACCCTTCTCGCTCTGCTCGTCGTAATAATAGGCCGTGAGTTTAGCACTGCCCGTCTTGGAACGCACTGCAGCAATCAACTCCGAATAGTTATGCTGTGAGATCTTCTTGCCATCAACCTGCAAAATCCAATCACCACGTTGCAAGCCTGCCTCTTCGGCAGCTGACCCGGGGTATACGTGATCGATAAAGAATGCACCATCATCCTTCGTGTATCCATCCAAACTCTTAGCTATGCCTATATAAACCACAGGATGTAGTTCAATACCATAGCCCGCAGTTGTGGGGAAGGTTGCGCGTGTATAATCAGCCTTGGTTTTCTGCTCACGAGTGACATAGGTGTAGATATAGCGTCCATAATCATCCTCGCCACCATCAGCCTTATTGGTTGTAAGGCTCAATAGGGTCTTATCCAAAAACTTATCCCACGCAAGCGAAAGATCGAAGTTCGAGTGTTTCTCATTATACTCATCCATCCACATATACTCCTTCTGCAGGCGGCCATCCATCCACTTCACTACTTCGTCCACCTTAACACTGGGTGTGGGTGAAGGTGTGGGTTCGGGTGTTGTGGGGTCGTCGCCACAAGAGGCCATAAACAAAACGGCGGCAGCCATCATCGCTGTGCTGAGCGTGCGACGCACAAGGCTAAGGTAAGATGCTCTTCTCATTCTCCTAAAATCTATTAGTTCGACACTATACAATATATATAGTAAGTCTCAAAGATACACAAATTTATTTATTTCTCCGCTTTTTGTGCCAAAAAGTGACGGCAGAAGCCCTTTATGCCGCATTTCTCGCACTTGGGCGAGCGGGCCGTGCAGACGTAACGGCCGTGCAGGATAAGCCAATGGTGTGCTATGGGCAGCAGGTGTGAGGGTATGTGTCGCTCCAGCTGCAGCTCCGTCTGTAGGGGTGTCTTCGCTCCGCGCGTGAGGCCTATACGTGCCGCCACACGGAAGACGTGGGTATCGACGGGCATAACCTCCTTCTGCCATATCACGGCACCGATGACGTTGGCTGTCTTGCGTCCCACGCCCGGCAGGCGTTGCAACGCATCCAGATCGCTGGGCACCTGGCCACCAAACTCCTCCACGAGCATGCGGGACATCGCTGCCAGATGGCGCGCCTTATTGTTGGGGTAGGAGATGCTGCGGATGTATGGGAAAATATCCTCTGCCGTAGCCTCCGCCATAGCCTCTGCCGTGGGGTAGGCCTCAAACAGGGCGGGCGTGGTGAGGTTTACACGTTTGTCGGTACACTGCGCCGACAAGATTACGGCCACCAGCAACTCAAAGGGGTTACGGTAGTTGAGTTCGCTCTCGGCCACGGGCATAGCCTCCTGGAAATAGGCAATCACGCCTTCGTATCGCTCGTTGATTCGCATAGAAAAATCTTTTTCACAAATATACGAAGAACTCGCGAGAAAATGGCAGGAAATTGGGAAATAATGCAATTCGTTGGTAGATTGTTTAATACGCAACGGGCTTCCGTGGTTGTAATGCGGTCCTGAAAGACCGTATATAGATGAGTTAAGATATAGATTTGCTACTAA
>JAFUOK010000057.1 GCA_017481925.1 Alistipes sp.
GCATAAAGAAGTTTCGCATCCTAAAGTCTGTGTAATAGGTGTTATGGCGAGTGGTCTCGTCACTAAAATGGGTGGTGATTTTAAGCAACTCCGACTCCTTTAAACGGCGAATGCTTCTGCGGATGGTTCTCTCTTTTATGTTGGTCAGTTTTACCAACCTTTCTATTCTTACGTGGCTCTCACCATCTCTATAATTCGAGCAACTGCGAATGGTGGCTCATACATATGCATCAAGAGGCTTGCTGTTACTCTTTATCTGTATGAGACTTTTGGGTAGGGTAATGTAACTCATCGTTAGCAATGTGGTTAGTGGTGAATAAAATCTCTTGTTTGTGGAGCATACGCCTGAAACGTGATACTCCGTAGTGTTGTTTGGCCTGCTTCCGAGTTGTGAAGCGGAGACCATCAGACGGGTTGAAGTACATCGTACGAAACTATGTTATAGGTAATAGTAAATAAGGTAGGTATTCTATATATAGGACAGTTTTGAGCATCATTCACTATCCTCTGCGGACACTTTTGAGCATTCCTCCTACGCTTATCAATCTTCGACTTAATCTCTGGAATCAGCCCTCAAGAATACGAGTAGCTATCTATGATTTGATGGAGCAAGGATACGAATGGGAATCGAATAATCAAAATTATATAACGCTTATTTTTAGGCAGTTATGCTTGCAATTGCGTTGAGTTGTAAAAATGTTTTATCAAGGAATAGAAACGGAATTATGTGCGCTGTTTAATATAAAAAAACATCATTTCCTGTTTTGTTAAGGAAATAAAATAGTAATTTGTGTACTAATGGGCCAAACTAATAGTATTTTCGTTAAATTTGTAGAAAAACATTTTTGATTATGGAGAAGTTTATTGCCAAAGAGCTTGAATTAAAAGAGATGGAGGTCATAGACTCATTTAATGAGGCTGACAATAATAAATGGTTTGAATATGTATCGATATTGACTTACCGATATTATGGTTGTGAAGGATACGATGAAGATACGATGTGGTTTGGCACATTATACAGTTTTTGGCATCGCTATGTGGCTGGCTGTATTAAATGTAAGTTCTCCATAGTAACTTACTTAAAAGATGATAGGTACTCAGAAATGAGAAAAACGATCAAGGCGTTTGGATTGGATATTGAGAAATTCTGGTATCTATTACTCTTCATATATGACTATGTGTCAGACAAGTTATCAAATGGCAATACTATCACAAATACATCAAAGACTATTTTTGCTCAAAATTTAATGAAACAGATTGGAGATAGCGACGTGGAAGATGTAGAGATAATCATTAAAAATAAGGGTAAGAAAATCCCCATTTCTGATGTCGGGAAGATGTCAATTATCACAATGCTGTTAGAGGGTTATAACAATCTTTACAAAGACGCTTATGGATATGACATCAATTTCCCAGGCTCAAATGATATTAAAATTTTTAGCTTTTCATATCATATGGCAATGGCAGTGGATATGCTTGAGTACACATTTAATCATATAGACAAAAAGTGGAATATGATACATCCTGATAAATCCTCGGGCGCATCTTTAAATAAAATGCTACTATATTCTCAAATTATGCACCTATATAGATGGACTGAAAATGATAACTTTTTGTATGATGATAGTTCGCTGAAAGGTGTGCTTAAGATATATAAAAAGAAATTAAAGAATCTACCAGAGATCGTTTCCAATGGTTATTGGTAGAGGGGAGTAACTTGATGCAAATTTTTACTCTTTTGAGCCTTTTTGAGGTACCATTAAATTTGCACTCGGAAAGGGTTGGCAACTCTTCCAAGAAATTTAATGCCCTCCGCAAAGGACGGAGTAATTTTAGATATGACAGAAACATCTGTTAACAAGATCGAGGCACAGACCTCAAAGAAAGTTAAGGGCGCAAAGGCTTCAAAGACACCCGCAATTTGGATGACACTTAACCGTGCTCGTCGCAAGTTCTATCAGCAGTTGAAAGCAACTCAAAACAACGCAACCAAGATTGCGTGTATTGATGAGGTTGCGCAAGAAGTGTACAAGTCAGGCCACAAAATGGTGTGGTATGATTTGCTTAAAGAGTCGAAGAGATTGACAAATCTCATAGACTTTAATGAGTATTGCCACAGCTTACAGCGTAACCCCGCATTTGTTGCACAGCACGTCGCTTTTGAGGGTAGTGGTGTTGTAAACAAGGTGATGCGCTATGGAGTAGAGAGTGTGTTGGGTGACAGAATTTTGGCTTATGATGAGCCTCTGTATAACCCCGTTAAGATACGAGGGTTATTAGATGAGGCAAAACCTACTGCTCCTAAACCTATAGCAGAACCTTCCTCTGCACGAGTCGAAGTCTCTACCACATTAGTGGAAACATCTACTATGGAAGAGCAACCTGAAGTGGCAGTAATAATGGATGATACTCCAGTTGCAGAGGAGCAAGTAGCGACTGTGAGTGAAACTGCGGCTTAGGTAGTTTTAAGGTCAAACCGATTGGCCATAGTATTAAAAATTGGGGCTACTCGTTTTTCGGGTAGCCCTTTCTGTTTGTTAAGCTTCGCTGGGGTGATAGATAGAGCCGAGTTTATCCATCTCTGCGCCAATGTATTCATCGACCACTTTGGCATAGTGGGAGGTCATTCGGGTGTTGGTGTGGCCCATCATCTTGGCAACCACCTCCAATGATACTCGATTGGTGAGGGTTACGGTCGTGGCGAAGGTATAGCGTGCAGTGTGCGACGAAATTCGCTTTTCGATACCACACAAGGCTGCTATCTCCTTTAAATACTCATCCGTTGTGCCGATATTCAGTATTGGGAGCAGTTGCTCGTTGCCTCTATACTTCTCAAGAATCAGTTTTGGTATCGGCAATAGCGGTACGCGAAATAGAATACCTGTCTTCTTACGTCGCTTTTTTATCCACATTCTGCCGTTCTCATCCTTTATGATATGTTGTGGCTCGAGTGTTCTGAGGTCGATGTATGATAGCCCAGTAAAGCACGCAAAAATAAATATATCTCTGACTCGTTGTAAGCGTTCTGCCGAGAAGTCGTGGTTGATGATACGTTGCAACTCCTCGTTAGTTAAAAAGTCTCGCTCAACAATCTCGCGCTGTATCTTAAACTTTGTGAATGGGTCAGCCTTGATATGCCCGTTAGCGATAGCAATCCCTATGACTTGTTTTAGCGTGCGGAGCGACTTTACAGAGGTATTCTTCTTCATCCCTTTATCGTTACGTAAAAACGTGTCGAAATTGGAAATAAAACTATGATTCAGTTCGTGTAGGGCAACATCGCTACGCTTGTAGCGGCTTCGAATAAATTCTCGAACATAGTTGGCGGAGCGGTTGTTGTTCTCGAAGGTATCTTTCGCAATCTTACCACACTCCATATCTCTGCGACGGTCGGACAGGAACTCGTCGAATAGTTGCATAAGAGTCTTTGTTTGTAGAGCGTCTATCTTGCCAAGCATAGCATCGCGCAGAAGATCGGCTGTAATGATATAACCTTTGCCGATGAGGTCATCCTCCTTTTGTTGTAATTGGATGGATATTTGTTGCAAGTGGGTGTTGATTGCTATAGCCTCTTCGCTTTTGCCCTTTGCTCGCTGACGTTTGCTATCCCAATTATCGGGGCGAATCATCCTTCCCGTTGAAAATGAGGCTCTTTGGCCGTTGCGGGTGATTGTTACGTTGATTGGAGCAAGGCCGTTACGACGGACTTTGCTGGGTGCTACCCAAAAATTGGCTGCGATTGTTTGTCTTTCCATATCGAAAATGGCTGTTTTATACCTCTGTTTTGGAAAGTTGAAATCGCTGTAATAAATTGATTAACCGCAATATAGCTCATATTCTGCTTCCATTTTTAGAAAAACCAAAAATGGCTGTGGATAGGTTGTGATTTTTCTGAAAAGTAGGGTAGTAATAGCCCTTCGATTGGCTTAAGAAACGGCTTGCAACTCCCGATATAAAAATAAAAAAAATCCCGACAACTTGCATTAAGTCATCGGGATTTTCGTTTTATAGGTTTGACTTGTGGCGGGATTTATGTCCCTTCCTCAAGTCTGCTAACCTACTGAATTACTCCGTCATAGCCTGCTGAACGGCAACAGCAACAGCAGCGGTAGCACCTACCATCGGGTTGTTACCCATACCCAGGAAGCCCATCATCTCAACGTGTGCGGGAACTGATGAAGAACCTGCAAACTGAGCGTCAGAGTGCATACGGCCCAAAGTATCTTGCGCTCCTTTGGTGGCAGGAACTGATACAATCTCGTCTTGCCAATAAGTTGTGCAAACTGATGTCCCGTTAGCGATTGCTCCTGCATACGGCTCATTAGCGACAGATGCTGCTGCGTGTCGTACTGCTGAAACAATCTCAAAGACTGCTCGAACAACTCCTGCACGCTCATAACACGCATATCACTTTTCAATCCATCCGCATCTTCGCTGCTCAGCGCATTGATTGTCGTAACTGCATAATACACAAACAATTAAATGGTTAAACAGAATACAACTAACAGCCGATGTTACGTCTTAGTGAGTTGAGAGGTTTTATAGTCTACGGCAATCATCTCGGAAAAATCAATGGCAAAATCTCGGCAGAAAACCACAATAGAAAACCCCTTCCCAACGAAACTATGGGGAGGGGTGATTTGTGGAGTGGTTGAGTGTGGGTGGAATATATTATTGTAGGACACTCTTATGCGTAGCTATGCATCCCACCGAGCAGGAAGTTTACGCCAAAGTAGGTAACGATCACCGTTAGAAAGGCCACGATGCAGAACGTGTGAAAGAAAATTGGGCGGCGGAACCAGCCGAGCGACTGCGAATGTAGTGCCGAGGCATAGACCAGCATTGTGATGAGTGCCCACACCTCCTTCGGATCCCAACCCCAATAGCGACCCCACGAGATATTTGCCCATACAGCTCCGATAAAGATTCCCGCCGCCAGCAGAAATACGGCAGGGTAGAGCATCAGTCGGCTGAGAATGTAGAGCGACTCTATCTCCTGCTCGGCCTCGGGGCGTGTACGGCGAATGATAAGTGCCGTCAGTCCATTAAGCATCGTAAAAGCCAAAAGCGTGTAGGCAATCATAATCACGACAACGTGTATGCTCAACAGAGGAGATTGCAGCACGGGCATCAACTGCGTGATTTTGGGCGTTGCCTCGCCCATCATTGCCACCAGCATCGTAAAGCCGCAGAGCAGTAATCCGAAAGGTAGAGCCAAACGGAAGCGGTTGGCGAAGAGAAGTGTCAGCACCACGCTACACCATGCCATAAACTGCATCGTCTCGAAGCCGTTGGAGAGAGGAACATGACCGCTGACCATCCAACGCAGGGCTATGTGGAACGTAAGATAGGCTACGATGCACCCCACAATTGCCAGCAATGCAAAACGAAGCCATCGCATTGGTCTTTTCGCACCATCGCACATAACAAAGAGCATAAAACAGATTATGCCCAACGTCAGACAAGCCATTGCCAGCGGACGATTGTAGTTCGACTCATTATAGAGTTGCTCGGCTCGGAAGAGCCATGGCTCGGGTACGGCAGTCGGAGCCTCACGGAGTTGATATTGACGAATCTTATCGACAAGCGTAGTGACCTGCGTGTAGTCGCGTCGTGCCACCTGCTCGGCCACCAAATTTAGGCTATTGCCAATGAACAGCCACTGCTCGTATGGCATTGTGCGGGGTAGTTGGTCAGCCAGCGAGTACCACACGCTCTGCTCGCTATCGGGCTCATTGTAGGGATATATTTTCAGCAGACTACCCGTACAAAGCATGCTCACAAGATTGAATTTCTCGTTGGCGCTCTCGGCATTGCGACGCAGAGCGTCATTGCCCGATTGCAGAGCCTCGTCTATTCGATAGCCGTTGTAGTCGGTAAAGTCCGTCAGGGCAGCATACTGACCCTCGATTTGCAAGAGGTCTTGCATGGCCGAGCCCTTGATTTTAATCATCGGTTCGTGCTTCCAGTCATCATAGTAGAAGAACCAGCCCGTGAGCACCTGCTCGGCCGTAAGGCCTTCGTACGAGGTTTTGCCGTATAGTTTGGCTGTAAAGTCACGTGCAAGGGTTTGCAGTGGGCAGATGCGGTCGTTGTAGTAGATGTGCAGATTGCCAAACTCTGCGGCCACATCGCGTGGCAGGGTTTGGGGTGTGGCCGAGGCGTTGAGCGCAGAGGCAAGCACCGCTACGGTCAGCAATCCACGCCGAAGGGCGGGGTGGCGGAGCAGACGACGGAGGGTAGAGCCTCGCTGAAAGAAGAAGGCGAGCATCGTGGCCAGCAGCATAGCATAACCCGAGTAAGTTATACCAATGCCGTAGGGGTCGTACGATATGGCGAGTGATGTACCCTTGCCGTCACGGTCGTAGCCCGACTGATAGAAGCGATAGCCACGATAGCGGAAGATGTTATTCATTGAGATCACGCCCTCGTGGGTCTGCGTACCATCTAAAACCTCTATATGGCTCACATAATCCATTGGGGCAAATGTGCCCTCGTAGTATTGCAACTCGAATCCTTGTAGTTGGATAGAGAAGGGTAATTGCTGCGTCTGCCCATCCGAGAGGGCAAACTCTCCCGTCGCGTTCTCGCCTACGCGAAGATGTACTCGCCCTTGAATGCCTAACAGATAGGTCACACCTGCTCCCGCCAAAATCAACAGAAACGAGAGATGCAGAGCGAAGGTGAGGAGTTGCTTGTAGAGTTGTTGTTTTATGATATAGAATAGTGAGAGAAGTGCCGATGCGCCCCACAGCGCAACCATCCACCACGCGCCATAGATATGCTCGCGCACAAAGTCGCTACCCTGCTGTTTTTCTACAACGGTGGCGACCATCATAATCGCTGTGATAAGTCCCAGTGATGAAAAAGCCAATGTCCGTAATCTGTTTCTCTTCATTATTCTAAAAAAAGCCCACCACTCCCTTGCGGGTGGTGGCGGGCATAGTTGGTTATTAAATAGCGTCAATAAACTTCACGATAGCGTCACGATCCTCCTTTGAGAGTGTGCGGAACTCCTCTACACTCTTGCGGGCGTCGCTCTTGGCGTTACCGTGCCACATGATAGCCTCCATCGTGGTGCGGGCACGACAGTCGTGCAGGCGGTCGGCCGTGGGCGAACCCGTAACCTTCTGATGCAGGCCACGTCCCCAAAGCGGAGTTGTGCGGCACCAGCCGGTGCGGATGTCGTTCTCCATGTGGAGTTTGTGCTGTACCATATCGGTGTAGGGCCAAATCTTCTGATTCGGGTAGCGAGGCAACTCGTCGCCATCAAAGAAGCGGGCGGGGTCACGTACCTCGTCACTGCCCGTAGTCCACGAGGGACGGTGACAGTAGGCACAACCTATCTCCTCGAAGAGTTCACGGCCACGCAGCACATCCTCATCATCTACGTTACGCGCTGCGGGAACAGCCAAACCGCGGTGCCAAACCATCAGGTCGGTGTACTCCTCGTCGGTAACCTCTACGGGGAGGTTTTTCGAAGTGAGGTAGGCGTAAATACGCTCCTCCAATGTGCCCTCCCAGAACTCGGGGTACTCCTTATTGGGATCTACGGCTGCGATATACTCCTCAAAGCCAGCCTGTACCTCGGGATCCTTTGATGAGTAGAGAGCGTAGGTGCCAGCCGCATCGAGGTAGTGGAAACGGCGGTCGCTACGTGTAGCGTTGGTAATGTTCCAGAAAGCGTTAGCACCGGCACCATCCTGCAACGGGCCACGGCTCATTGCGTAGGTGTAGCGACGAACGTAGGGCGTGCCATCGCCACCTTGTGCGGTATTGGCGTAGTAACTTTTCCATGCACCATTCTCGAAGTAGGCCTTATTCAAGCCGTTGGGCATATAGCCATCCTTCTCCTGCTTGCTCCACTCGGCCACAATATCCTCGTCGGGAATAGCATCCAAAAGGCCTGTACCATAGATGCCGATGGTAGATTCCAACTTAACACCATAGTTGCCCAACTGATCGTAACCCTGATTATATACATAGATTGCATCCTCGGGCATCGTGACCTCGGGATACTGCAAAGAGTAGCTCTCGCCGTCGGGGAACTTGTTGCCCCACTCGTCGGTGTAGTCCAACCACTGCACCGTGATCTTGCTTTCATCCACGGGAGCCTTGAAGGGTGCTACGGCGTGGCTCTGCGGCATACCTGCAAGCCAAGGCACATAAGCCTCGGTATCCTTGTTATATACAACGAGTAGGTTACCATTGCCAATCTCATTGGTGTTGAATGCGCCTGCCTCGATACGCTTTCCGTGGCCATAGCCAGGGTGACAGTGGATACAAGAGGTACGAATATACACGGGGCCCAAACCTGAACGTACACCCTCCGTATTACTCATAAAGGGCTTCTCGAATAGTGCCTCGCCATTCTTGAACGACTGGTACATGCCAGCATTCTCGACCGATGCGGTGGGCTGCTCCAGAGCATTGAATGTTGCAAGGTGGGTTGTGCCCAGCTCGCCACCCGTGTAGTACCACTCGGGAAGTTGTGCGATTTCGGGCTCGGGTGTTGGTGTGGGATCTGTATTGTCGTTGCTACAAGCCACCATCCCTAAACATAAGATGGCTAAAATCAAGTAATTAATCTTTTTCATAGTCGTTTTTCATTATAAACCGACAAGGGCGGGACTGAGGTCCCGCCACATATCGGTGCCTTGTCACCGCAATTAATACTTCGACAACTCGGCCATTACACTCTCAAGAACATCTACCAAATCGGTACCTACTACCGTCACTGCATTGGCAGCCGCCGCGCCTGATGCGCTTTTTGCAAATGGTTCAGGTATTTCTTTAATGGCTGCAATGCAGGTCTGTATCTGGTTTTTAACTTGAGTGTCCAAATCGGGATTCACAGACTTGATGTAGTCGCTTACCGATGCGTCGCCTGCAAGGCTACCCTCGTAAGCATTCTGTATGCTGATGATGTTACCAACGAAGTCATTGATCGAATTGAGGCTATAAGGCGACTCGATGTAGTTGCGATCCTCCTCGGATGAGCCATTGGCGGGGCGACCAATCTTGGTGTTGCCAACTTCGTCGGCGATGTCGATGCAACCCTGTACCAAATCCTCGGCAGCCTCCTGGAAGTTCTTGTAGCGACTACCGCCCTGACCAGCATTCTTCATACTCCAGCCGTAGTCGAACGAAGGCTCCAGCTCGGCAGCCTCCAAAAGCGCTACCTTCTCGTCGGTTACGTTATCCATGCCTGCCCACGATGCCTCCAGCAGGATGCATTGATCACGCAGATCGCCAGCCACAGCGCAGAGATAGATTAACTCCTCCTCGGTGTAGTTTACGTTGTGGGGGAGTGAAGTCTCGCCATCCTCGCTGAGCTCAAACAACATATACTCAACGGCGTGGAAGCCCAAAAGACCATAACCCAAGTTAGCCACATCCCACGCCTGACCGGCACGGATATTTGCCAGCAACTGATCCATAGCGTTCTTATCCAAAGGCCAAGAGTCGATGTGGGGGTCGATATTGTAGTCGGCAGCAGCACCATAGAGGAATGCCTCGCTCTTCTCCCAATAGTCACGGCAGGCGTTCCAATGTGCGCCAGCAGCCTTTACCTGATCAGTAGAGAGCGTACCCTCGGTGAAGGCGGCGTAGAGCTTGTCACACGCCTCAGCCATAAGGATAGCATTGTCGGCCATACCCTTATAGGTGGGAACAACCGTATTGTCGATGTAGGGGACAATGGCGGCCTTGAATGACTCCTCCTTTGTCGGGCCCTCGGGCGTGGGCTCGGGTGTGGGGTCGTCGTTGTCGCTACAAGCGCCGAGGCCCAGCGTGAGCATAGCGCTGAATGTAAAATAAGAGAGAAATTTCAAACTCTTTTTCATTTTGTCTGTTGTTTTATATGTTAATACTTAATAAAATTCTGTTGCAAAATTACTCGGTCGGCAGTGGCGTGGCAATACTCAAAAATTGGGTATTTTTTTTGGCTGCAACGTGCCGCCTAACTGATATTGAGTAATTAACGCTTGAAGAGTCCCGAGTAAGCAATGCCGATCGAGAACGAAGGCTCGTTGTTGAACATTTTGTCCAAAAGACCAATGCTATACTCCGCTTTGATGACGATGTCGCTGATGGGGCGATAGTTCAAGCCTACAGCTACACGCTGGCGGCCACACCACGCTGCATCCTGAATCGTGCCCTCGGTCTTGTACATCGAGTCGTAATACTCGTAACGACCGAACAGATAGAGGCTCTGACTCTGCAACTTGTCGTTATTGCCAATGCCGAAGAGGTCGTAACCCGCCTCTACGCTTGCCGAGATAGCATCAGAGCCGATGGCCTGCTTGGGAGAGGGTGAGTCGTTACGCATCGACATATTGTATTTGGTGATAAGCTCCGAGTCGGTCAGATGACCATAGTCGAAGTTTCCACGAACGATCAGGTCGTGAGCGTCGTAGCAGAAGTCGAAAGAGCCGATAGCCACCGTGCCCTTCACGTCCTTATACTTCTCGTTAGCCGTAACGCTCAGCGTATTCCTAAAAGAGTTTCCGACGTATCCACTCAACGAAAGGCGAAGTCCCTTCACTGAGAAGTTGTCCACACGGAAGGCTCCTGCGTACGAGTTGGCAATCTTGAACTCATAGGGGCTGCCTGCACCGCCTGCCACCCACGTCTGGCGGCCGAAGCGATCCGAGTCAAGGCCCGGCAAGAGCATAACTTCATAGCGCCACTTGCCTACTTCTCCCCAAAGGCTTACGCCAGTCTCGTGCCACGTGCAGGGCATAATGGTGCTCTCGCCCTCAGGACGGTAGTTGGTGAAGAACTCGGTGGGCATATGGTACATATTGGTAGCGCCGACGGGAACTATGATGTGCCCCATCTTGAGGTTGATCTTGCCGCCGAGCCACGCCTTGTTGATCCAGAACTGCTCCAACGCAACCTCACCGCCGCGCTCGACCTCCGATTCGTACTCTCCTGCCTCCTCTTCCTCGATCTCTACGGCACTCTCCGTTCCACCGTGCTCAAACTCTATCTCTGTGCCGAGCGACCAGCCGCGTCCGAAATCATAACCCAGCCACAGCACAACGTGCGGCAGGTCGAAGCGACCGTGGCTCTTATCATCCTTGTATGTTTCGGCATCGGTGTAACGCAGATATTTGTCGCTAAAGAAGTTGCGGGTATATACGGCCTCGCCATAACCGCCGATTGTCAGGCGTGAGGGTTTTTCGCTTGATTGTGTGGTCTGCTCCTCGTTATTCGAGGGAGCCTCGCTCTGCTGGGCATAGGTCGCAGATGAGAGCGCTGTACCAAGCATAAGGGTCAGTAAAAATCTCTTCATATTGTCTTCTTTATTTATTATACATACTCGTAAAACACTATTTTACCACTTGCAAAAATATTAAGAGAGTGCAATGGGGACAATACTCAAAATTGCGTAATTTTAGGGATGCCGTGGCGTGGCAAATCACTATTTTTAAGTATTGATTCGGGGTTAGGTTTGGCGTAACTTTGCCTGTGCAAATTCTTCAGAAATAGATGTCCTCCGATTTGACAAGATATTACCCTTCGGATAAGATGCGAAGCCTTATTCGCGACAACTCATCTCTGCTTATGGTGATGAGTCGCTTTGGTATCTCGTTGGGTTTCGGCGACAAAAGCGTGAAGGAGATATGCGAGGCGCAGGGTGTAGATACGGCTACGTTCTTGGTTGTGGCCAATTTTATCAGCGGCAAGGAGGCCGACTATCGTGCGTTGTCACTTGCCTCACTTATTGAGTATCTGAAGCGTGCCCACAACTATTTTCTCGACTATAATCTGCCCTCGATACGCCGCCGCCTGATAGAGGCTATCGACTGTTCGGGAGCTGACGATGTGGCGTTGCTGATACTGCGTTTTTATGATGAGTATGTAACCGAGGTGCGCCGCCATATGGAGTATGAAAATGAGGAGGTCTTCTCGTATGTCGAGGAGTTGCTCAAAAACCGTATGAGCGGCACATATACGATTCGTTCGTTCTCGGATCGGCATAATA
This sequence comes from Alistipes sp., assembly GCA_017481925.1. Taxonomy (GTDB): domain Bacteria; phylum Bacteroidota; class Bacteroidia; order Bacteroidales; family Rikenellaceae; genus Alistipes. The sequence goes on from JAFUOK010000057.1 coordinate 11,993, forward strand.
ATATAGGTCCTAAACTCAATGAGTTAAAGGATATTATCATCAGTTACTATCCCGAGCGAAGTAACGATATGCTCAACTCGGTACTCTTCGATATAATCAACTGCGAGCAGGATCTTAACTCTCATTGTCAGGTCGAGGATGCGCTGTTTGTGCCTGCCGTTGAGGAGCTGGAACAGCAGGTGCGTGAGAACGGCATACAGCAACCACAGACAGAGATGGAGGATAACGACACCTCACGTGTAGAGGTGTTGAGTGTTCGTGAGAAGGAGATAATTGTATGTATAGCAAAGGGAATGTCGAATAAGGAGATTGCCGATAGCCTGAACCTCTCGGTGCATACGGTAACCACCCATCGCCGCAACCTCTCATCAAAATTGCAGATTCACTCGCCCGCCGGTCTCACGATCTATGCTATCGTAAATAAACTCATCGATCTAAGGGATATTCAGGGGTTGTAACTTTTTACTCTTCTGAATTGAAAAAATAACCCGACAGACAATCTGTCGGGTTTGTTGTTACATCCTAAATATGATTTAAATAAAAAATCCCGACAACTTGCATTAAGTCATCGGGATTTTCGTTTTATAGGTTTGACTTGTGGCGGGATTTATGTCCCTTCTTCAAGTCTGCTAACCTGCTGAATTACTCCGTCATAGCCTGCTGAACGGCAACGGCAACAGCAACGGTAGCACCTACCATCGGGTTGTTACCCATACCCAGGAAGCCCATCATCTCAACGTGTGCGGGAACTGATGAAGAACCTGCAAACTGAGCGTCAGAGTGCATACGACCCAAAGTATCGGTCATACCGTAAGAAGCGGGACCTGCACCCATGTTATCGGGGTGCAAAGTACGGCCGGTACCACCACCTGATGCTACAGAGAAGTACTTCTTGTTAGCCAATACGCGCTCCTTCTTGTAAGTACCTGCAACGGGGTGCTGGAAACGGGTGGGGTTGGTTGAGTTACCGGTGATAGATACATCAACGTCCTCCTTCCACATTACGGCAACGCCCTCGCGAACGTCGTCAACACCGTAGCAGCGTACCTTAGCACGCAAACCATCTGAATAGGGAGTCTCCTCAACTACTGATACCTCACCTGAGTAGTAGTCGAACTGAGTCTGAACGTATGTAAAGCCGTTGATACGAGAGATGATCTTCGCAGCGTCCTTACCCAAACCGTTAAGGATAACGCGCAGAGGGTTCTTACGAACCTTGTTAGCCATCTCGGCGATCTTGATAGCGCCCTCGGCAGCAGCGAATGACTCGTGACCAGCCAAGAATGCGAAGCACTGAGTCTCCTCGCGCAACAGACGAGCAGCCAAGTTACCGTGGCCGATACCTACCTTACGATCGTCGGCTACAGAACCAGCGATGCAGAATGCCTGCAAACCCTCGCCGATAGCCTCGGCAGCGTCAGCAGCGTTAGTGCAGCCCTTCTTGATTGCGATAGCGGCACCCACTACGTAAGCCCACTTTGCATTCTCGAAGCAGATGGGCTGAGTCTCCTCACACATCTTGTAAGGATCGATGCCCTTGGCGTCGCAGATAGCCTTAGCCTCGTCGATGCCGTTGATTCCGTACTGTGCGAGCACCTCGTTGATGTGGTCGATTCGGCGCTCGTAGCTCTCAAATAAATTTGCCATATCTTATTCTCTTATTTTTCGATTATACAATGTGTGGTTTACTCCTGACGGGGATCAATGTACTTAACGGCATCCTTGAAACGGCCATAAGAACCCTTAGCCTTCTCCAATGCCTCAGCGGGCTCAATACCCTTCTTGATGAACTCCATCATCTTGCCAAGGTGTACGAACTCGTAGCCGATAACCTCGTCGTTAGCGTCCAAAGCCATGCGGGTGCAGTAACCCTCGGCCATCTCAAGGTAGCGAGTACCCTTAGCAACAGTACCGAACATAGTACCTACCTGTGAACGCAAACCCTTACCCAAGTCCTCAAGACCAGCACCGATAGGAAGACCGCCCTCAGAGAAAGCTGACTGGGTACGACCGTAAACGATCTGCTTGAACAACCCGCGCATAGCGGTGTTGATAGCGTCGCAAACGAGGTCGGTGTTCAGA
>JAFUOK010000058.1 GCA_017481925.1 Alistipes sp.
CCCGTATCAGTAGATGTAAAGAAGAAGAAGTACTGCCGTTTCAAGAAGCTCGGCATCAAGTACGTAGATTATAAGGACGGTGAGTTCTTGAAGAAGTTCCTCAACGAGCAGGGTAAGATCCTTCCCCTTCGCTTGACCGGTACATCACAGAAGTTCCAGAAGAAGGTGGCACAGGCCGTAAAGCGTGCTCGTCACTTGGCTATTCTGCCGTTCGTAACAGATTGTATGAAATAATTAAGAGGAGGAGAGCAATATGGAAGTTATTCTTATCAAAGACGTAGAGAACTTGGGCTACACCAACGACATCGTGAACGTTAAGCCCGGTTACGCAAACAATTACTTGATTCCTCAGGGTTTTGCTAAGGCTGCTACCGCTTCGGCTAAGAAGGTATTGGCTGAGAACCTTCGCCAGCGTGCTCACAAGGACGCTAAGATCCTTGCTGACGCTCAGGCATTGGCAGAGAAGATCGCTAACTTGCCTTTGGTTATCACCGTTAAGGCTGAGGAGGGTAAGATCTTCGGTGCTGTAACTTCAGCTGACGTTGCTGAGGCTTTGGCTGCTAAGGAGATCACAGTTGACCGCAAGGCTATCACCGTTGAGTCTATCAAGACCGTAGGTGAGTACACCGCCGAGGTTAAGCTCCACCGCGAGGTTAAGGCTACTGTCGCTTTGTCAGTAGTTGCAGAGTAATTTTGTTGTCTTAAAGGTCTTTTCGGCGTTACGCTCGATTTCAAAATGCTCATTTACGTCAAGTAAACTCCGCTTTTGAAATCTTCGCAAGCCTTGAAAAGCCACTTTAATACAAGCAAAATAACATTCAGGCAGACATCCATCTTATTGGGTGTCTGCTTTTTTTGTTATAAAGAGTGTAGTTTGGACTATTAAGATAAGTCATAAATACGTCATTCCATATTTTCACTACGGATTACGTACCTGATACAAGTTTGTTGGTAAGTGAAAATGAATGGAATCTACCTTTGTCAAACTGCCTGCCTGATACATATAATTTCTTGTTATAATAGTAAAAAGGGCGAGCCCACGGCCCGCCCAAATGAATTTGCTTATGATTTAGGTTTACAATCCTCCATCTACTACCCATACGCCTTGTTTGTTGTCGTTACGCAGGGCGAGCATCAGGGTCTCCTTGCTGCCATCGGGCATAACGACCTTGCACTTGACGAACTTACCTGGATACAAACCCGATGATTGCGCTTTGCCGATTGACTTTACCTCCACGCCTTTGTATCTGGACTCCAAAACCTTCATCGTATCGCCCTTATAGAGTGTCATTGCCGTATTGAGGATATTCATATCCCACGTCTGCATCGCTTTGAGGATTATCTCGGCTGCCTCGTCGGCTTCGATGCCAATTAGTGGTGATGATGCCTCGGCGTGAATACTCATATCGTTGAACGTGATGCTCTCAAAGAGTGCCTTGTCGTAGAGATCGGCGACGGTCAGAGGCTCGTTGTAGTCGATGCTCTCGCTCTCCATTATTGTTACGGGTTTGTCTTCAATCATAATTACGATGCGCAACTTATGGAGCAATCCCGTGTTTTTATCGAATGTGTACTCGCGGAGTGTATTGGCCTCGGCCAAGGAGGTATTCAGACGATAGTCGCTCTGCGAGTAGTCGCCTTGCGCTGTTGTGGCAACTCTTACAATTACCATCTCGCCGACCTCTATAATCTCGTAATCCGTACCTTTATTACTCTCGGCGATGCGGTACTCGGTCTCCAGCAATATGCGAGGATTGAGTATAGCCCCCATCTCTTTATTGACAAAGCCTGCATGCTGACTCTTCCAGCCCGAAAGGGTGTTGTTGAAATTGGACCATTGATATACATAGTCGCCCGTGCCGTCTGCGCCCTTGTAGAGCACTGCGCGACCACCCTCTTTCTCTATTGAGAACAACATCGGCTCGTCGTAAATAACCTTGATCGTGGCGGGTACGAAGTCGGCCTGTGGGTTGATGTAGTCGATAGGCTCTTCGGCCTCTGTACGAAGTTTTCCCGTCATTATCATTGTCTTGGCCTGCTGCATCACGACCAGCGCCAACGAGAAGTATTTGCGTGCTGCATAGGCGGGGGAGTTGAGTGTAAGTGTTATGGCGATGGCCACAACTGCTGCTGCGGATGCTGCTGCTCCGAGCCAATAGCGCAGGCGACGGGGACGAGTCTTTTGCTGGACGGCCTGCTGATCTGCTGCGGCGAGGATGCGTGAGCGCATATCTGCCGAGGGTTTCACCTCGACCTTCGGGGTGAGCATAGAGATGATCTGCTCGTCGGTTGATGAATATAAGTTTTTCATAGTTGAGTGAGTTTTAGTTAAGTAATAGTTGTTTCAGTCGCTCGATACCGCTCGTGAAACGGCTCTTGACAGTTGAGGCGGGCGTCTCCAGCATCTCGGCAATCTCGGTAAATTTCAGCGATCCGTGGATGTGCAGACGTATCACCTCGCTCTGTTGCTCGGGAAGTCGGCGAAGGAGTTGCTCGATGCGTCGGTACTCCTCCTGTGCCTCCCAATCGTCACTTGCCGAGGGGGCGGCGATGCGCTCCTCGAGTGTAGTCAAACGGCTTCTCTCGCGTAGGATATCGATCGAACGGTTGGCAACGATGCGGAAGAGGTAGGCCTTGGGGTTGTCGGGCTTTATCGTAGCAGATGCTACTTTTAGAAATGCCTCCTGCACAACATCCTCAGCGTCGCTACGGTTGCCCAAACGGAAGAAGGCGTAGCGGAATAGTTGCTCCTGCCACTCGTCTATCCACTCGGCGAGTTGTTCAATATTCGTTTTTGAGTTGAGTTTCATTTGTGTAAAAGTTTGTGTTTCAAACGCTGCGTTTGACTATATGACGTGAAATTACTAAAAAAGACGAAATGGGAGTGAAATTTTTCTTATCTTTGTAAAAACAGAATCACTATGAGTCAGAGAAAACGTACCGAGATCGCCGAGTTGGGCGAGTTCGGCCTTATTGATACCCTTACACGCAACGCCACCACCGCAAACAAGCGCACCATCAGGGGCGTGGGTGACGATGCCGCCGTGGTAGCCGCAGGACGTGACGATGCGATGCTCATCTCCACCGACACGCTGTTGGAGGGCATCGACTTCGACCTTACGTACTTTCCGCTGAAGCACCTCGGTTACAAGGCCGTGACCGTGGGCGTGAGCGACATCCTTGCGATGAATGCCCTGCCCGAGCAGATTATGATCTCGATCGGAGTATCGGCCAAGTTGCCCGTCGAGGCGTTGCAGGATCTGTATGAGGGTATAGATTTTGCGTGCCGTGAGTTGGGTGTGGATCTGGTCGGTGGCGATACTACGGCCTCGATGACGGGTCTTGTTATCAACATCACCACCATAGGCCGTGCCAAGCGCAAGGCTATCAGTTACCGTTCGGGAGCGCAGTTCAACGACCTTATCTGCCTTACGGGTAACCTCGGCTCGGCGTATATGGGCTTGCAGTTGCTGGAGCGTGAGAAGCGAGTGCTTAAGGATGTGGAAAACCCCGAACCGCAGTTCGGTGGCTACGAGTATCTGTTGCAGCGTTACCTAAAACCCCGAGCCCGCAAGGATATTGTGGAGGCTTTGGCCGAGGAGAAGATTGTACCCACGTCGATGATTGACATCTCGGACGGTCTCGCGAGCGAGGTGTTGCAGATATGCAAGGCATCGAAGTGTGGCGCACGCATCTATTTGGATCGCATACCCATCGCCAAGCAGACATCGGCTCTGGCCGAGGAGATGCACGTCGATCCCGTGGTGGCGGCGCTGAATGGCGGTAGCGACTATGAGTTGCTCTTCACCGTGCCCCTTGCTATGCAGGAGGTGATGCGCTTGGGAATGGTAGATATTATTGGTCACATCACACGTGAGACGACGGGTGCCTATATGGTTACGCCCGATGGCAACGACATCCGTCTGCGTGCACAAGGTTTTAAGGAGTAGCGATGAAACGCCTGAAAAAGATATTGGTAGTGCTGGGGGCAATCCTTATATTTATAGGGATGGTCTTTGCGGCATATTATTATTGGGAGTATGTAAACGCACTATATTAGAAAAGAAAAGACGACTCACTTTAGGGTCGTCTTTTTTTACCTTATCTACTGCTGAAAATATAGTTTCGACTCACGTCCGTCATTCTTAAATCGCAATACTCGACGGTTCTCCGTATTGCTGTCCGTCTCCTTGTCTAACGTGGCTACTACGCTAAAACGTCTTGCTCGGCGCTCGGGCAGCGGTGCGTCTTTATCTATTTTGCGAGCCTCATTATAGGCGCTCCAGTCGGGCGGCAGCGACAGCGTGCCATAGAGCATAATCTCATCCTCGGTGCCCGTTATCTGCCAACGCTCAAACTGCATCACCTTATCGGGCAGGCTCTGCGTCACACGACCGTGCGGTTGCAACTCTATATCTATCTCCAACGAAGCCCCCTTGTCCGTTGCCCAGCGACCCAGGGCCTCGGGGTAGGTCTTGTCGGCCGTCACAAGCTCGGCCAACGGCACAGCCCCCTCCTCCACGGCGGGTAGGTAGATAACCTCCACAACATTACCCTCCACGAGTGCTCCTCCTTCACGCAGGGTCGTCTCATCCAGCCTGAAGGTCATCGGCGGAATGGTGTCACCCACGATTGTGAGGCTTTCATCGGTAGCGTCGGTGGCGATGTAGCCCGCAACAATCTGTGGTTCGACCACCTCGTGGCACGAGATGAGCGAGAGTAGCATGAGAGCGTATGTTGTTATACGTCGAAGCATCAAAAAAAGTGTTTTACTGCAACAAAGTTAAGAAAATATCGGCGAAAATGCCATAAAGCACAGGCGAAGTAGCAAATAGTTTCTTCGCCGGGCGATTTTTCGAATAACTTTTTGTAACTTTGGCCTCGGAAAAAACTAATTAAAACACAATATTATGCTGAATATTATCTTGTTTGGTGCGCCGGGTTGCGGCAAGGGTACGCAGGCAGCACGCATTAAGGAGAAGTACAACATCAACCACATCTCAACCGGTGACGTTATTCGTGGCGAGATCTCTCGCGGTACGGAGCTTGGCAAGAGCATGCAGAGCTACATCGAGTCAGGTGCTTTGGCTCCCGATTCAATCGTTATCGGTATGATCCGCAACTATATGGCTGAGCACAAGGATGCCGTAGGTAACATCTTCGACGGTTTCCCCCGCACCACAGCACAGGCTGAGGAGTTCGACCGTATCCTGGCTGAGGATGGCTTGAGCGTAAACGTAATGGTATATATGGACGTACCCGAGGAGGAGCTCGTAAAGCGTATCCTTCTGCGTGGTAAGGATTCAGGTCGTGCCGATGACGCTTCGGAGGATGTTATCCGCAACCGAATCTCTGTATATCGCGAGCAGACTGCCGTAGTTGCCGACCACTACTCAAAGCAGGGTAAGTACGTAGCTATTGACGGTGTAGGTACTATGGATGAGGTCTTCGACCGCATCTGCGCCGCTATCGACTCAAAGCGTTAATCCCACGTTGGACAAACAGCATAAGCCTGCGACTTCGGTCGTGGGCTTTTTTTGTGGCGTGGGCGGTTTTTATGGCTTCGGACGATCACTTTCTGTAGATTTTGATGCACTTTTTTTCTTCTATTTATTGGAGTTTGAGATTTTTATCCTTACCTTTGCACCGCTAAAGTGCTCGCCTATGGGCTACGATAGTGGTATGGTCCATTCGTCTATCGGTTAGGACGCAAGATTTTCATTCTTGAAAGAGGAGTTCGACTCTCCTATGGACTACTATGACTTACATCCGCAAGGATGTCTGACAG
>JAFUOK010000059.1 GCA_017481925.1 Alistipes sp.
ACCGAGTTGGACGAACCTCCGGTGTATCGGTTATGCTGCCAAGTGTACCGCCGAGTAGCCGCGTTCGGTTTGGATAAGCGCTGAAAGCATCTAAGCGCGAAGCCATCCCCAAGATAAGTCTTCCCTTGAGGGGCGTAGGAGACTACTACGTTGATAGGCTGCAGATGTAAAGATAGTAATATCAAAGTCGAGCAGTACTAATTACCCGAACGGCTTTCTTCTTAGTACTTTATCTCATCTCTGAAAAATGTCAAATATAGCGCGTGCGACGCATAGGGCGCGGATAGCCCGATCGCATAGTTTCGATACAATGAAACAAAGAGTTCTTTTAGGTGGTTATAGCAGTGAGGTTCCACCTCTTCCCATTCCGAACAGAGAAGTTAAGCTCACTAACGCCGATGGTACTGCCTATTTAGGTGGGAGAGTAGGTAGCCGCCTCTTCAAGAGGAGAATGATGCAAATCGTTCTCCTCTTTCTTTTTTATTTGAGTTTCTAGCACGCTTTACTTATGTGGCACTTGGGCTGTACGCGGAGTACTATCCCAAGTGCCACATTTCGTTACATCGCACTATAATTCTCAAATAGAAAAGAAAGAGTTAGAGAACGAGTCATTCTCCTTTTGAAGAGAAGGCTACCTATTTTTCATATATAATGCAGTATTATTGTCGTTGATGCGCTTAACTGCTCTGTGAAACAGAGGACGGTCGCAGCAGGCGAGGGCAGAGGGGATATACCTAATATATATATTATAAGCGGTGAAGGATGCTTGATATATCCACTCTGCCGAGCCGCCACCGACCGAAGCCGAGAACAGATTGCCCACGGCAATTCTCGGCAAGTTAAGCAGATGGGCTGGTGCTAATATTATAGGTGTAATATGTGTTATATGAGTTATGAGTAAATAGTATAATACCTATTACACTTATTGCACTTATAGATATACTCCTCCTCGGCAAGTTCGGCGAATGATATATTATATATAGGTATAGAAGAACCGCAACCCCGAAGTATTGCGGCTCTTACTTATTCGTTGGCTTCCATTTTAGTCCTTATATCGTCAAGAATCTCTCCTTTGTAAGAGAAATATTTTGCGCCTTGATATGCTCCTGAATTATTTTGGCGATCCTTTGGCATAAATGTTCCAACAAATGGCGATAATTTATATAAACGACCTTGATATTCGACTTTGTCATCATCGGCGACTTTTACCTCAATACCTGTTGGGATAAAGGTAATAGTTTCTCCGATTTGAATATTAATCATACTGAACTTAAAGCGAGGTCTTTGCTGTTTTTTTACATTGTCATCTACTGACTCGTTAATATGAGTAGTTTTTTTGCGATGTTCGCCAAGATATACTTCGTCAATTTCCGCATCATCTAATGTTGTGGAAATATCTTTAAGAATATCAAGGGCTTTTGCTGGAGCAACATTAAAGAACTCACGATTTTGTCTAATTCTTAGATCTGTTAATCTGTCAATAGTTTTATGAATTAGTTTTTCTACTTCATTATATTTAGCAGTTTTCAACGTCGCATAAATCTCAAAGGGTAATGGTACAGCGGTGTTGTCCAACTCTTTTGAGCGAATATCAACGGGGCGAGAACTTTTGCCTATCTTTACCCAATCCTCCTTAAAACTTGGGTTGGTGAGAATATAAACGTAGCCGGCTTCTTTCATTGTAGAAAAGTTTGATTATCACAAAAATAATCATTCTCTATCAAAAATACAACCCCTGCCGAGTGGAGTGCTGGGCGAAGTGCTGGACATACAAAAAAAACAAGGCTGCCCCTCGGGACAGCCTTTTGTGAACCGCAGTAGTAACGCGTACTACTTTGAAATGCGACGCTCCTTGATACGAGCCTTCTTACCGGTAAGGTTACGCAGGTAGTAGATACGTGCACGACGTACAACACCATACTTGTTAACCTCGATGTGGTCGATGTGAGGAGAGTAGAGGGGGAAGATACGCTCAACGCCTACGCCGTTAGAGATCTTACGGATGGTAAACATCTTGGTCTTGCCCGTACCCTTGATCTGGATAACTACACCACGGAAGCTCTGCAAGCGCTCCTTGTTACCCTCGACAATACGGTAAGTTACGGTGATCGTGTCACCAGCACCAAACTGAGGCACATCAGCGTCAGTCTTGGGCCACATCTGCTCGTTTACGAGCTTAATGATTGCATCTTTGTTCATTGTTGCAACAAATATTAAAAATTAGTCGTTCAACATTATCGCTGCGTAAGCATCTACCATACTGCCCATTGGCTCGTAATCCCATGCATTGCTGCCTCGCGGCATCGACGCCTATTTGATCTTACGCCCTATATAAGAGGTTGATACGGAGTGCAAAGATAGAGCGAAAATTTTATTTCGCAAAGAAAAAGCCCGTAAAAATCGTTGTTACAGGCACATAATCACCATATTGGCGGCCGCCGCCACGAGCATCAGGCGGTACAGAGTCTCGGTGAAGCCCACTCCCATACGCACGAAGATAAGCGGTATGAGCATAGCCGCAGGCACCGCCACAAGCACAAAGAGCGAAGCCGTAGCGCTGGGCAGGAAGAACATAGCAACCGTAATGACGAGCATCAAGGCGTTGAAGCGCATCACGGCACGCGACTTGACCTTCAGCGAGTATTTGTCTGATATGATGAGAGTTATGGCGCACAGCACCATAACGATGATTACGCCTAACAGGGCGATGCCGGCAACGTTCAACGTAGAGAAGAAGCTGAACTCGCTCGCCGTGAACATCGACGTGTAGATCTGCTCGACCATAGATAGAAAGCCATTGCCAGCGCACCAGTTCCAGTAGCATACGGCCGCGAGCGGGAAGAGCATACTTGCCACAGCCACCACCCAGTCGCGCCACGTGCTACGCACCACGAGCACCAGGATGGGCAGGGCGACGTATAGCAGAGCCGAAGGGGCAACAATCAACGGCAGAAGGCCGTAGTAGAGCATCGCGAGCGAGAGGTCGTTGAAGCTGTCGGTGCGCATAATGCAGCGTATCAGGTACTTCGTGCCGAGCAGCATAGCTATCATTGCGGCCGTAGAGAGCAGGAAGTCGCTACTCACCATCACGCCACCTGCCAGGATGCCAAATACGGGGATAGCCATCAGCGTGTAGGCGGGGTAGAGCGAATATTTCGGGCCGAAGCGACCGGCGTCGAGGGCAGCGATGAAGAGCGCAATGCCCCACACGATGACCGATAGTGTCGGAATGGAGCCTTGCAGGCTCTGCAGCAACTCTCCTATGGGCGTAGGGGTGTTGGGCATCATCTCATCGCCGGCAGGCAGAAGTGCCGAGCGAAGCGTAGTGACTATGGCGATGACAAACATTGTCGCCGCGAGGTCTAATATACGATGTCGAACTACTCTTTTTGCTGCCATACGATTACGCTTGTTGGGTCGGTGTGACACTCCACAAAAATACGAAAAAAGCGCCGAACACGAGAAAATATTTGTAACTTTGTTACGCTATGTTGGAAAATACCTATCAAAATACACTCATCGAGGCCGGATGTGACGAGGCGGGGCGCGGATGCCTGGCCGGCAGTGTCTTTGCTGCGGCGGTGATTCTTCCGCCCGATTTTTCGCATCCCCTGCTCAATGATTCGAAGCAGATGACCGAGCGTGCCCGCAACATCCTGCGCGAAGTGATTGAGCGTGAGGCTTTGGCGTGGGCCGTTGCAGAGGTTACGGCCGAGCGTATTGATGAGATAAATATTTTGAAGGCATCTATCGAAGGTATGAATATTGCGGCCTCGCAGCTAAAGGTAAAGCCCGAGTTTTTGGCCATCGACGGCAACCGTTTTACATCGCACTGTGGTCTGCCGTATAAGTGCATTGTCAAGGGCGACGGCAAGTATGCCAACATTGCGGCGGCCTCGGTACTTGCCAAGACGCATCGTGATGAGTATATGATGCGCCTGCACGAGGAGTATCCCCACTATGGCTGGGATCGCAATAAGGGTTATCCCACCAAGGAGCACCGACTCGCCATTCGGGAGTATGGTCTTACGCCCTATCATCGCCTGTCGTTTAACCATCTTGAAGGTCAGCTGGAGCTGTTCTGAAAATCCGTCTAATGGCCTCTTTTGGCGCCTGACTTGATTTCAGGATGCTCACATACGTCAAGTATGCTCCGCTCCTTCAATCTGCGCCATTCTCAAAATAGCCTCATTATACGAATTTTTGCTGGCGGCAATGGTCTCTTTTGGCGCCTGGCTTGATTTTAAAAATAATACGTCATACCACATTTTCACTACTGATGGCCTGGCTGATAGGGTTGAAGGTTGTAAGTGAAAATGATTGGTATCTACCTTTGTTAAAATGCCTAACTGATACAGACAAAAATGGGGCTGTCCAACAAGAACGTTGAACAGCCCCATTTCTTTCGGAACGTGTATAAAAAGAGGGATTTCAAGGCCTGCGAAGCCCGGAAAAGCGGAGTTTACTTGGCGTAAATGAGCATTTTAAGGGCGAGCGTAACGCAGAAATCACCTTGTTAGACACGTTCATCTTTCGTAAAAGAAAACTCTTACTTAAACTCGTTGAACTCGATAGCAACTCCCTCCTCCTCGACAAAAGCGAGCCACATATGACCCATATCAAAGGGACCGAACAGGAGTTTCGCGTCCTTTATAGCCTCCTCGATGTTAGGCACAGCGTATGCGACGTGAGCCTGCTGCTGCATCAGTTGTGGCAGTGGAGTGTCGGGCTCAAAATACAAAAACTCAATCTTGTTGGGACTTTGTGAGCAGTCGGTGATGTGAACCTTCAACGGCTCAACATAGATCATACCCTCCATCTTCTCTTTGAGGACCATTCCTACGTGATTAAATGTTCTCATAGTATCTCTTTTTATTTGATTTTATAAACTTGCATCGGGGTTGGTGAAACGCAGACCATCGTTGTCGTGGAACGTACCGTACTCGGTCACCACGGCACCCTCGTCGCCGGCCATCAGGAAGTGACGGCTCTCAATCTGCTGCAGGGCGCTGATATCACCCACCTTCATAATATGAAAATTGCTCACCGTGATGAACTTATCCTTCTGACTCTCGGGTAGTGCGGGCGGGTTGGGCGTAGGCTCGCCGATGCCGAAGTTATATACCCAGCCGTTGCGTACCTGCCAGCTCTCGTGCTTGGCGGCGTATGCCGAGGGCACATGGTAGTGCTCCACAATCATCTGGTTGGGCAGCAGGTAGATCTCGTGGCCAAAATATTTATACTCGGGGTTATTGATCCAGAATACACCACCCATACCTACATGCTCGAAGTCGCCCAGACCGAAGTCATTCACCCAGAAATTCTCCTCAAGGAAGGGGGTGAAGGGTATGCCATAGTGCTCGAACATATCTAAGAAGGCCTTCTTTGCCACATCTTCGTTGAATTTGCCGTCGGTGTAGTAGTCGGCATTGGTGTACTTTTTGGTGTAAGGTTTCTGTGCCATAATTTTTCGGTTTTAAGTCTATCAAAATTAATGTTATTTTCCCATATCTGCAACCCACAACGGGGGAAATTATATGATGTCAAATAAAAAAACGGACCGGCGCACGAGAAAAGGAATATTTTTTTATCTTTGTAATGTGACATACTATCCGCCTGTGTGCATCTAAAACGATTATTTGAAGACAATGTACGATAAAGATAGATTAATAGTAGTAACCAACGACGACGGCTACGAGGCTCCGGGCTTTGCCGCCGCCATCGAGGTGGCGCGCGAGTTTGGTCGTGTGGTGGCTGTGGCACCAGCCACGCCGCAGAGTGGTCGTTCGCAGGCCATAACCATCTACGACCCGCTCTTTTTGCGTAAGCACCACAGCGAGCCGGGGCTGGAGATATACTCCTTCTCGGGCACGCCCGTCGATTGTGTGAAGTTCACCTTCGACCATATGCTCAAGGACGTGAAGGTCGATTTGGTCATCTCGGGCATCAACCACGGCTCCAACTCTACGATCAACGTCCTCTACTCGGGCACTATGGGTGCCGCCATCGAGGGTAGTTTCTACGGTTGTCCGTCGGTGGGGTTGTCGTTGCTGGACCATTCGCACGATGCCGACTTCACTGATGCCAAACGCTATGGTCGAGAAATTATCGCCTCGGTGCTGTCGAGCGAGGAGCAGCGCGAGCAGTTGTGCCTGAATGTAAATGTGCCTGCCGTGGCCGAGATCAAGGGTGTGCGTGTGTGTCGTCAGTGTCGCGGTCTGTGGCGTGAGGATTTCTTCCCGCACGTAGATCCCAATGGTCGCCAGTACTTCTGGCTCACGGGTGACTACACGAACTACGAACCCCAGGCCGAGGATACCGACGAGTGGGCATTGGCCAATGGATATGTATCGGTGGTACCCATTCAGATCGACCTTACGTCGTATCGGGATATGGACTATTTGAATAAAATTTTAAAGTAGCGGCCGCGTGTCGCAGAAAGGAGGTAGAATATGACTATTAAAATCCTGCTCTATCTGGCAATCATCGTCCAGTTCGTCGCAATGTATTATGCCGTGCGATTGGTGCGAGCCACCAAGTATAACTCGATATGGATCCTCTTCATCATCGGTTTTATGGTGCTGGCCGTACAGCGAGTGCTGCAACTATGGATGAGTTATGGCCATCCGGTGCCTATGGAGGCTTCGGTATGGTTCGATATCGTGGTGTCGATATGTGTGTCGGTGGGAATCGTTATGCTCGACCGCCTCTTTGACTATATCGACCGCCTGAACCGTCACCGCCAACTCATCGACAAGCGTATCCTCACGGCCGTGCTCCGCACCGAGGAGAAGAGCCGTGCCACCTTCTCCAAGGAGCTGCACGATGGTCTGGGCCCGTTGCTCTCGTCGGCTAAGATTTCGCTCTCGGCGCTCTCACGCACGGAGATGGATCAGGAGCGCAAGGAGATATTTGACAATACGTTGTACGTTGTGGAGGAGGCTCTGCGATCGCTGCGTGAGATATCGAACAACCTCTCGCCCCACGTGCTCTCGGATTTTGGCCTTGCGCGAGGCATCCGCAACTTTATCGACCGCTCGCAGGCGCTGCATAATGTTAAGCTGTCGTTCGCCACAAATCTGCGTGGTGAGCGCTACAATACCGATATTGAGGTTATCCTCTACCGTGTGGCGTGCGAGCTTGTAACCAATTCACTCAAACACTCGGGCTGTAGCGAGATACGCCTCACGCTTTCGGCTACGGGCGATATTCTGGAGTTGCAGTATAGCGACAATGGCCGTGGCTTCAACCCGCAGGCTATGATGGATTGCGGTATGGGCCTCTCGAATATCAGTTCCCGTATCAACTCGCTCAATGGCGAGTTTGACATACGCTCGTCGAAGGGTAAGGGTATGACCGCCACCGTTAAGGTCAATGTGCGTGGCGCTTCACGTATGGAGACCCCGCCACCCGCAATAGATAAGGCACGTCCACGAAGAAAGGAGCGCAGAGGATGATACGCGTAGCATTGGTTGATGATCACACGCTGTTCCGCAACGGGCTGAAGATGTTGCTCTCAACACACTCGGGCGTAGAGGTTGTGGCCGAGGCGGCAAGCGGCGAGGAGTTCCTCGCCGAGGTGGAGCGTGTGCGTCCCGATGTGGTATTTATGGATTACGCTATGCCCGGCATCAATGGAGCGCAGACCACGGAGCGGGCACTTCGCATGTGTCCCGATATGAAGATCATATCGCTCACGATGTTTGCCGACAATGCCTACTACTCGCAGATGGTGGCTTCGGGAGCAAAGGGTTTTCTGCTCAAGGACTCGGAGTTTGACGAGGTCGTGGAGGCTGTGGAGACCGTAGCCGCAGGGGGTAGTTACTTCAATGAATCGCTCTTGCAGTCGCTCTCGCAGTCGTTGCGTTCGACGGGTAACAATGCGGCCGACAACATTGCCGAGGCGGATCGTCTGTCGGAGCGAGAGATTGAGATTTTGGTCGGTATATGCCGTGGCGACTCGACACAGGAGATTGCCGACAGATTATACATTTCGAAACGTACGGTGGATAAACACCGTGCCAATATCTTGGAGAAGAGCGGTTGCAAGAACACGGCAAGTCTTGTGGTCTATGCTATCCGCAACGGTCTGGTGGAAGTATAATGAGTATTAGAGGATACATAAAATGGTTATGGGCTGCTGCCGAGGGCTTGCGAGCAAGGATATTCTTGCAGGCGGCTGTTGGCGTGGTGCACGTGGTCGTCTCGCTGATGTATGTCTGGACGAGCAAGCAGTTGGTCGATATTGCCACCTCGCGCGTGGAGGGCAACATCTACCTCTTCATCGTGGCTATGGTGGCCTGCATCCTCACGCAGATACTCCTCTCGACCTACGTTTCGCGTATGGAGGTGGAGAGCGAACTCGATATGAAGAACCGCTTGCGTCATCGTCTCTTCTCGCATATGATGGATAGCCGTTGGGCTTCGGGTGCCAAGATGCACACGGGCGATGTGATGAACCGTATATGGGAGGATGTGGATAATATCGCCAATACGGTCTGCGTCGTCGTGCCACAGACTACCGTTACGTGCATACAGTTTGTTGCCGCGGTGACGTTCCTTGCCATTCTGGACTATCGCCTGGCTATGGCCGTTGTGCTGATTCTGCCTACATTCCTATTGCTGAGCCGGGTCTATGCTCGTCGCATACGCCACTATACCAAGGAGATACGTGATATAGATTCGCGCGTGCAGGCTCACATTCAGGAGAGTATGCACCACCGTACGCTGGTCTCGTCGATGGAATATACGCCCTGCGTTGTGGAGGATCTGGAGTCTATGCAGGAGGATCTGCGTGAGAAGGTTATGCGCCGCACGGACTTCACGCTCTTCTCGCGTAAGATGATGCAGATGGGTTTCTCGGTGGGTTACCTCTCGGCATTCGTGTGGGGTGCTTTCCGCCTGCAGGCGGGTGCCGGCTATGGACTTATGACCGCCTTTATGCAACTCGCGGGTCAGGTGCAGCGTCCTATTATGGAGCTGAGCCGTCAGCTGCCCTCGTTTATTCACGTCACCACTGCCGTCGATCGCCTGATAGAGCTTACTGACCTGCCTCTCGAGGAGCGTGGCGCGGTGCATCTTGCGGGCGAGGTGGGTATTCGTATGGAGAACGTCACCTTCGCCTATAAGGAGGGCGAGAATGTATTGGAAAACTTCTCTTACGACTTTGCCGCAGGGCAGATGACTGCCGTGCTGGGACATACGGGAGCGGGCTAGAGTACGCTTCTGAGACTTATGCTCGGCCTGATTGACCCCGCCCAAGGGTCGGCCGTGATATATAATGCGGAGCGTGAGGAGCGACTGTCGGCACGCACACGCTGCAATGTTGGCTATGTGCCGCAGGGCAACTCGCTGATGAGTGGCACGGTGCGTAGCAACCTGCTGCTGGGCAACCCCTCGGCCACCGACGAGCAGATGTGGAAGGCTCTGCATACTGCCGTAGCAGATTTTGTGCGTGAGTTGCCCCTGGGACTTGACACCCCCTGCTCGGAGGCGGGTATGGGATTGAGCGAGGGTCAGGCACAACGTATAGCCATTGCCCGTGCGCTGCTGCGTGAGAAGAGCGTGATACTTATGGACGAACCTACGGCGGCGTTGGATGTAGCAACGGAGGCGCTGCTGTTGGAGCGTCTTTCGCAATATGCCAATCACCGCACTATGATTATCGTGACGCATCATCCTTCGGCGGCGGAGTTGTGTGATGCCGTAGTGCGTGTAGATTAAAAGAAGCCGTCTAACAAGGTGATTTCTGCGTTACGCTTGCCCTCGAAATCCTCATTTACGCCTCAGTAAACTGCGGTTTCTCGGGCTTCGCAGGCCTTGAAATCCCTCTTGTTATACGACTTCACAAGTAGTCGAGAAATAAAAAAGGAGTCCCGCTGGACTCCTTTTCTTACTTTCTTGCCTCTTTGGCTTCGATGCACTCCGTAGCGTGGGGAACACGCATCAGGCGCTCCTTGGGGATCAGCTTGCCTGTGGTCTTGCAGATGCCATAGGTCTTGTTCTCGATACGCACCAATGCCATCTCGAGGTTGCGGATAAACTTACTCTGGTGTGCTACCAAACGGCCCGTCTCCTCCTTCGACAGAGTGGCGGCACCCTCCTCCAGCACCTTGAAGGTGGGCGAGGTGTCGTGAGTGTCGTTGTCGTTTGCGATGTTTGCACGTAGCAAATCATAATCAGCCTTGGCCTGTTCGAGTTTCTTGAGGATCACCTGCTTGAACTCTGCCAACTCATTATCGCTATATCTTACTCTCTCTTCTGCCATAGTTGTAGAATTTTTTAGTGTCTTAATGTAAAGATAAGATAATTTTTATAAAATACCAAATCTTTTATTATAAAACACATACCTTGCATTACAGGCGTGTAACGGCAATCTTCAGCGGCTCCTCGTCCACATCCGAATCTACAACCACTGCACCTGCGGGCTCGGTCGCTGCCTTAACCTCCACGGCCAGGGTCTGCGATGCGATGTAGGATGCGAAGTGCTCGATGGCTCCTGCCACCAACTCCTTATCCTCGATCTCGACGCGAATCTTATCCGTCACCTCAAAGCCTGAATCCTTGCGGATATTCTGAATACGGTTAATCAACTCGCGTGCCACACCCTCACGGCGAAGCTCGTCGGTCAGGGTAATATCCAGCGCAACGGTCAATTTACCCTCCGATGCCACCAGCCAGCCGGGCATATCCTCCGACGTGATCTCGAAGTCGGCGGGTGTCACGGTAATCTTCTCGCCTGCAAGGTCGAGCACCGACTCTGCCGCAGCCTCGATCTGGGCGATCTGCTCCTGCGTGAAGGTTGCGACCATAGCCGACATCTGCTTTGCCAACTTGGGATAGCGCTGGCAGAAGTTTTTGAAGTTGAGCTTGATGCGCTTGGTAATGATACCCGTAGTGTCGCTCAACAACTCAATATCCTTGATGTTCACCTCACCCATGATAAGTGACTTCACGGCCTCGATATGGCGAGCCATATCCTGATCCAGGACGGGGATAAGAATCTTTGTCAGCGGCTGACGCACCTTGATGTTCACCTTGCGGCGCAGAGCAAGAACCATTGACGATACGCGCTGTGCGATATCCATCATCTGCTCCAGCTCGCTGTTCACCAGCGTCTCGTCCACCACGGGGAACTGAGCCAGGTGTACTGACTGCTCCTTGTGGCGACCGCTCACAGCGTTCAGATCGGTAAAGATGCGATCCGAGATGAAGGGAGCAAACGGTGCAGCCAACTTCACTACGGTCTCCAGACAGGTGTAGAGGGTCTGATATGCAGCCAGCTTGTCGTTGCTCATACCACCGCCCCAGAAACGCTTACGGTTCAGACGAACGTACCAGTTAGAGAGGTTTTCGCCTACGAACTCCTGAATAGCACGCGCTGCGGGCGTGGGATCGTAGTCGTTGAGATACTTTGTGACCTCCTTAACCAGAGTGTTCAGCACCGAGATGATCCAGCGGTCGATCTCGGGACGCTCGGCGATAGGTATCTCACGCTCTCCACCCGTAAAGCCATCCACGTTGGCGTAGAGAGCGAAGAATGAGTAGGTGTTGTACAATGTGCCGAAGAACTTACGGCGCACCTCATCAACACCCTCCTTGTCGAACTTGAGGTTGTCCCACGGCTGTGAGTTAGAGATCATATACCAACGTGTAGCGTCAGCACCGTAAGTAGCAAGCACCTCGAAAGGATCTACGGCGTTGCCCAGACGCTTCGACATCTTGTTGCCGTTCTTGTCGAGCACCAAGCCGTTAGAGATGATATTCTTGAACGCCACCGAGTCAAACAACATCGTGGCGATAGCGTGCAGTGTGAAGAACCAGCCACGTGTCTGATCCACACCCTCGGCGATGAAGTCGGCGGGGAATACCTCCGTGAAGTCCGCACCTCCATTCTCGAACGGATAGTGAATCTGCGCGTAGGGCATGGCACCCGAGTCAAACCATACGTCGATAAGATCGCTCTCGCGCTTCATAGGCTCGCCCTTTGATGAGGTCAGCACGATAGAATCAACATAGGGACGATGCAGGTCGATATTCTCTACCGAGTAGTTCTCCTTCGACATATCGCCCACCTTGAAGTTCTTGAACGGATTCTCGGTCATATTGCCTGCAGCGATACTCTTCTCGATCTCGGCCATAAGCTCCTCCACCGAACCGATGCACTTGAGCTCCGAACGATCCTCCGTAGCCCAGATAGGCAGCGGCGTGCCCCAGAAACGTGAGCGTGAAAGGTTCCAGTCGTTCAGATTCTCCAACCACTTGCCAAAGCGACCCGTACCCGTCGATTCGGGCTTCCAGAGGATGGTCTCGTTGAGCTCCATCATACGCTCCTTGAGCGCTGTGGTGCGGATGAACCACGAATCCAGAGGATAGTACAACACGGGTTTGTCGGTACGCCAGCAGTGGGGGTAGTTGTGCGTGTGCTTCTCAATCTTGAAGGCCTTGTTCACGCCCTTGAGGTTGATAGCGATATATACGTCGAGCGACTCGGCAGCTGCGGCAGCGGCCTCATCGTAACGACCATCCACGGTGAACTGCGGATCGTAGGCATTCTTCACCCAGCGACCCTCGTAGTCCTTATATGCCTCGGCATTGACACACTCCTTAAGGAACTTTTCGTCCAGCTCCTCCATCAGGTAGAACTTACCCGTAAGATCCACCATCGGACGTGTCTCGCCACGCTTGTTAATCATAAACAGTGAGGGGATGCCAGCCTGACGTGCTACGAAGGCATCGTCAGCACCAAACGTCGGAGCGATGTGTACGATACCCGTACCATCCTCCACCGTTACGTAGTCGCCCGGAATCACGCGGAATGCCTTGTGCTCGGCCGACTGCCACTCGCCTGCGTCATTAAGCTCCACGGGCTTCACCCACTGGATCAGCTGCTCGTAGTGCATACCAACGAGCTCGGGGCCCTTCCAGCGACCCACAACCTCGAAGGGGATAAGTTTGTCGCCTGCCTTGTAATCCTCTAATGCAATGCCCTCGGCCTTCTTGTTAAAGTGCGAGTAGAGCAGAGGCTCAGCCAATACAGCGGTGATCTTCTCCCCCGTGTAGCCGTTGTATGTACGAACCGCAACGTAGTCAATCTTCGGGCCTACGCAGAGTGCGGTGTTTGAGGGCAGAGTCCAGGGTGTTGTGGTCCATGCCAGGAATACGGGCGTACCCCAACCCTCCATCTCGGGCTTGGGCTCTGTGATGCGGAACTGTGCCACCATCGTGGTATCCTTCACATCGCGGTAGCAACCCGGCTGGTTCAGCTCGTGAGTCGAAAGACCCGTACCCGCAGCGGGCGAATAGGGCTGGATGGTGTAACCCTTGTAGAGCAGGCCCTTGTCGTAGAGCTGCTTCAGAAGCCACCACAGTGTCTCGATGTATTTGTTGTCGTAGGTGATATAAGGATCGTCCATATTCACCCAGTAACCCATCTTCTTGGTCAGGTTCTCCCACATGTCGGTGAACTCCATCACCGCCTCACGGCAGGTGCGGTTGTACTCCTCGATAGAGATTGTCTTGCCGATATCCTCCTTTGTGATGCCGAGTTTCTTCTCTACACCCAGCTCCACGGGCAGACCGTGCGTATCCCAACCCGCCTTGCGGTGTACCAAGTAGCCCTGCTGTGTCTTGTAACGGCAGATAACATCCTTGATCGTACGTGCCATAACGTGGTGGATACCCGGCATACCGTTTGCCGAGGGGGGACCCTCGTAGAATACGAATGTGGGATGACCCTCGCGAGTGGTGATACTCTGATGGAAGGTGTCGTCAGCGTCCCATTTCTTCAATACCTCGTCGGCTATTGCAGCCAAATCGAGACCTTTGTACTCGTTGAACTTCATAGGTTTTTATATTTTTATTCTCTTTGTTTTCTCGTTTGTGGGCTCTTAAATGAGCCTTGCGCCCTGCCAAAAAAGAGGCTTTTTGGTCGCTTTACCTCTAATAAATAATGTAAAACGTGCAAATATACACATATAAATTCAAAATTAAGAATTCAAAATTCAAAATTTTCTGTTTGTCGCCTGCCTCACTGCTATATCACACAAAAAAAAGAGCGCCCCGAAAAACGGGACACTCTTTTATTTTCTTGTATGGCAAGGTCTGTTATCGCTTTCTTCCACCGCCGATAACGCCGCCAATGCTGAAGCCTATATGGTTGTTGGCTCGCTCCTCGACCACGTAATGAACACTCAATCGCAGATGGTTGAATAACTCAACGCCGATGCGTGGTGAGAAGCAGGGCTTGTTCTTGCCTTCGCCCGTCGAGTAGCCAGCCCAATGTGCGTTGCTCTCTTTGATGCTAATCGGATAACTCATCTCCAAAACGCCCAATCCTACACCTAAGCCCGCAAATAGTGATATAGTTCTTCCACGAAAGAAGTTGTAGTCGGCAACGGCCATTACGTTGAATGACTTGGATTTTAATCTTTCTGCTTGACTGTCAGCCTCTCGGTGAAAGAAACTGCCCGATGCTTGCAGGCCCACGTCGATGGGCAGAGTGCGGAAGTTGTAACGTAATTCGCCATATATTCTTGGGCCAACAGAGCAATCGTCAAGCACGAAAGAGTTTACTCCATTAACCAACCCAACGCCAATCTCTCCCTCAAAGCGGCGAACATCAACTCTCTGTGCGAAACTTGTCGCACAACACATCAGCGTGGCAAGTAAGATAGTGATACGTTTTACCATACGTCTTTAAGTTTTTGGTTATCTGCCACAAATATATGTAAAAAATTCCCCCCCCCAATTTTTTGCCATAAAAAAAACTCCCACGTCGGGGAGTTTTCCAATATTTTGGTAGAAGATACTACAAATGAATGAGCGAACGCACGGGAGCAATCTTTTCTAAACGCTCCTTGCCCGCCAAAAAATCGAGTTCCACGATAAACAAAAATTCGTCAATAACGACCTTATACTCCTTGCCGTCCTTTACGATTTTTTGCGCCATCATCGAGCGTGCCACGCCCTCGGCCGTGCCACCCGTAGCGAGCAGGTCGTCAAGCAGTGAGATGTGAATCTCGTCGCCATCGGTCTTGGCCGCTGCCAAGTCGCTCAAACGATAGAAGAGATGGTCGGAGCCATACTCCTTTTCGATCTCCACGTCGCACAAATCACCCTCATTATAAGGCAGTTTGCCGCTCTTGCGCAGGGGAATGATGCTTGCCACTTCGGGCTTCGATTGCAGCAGAGGCGCAGCAAAGAGAAATCCTCGTGCCTCGGGTGCGGCGATGTTGGGTGCGGTGAGCGCCTCGCCGAGTTTTTCGATCACCTCACCAAAAATCTTCTTGTCCTGCAACAGCGGGATTATATCAACGAATACGATGCCCTCTTTGGGAAAATCCTTGTAAAATTTCAGAGCCTCTTTCATCTGGTTATGTCTATTTGGTGTTTTAAAATGTTTGATTCGTAACAAATGTACGAAAAATTTCGCTTTGCAGAGCGTTTTTTGCTCAAAAACCGCGTCGTTTTTGTTTTTTTTGCTATCTTTGCATCAATTGGAAAATAATGAACTTAAAATGCCGAAGTTTTATGACAAGGTAAATGTACTGCGTAAGCCCGAGTGGTTGAAGATCCGCCTACAGAGTAACGACGAATCGGCCGAGGTCGAGCGTATCGTTAAAGAGCACTCGTTGCACACCATTTGTAGTAGCGGTCTTTGCCCTAACAAGGCAGAGTGTTGGCGCCGTAGAACAGCCACATTTATGATCCTGGGCGAAATTTGTACTCGCGGATGTCGTTTCTGCGCCACAAAGACAGGCATACCCCTTGCCCCCGATCCCTCAGAGCCGGAGAAGTTGGCCGAGAGCGTTCGATTGATGGGACTTCGACACGTTGTCGTAACATCTGTAACTTGTGATGACCTACCCGATGGCGGTGCCCGACATTGGGCCGCAGTGGTAGAGGCTATCCGTAAAGAAAATTGCGACGCAACAATTGAGCTCCTTATTCCCGATTTGGATGCAAGGGCTGACTTAATCGAAATTGTAGCCGCATCCAAGCCCGATATCATCGGGCACAACATCGAAACCGTCGAGCGTCTGACCCCTCAGGTGCGCTCTCGGGCGAAGTATCGCACGAGTATGCGCGCGCTGGAGATAATCTCCTCTATGGGCGTAGTCGCGAAGAGTGGACTGATGGTCGGACTTGGCGAGAGCGATGATGAAGTATTGCAGACACTTCGAGACCTGCGTGATGTGGGTGTCGATATTGTAACGCTTGGTCAGTACCTTCGACCCTCTCTGGAGCACTATCCCGTTGCGGCGTACATCACTCCCGAGAAATTCGATTGGTACCGATCTCAGGCTCTTGAGATGGGCTTCAGCTATTGTGCAAGTGCACCTATGGTGCGCTCGTCATACCTGGCTGATGCTGCGCTGGAGAGCGTCAAGCGTAAAATTGCCGAGCAGTAGAGGGGGAGGAGATTAGGACAAGGGCTGGCAGCCATAATTGTCGCTTGTCCGAGGCTTCACCGATCCTCTTCGGCGTAAGGCTTTTGGCTAAAATGAAGGGGGTATTGTACAAAGATCTGGGCCGTATGGGCTACTCCGAGTGCTGGGACTTGCAGCGGTCGCTGTTCGACTGCGTGCTTGCGGCAAAGCGAGGTGGGGCGGTCGCGGGAGGTGCTGATGTAGGCACTGCGGATATGGCGGATCTTTCGGGGCACGAAGCTGGCTGGCTTCTCACAGTAGAACACAATCCTGTTTACACATTAGGCAAAAGCGGTAAGGACGAGAATATGCTCGTCTCGGAGGCCTATTTGCGCTCCATCGGTGCCGAGTTTTTCCACATCGACCGTGGCGGAGACGTGACCTTTCACGGCCCGGGTCAGATTGTGGGTTATCCCATTCTCGATCTGGAGAAGGTGGGCATCGGTCTAAGGGAGTATATCGACTCCATCGAGGAGGCCATCATTGGCGTCTGTGCGGAGTGGGGCATCGAGGCTGGCCGTGTGGCTGGTGCCTCGGGCGTTTGGATTGAGGGTGATAGCCCTCGCGCACGTAAGATCTGTGCCATAGGCGTAAGGTCGAGCCGTTACGTTACGATGCACGGCTTTGCCCTGAATGTGGCCACCGACTTGCGCTACTTTAACCATATCAACCCCTGCGGATTTGTCGATCGTGGGGTTACGAGCATCTCACGAGAGGTGGGCCACGAGGTCGATCTTGAGCAGGTTAAGATGCAGGTTGTTAAACATTTAAGTGAAAAATTAAAAATTGAAATATATAAATAATAAAATTGTAAGTTATGCCTATAGAGAAGCGATGGGTTGTGCGGCAGCACGGCGATCGCGAGGTTGTAGAGCGTTTGGCTACTCACCTCCGAATGTCGCCTGTTCTGACAAACCTACTTGTGCAACGAGGCATAGACACCGTAGAAAAGGCCAATAGGTTCTTTAACCCGCAACTTGCAGATCTGCACGATCCGTTCCTGATGACGGATATGGAGCGCGCAGTGGAGCGTATCGAGCGCGCCGTCGCACGTAATGAGATGATTATGGTGTATGGCGACTACGACGTGGACGGTACGACAGCAGTGGCGTTGGTTTATAAGTTCCTCAGGCAGATAGGTCACAAAAACCTTGTTTTCTACATCCCCGACCGTTATAACGACGGTTACGGCATATCGGTCAAGGGTATTGACTTTGCGGCCCGCAAGGGTGTTACGCTGGCCATTGCTCTGGATTGCGGTATCAAAGCCGTAGAAAAGGTTGTTTATGCGAAGCAGAAGGGTGTTGATTTCATCATCTGCGACCACCACCTCCCAGCCGACGAGATTCCCGCGGCTGTGGCTGTGCTGGATCCCAAGCGCAACGACTGCAACTATCCGTTCAACGAGTTGTCAGGTTGTGGCGTAGGATTCAAACTCGTGCAGGCCTATGCACAGAAGCACGGTATCCCGTTCAAGGAGATCGAGCATCTGCTGGACTTGCTCGTGGTAAGTATTGCGTCCGACATCGTACCGCTTACGGGCGAGAACCGTATCCTTGCCTACTATGGCTTGGAGCGTCTGAACCGTATGCCTTCGTCGGGCCTTGGGTCGATAATCAAGATCTGTGGCCTGGAGCGCCAGACGATCACTATCGACGACATTGTATTTAAGATTGGCCCACGCATCAACGCCGCAGGACGTATGCGTATGGACGAGAACGACGAGAATGCCGCTCCGAGTGGTGGCTTTGCCGCTGTGGAGTTGCTCGTTGAGGGTAACGAGAAGCAGGCTCGTGAGTTCTGCGACGTGATTGACTCGTACAATCAGGATCGTAAGAATATCGACCGCAGCGTCACGCAGGAGGCTCACGACTACATCGAGTCGAACCCTCACCTGAAGGACCGCAAGTGCACGGTGATCTATAATCCCAAGTGGATGAAGGGCATCGTGGGTATTGTTGCCTCGCGCCTTATCGAGACCTACTACCGTCCCACGGTGGTGCTGACGATGAGCAACGGCTTCGTGACGGGTTCGGCACGTTCGGTGCCCGGCTTTGACCTGTATCAGGCTGTTGAGTCGTGCTCGGATCTGCTGGAAAACTTCGGTGGACACATGTACGCCGCAGGTCTTACGATGCGTCCCGAGAATGTTGAGGCCTTCAAGGAGCGTTTCAACGCCTACGTGGAGAAGAATATCGATCCGCAGATATTGGTTCCGCAGGTGGATATTGACAGCGAGTTGCTCTTCTCGGACATCACGCCCGCGTTCCATCGCCAGCTCAATAGTTTCCAGCCCTTCGGCCCGGGAAACACGGCGCCTGTCTTTGCGACGTATGGCGCAAGTTCGCACGGTGAGGCAAAGCTGGTGGGAGCCGAAATGGAGCATCTGCGTATGGACCTGGTGCAGAAGCAGAAGCCTAATACATCGATACAGACCATCGCCTTCCAGCAGCCCACACATTATGAGTGGGTGCGCTCGGGACGTCCTATCGATGTCTGCTACCAGATTGTGGAGAACCACTATCGAGGAACTGTGACTACGCAGTTGCGAATTAAGGATATTAAACCCGTAGTAAAATAAAAATTGCCT
This sequence comes from Alistipes sp., assembly GCA_017481925.1. Classification (GTDB taxonomy): domain Bacteria; phylum Bacteroidota; class Bacteroidia; order Bacteroidales; family Rikenellaceae; genus Alistipes. The sequence continues at coordinate 19,021 of JAFUOK010000059.1, forward strand.
AATTGGGCTGTTTTGTCGTTACGCTTGTCGAGCAAATGCTCACATACGAGTAGTATGCTCCGCTTTGCTCGCCGTCGCAAGCCTAAAAACAGCCTCAATTATCCAATTTTTGGGTGCAAGGATTAGGCATAGCGTTGTTTGGTATGCCTAAAAATATTGGGATGAGGCTCGCTTCAAGATAGCCGCTATGCGCTGATTAGGCGTAGGTCGCTATTCGATAGTATGCCTAAAAATATTGGGATAACGTCCGTAAGCAGGAGTAGCGGGCTTATCATAGAAAAATTGCAAGTACGCTCTATCGCTGCCCGTAAGGGGAGAGGAAAGTCCGAGCAACACAGAGCGCCGCACGAGTTAACGGCTCGACGTTCGTGAGGGTGTAGTAGCGTAACAGAGAATAACCGCCTATGTCGGCTTTCGGGCCGGCAGGTAAGGGTGAAAAGGTGGGGTAAGAGCCCACCGCGACGGCAGTAATGTTCGTCGGCAGTACGCCTTGCGGGTTGCAAGACCACGTATACCGACAATTAAGGGTTGCTCGTCCAATGTCGGGGGGTAGGTTGCTAGAGGCTGTGGGTGACCACAGTCGTAGATAAATGATAGAGGCCCTGCAAAGGGTACAGAACTCGGCTTATAGTATTTGCAGTGTTATGAGCCCGCTTGATGTTGATCAGGCGGGCTCTTTTGTGTGTATGTTGTTGAGGCGCGCCCTCGATAGCGCTACTTGAATGTGTGGAACTCCTGCCTGTCGGTCATGCAGTGCGGACAGTAGGCCGTGTGCAGGTCGCTGTTCGATATCGCTCCGCAGGTGGGGCACACCTGGTAGGGTGCGGTCGGCTCGTTGTCGCAAGCCTCAATCACGTGTTGCAGTATTACGATCTGCGCTATGTCGCTGGCGTCGCACCACGTCAGCAGACGTGCTATGTAACGGTTCCCCTCCTCCACGGCACGATGCAGACACCTCTGGGCTATGCCCTCACGCACGGCACTCTTGGCTTGCAGGGCGAGGTGGAGATGTGTCGGCGTATCCTGCAATGCCGAGGTCTGCACCACGGGCGTATGAAAACGCCCTCCGAGTGATTCTATCGCTTTGCGACAGTTGGCGCACTGCACCCCGTCGGCAAATGCCAGGGCACGCAGCAGTGCCGCCTGTACGGGCAGGGAGTCTCGCTCGGCGTGGCGGGCATATTCGCCATATAGGTGGCTTTGGCGGTGCTTCGCACGGCATAGTTCGTGCAGCCCCTGCAGAGATTCGTACCATAGGTACTCGGTCGGCTCGGCCTCACTTCGCAGACTGAATATGTAGGATGCCCCGATGGCTATGGCGGCCAGCGCAAAGGCGATGATAAATGGTATTTTGATCAGCTTCATACCCCTTGCGGAGCATAAATTGTGCCGAATGCAGTATTTTTGAGCATAAATAAAAAGGGTGCTCAACCTTGCTGAGCACCCTCTATTATTCTATTTTGTCGAAAGCAATGTCTTGCTCAAAAAATCGGCACTCGACGCCGCCACCTCGTTGGTCTGCTTTGAGAAGCCGTGGTCGGCGCGGTCGAGAATTATCAATTCACTGCCCTCCCACAGTTGGTGGAAACGCTCACCATAGGTGTAGGGCACTACACGGTCGCCCGTGCCGTGGATGATCAGCGCCGGGCCCTTGTACCCTGCCGAAGTCTCATATATAGGCATCGAGAAGGCCGTGCGGATATACTCTGCGCCGAGCTTCAAGCCACGGAACAACTCCACATACTCGCCCGGGTTGAAGGGGTCGTACGTTGCTCCCATCGTGCTGCCTCGGATGGCGTCATCGCGCAGCACAGCCGCGGGGGCGAGCAATACTACCGACTTAATCTTCTCGGCTCCTAACTCTCCTGCGGTCATTGCCGCCACAACACCACCCTGCGAGTGGCCCGCGATGGCAACGCTACTCACATAGGGCAATGCCTTTACATACTCAATTACCTTTTTTGCATCTACGATCTCGTTCAGCACGGTCATATCCTGAAAGCGGCCTTCACTCTGGCCGTGGCCGTTGAAGTCGAAGCGGATGCTTGCTATGCCGCGCTCCTGCAGCAGTTCGGCAATCTTGATGAGCAGATCGCTCTGCATATTGCCCATAAAGCCGTGGCAGAGTACCACCATCGGAACACGCTCGCCCTGCTTGAGCGTGGGCTTGTGAATCTCGGCCTGTAACTTGCCGTGGTCGCCATCGATTGTGACCTTCTCGGTCTGCGCCTGTGCGCCTGTTGCCATCAATGCGAAGAGTGCAACAGCAAATAGTTTTAGTGTTTTCATAGTTTTAGTAGCTCTAACAACACAAAGTTACACTTTTTGACAGAAATATAACACCTATAACACTTATTACACTTAAAATATATATAAAAAATAAGAGGGCCCCGCGTCCATATTTGTAGGCATTGCACTCTGCACCCACGGAGCGTAGCGACCGAAAGGGGCTGTCCAACAAGAAAGTTGAATAGCCTCTTTTCTTTCAGAGCGTGTATAACAAGAGGGATTTCAAGGCTTGCGAAGTCCGAAAAAGCGGAGTTTACTCGGCGTAAATGAGCATTTTAAGGGCGAGCGTAACGCAGAAATCACCGTGTTAGACACGCTCTTTAGAGGAGGGTATAAAATAAGAGGGCCCCGCGTCCGGTGCCCTCTTATTTTTCCGACCGAGTCGAAAAATTAAGCATACTTGAATGTTGACTCATCTGATACGGTCAACTTCTTGCGTCCCTTTGCGCGACGCGCTGCCAATACCTTGCGGCCGTTAGCAGTAGCCATTCTCTGACGGAATCCATGCTTATTGATTCTCTTGCGACGAGAAGGCTGGTAAGTTCTCTTCATTGCCATAACGATATCGTTTTTGTGTTTGTTTCACTTAAGTTTCGCTCGGATTGTGCCGTAACATAATCTTTGCGGAGGGCAAAGGTAAAACGTTTTTTCCGAAAACGCAAACTATTTTCAAATAAAAAACTCTCTGTCTGCCGTTTTTGCCTCTGCGAGTGGGTTTTGAAGGCTCTTTTTTCGATGGAAAATTACATATCCTTGAACAAATCCACCTCGCCACGCTCCACCTTGCCATACATTGCCGCCAGGTGTGCCACCACGGGCGATACCAACTCGATGGTGTCCTTTATGGCCTCGCCGTGCTGCTTCTCGCCCTTGATGCGATAGAGCATAGCGGCATATAGGGCACGGAACGAGAGCTCGGTGTCGGATATATCCTCCTTGCCGACGAGCTTACGCAACGTGGGCAGCTGCGGAGCCAGACGAGCAAAGAGCTGACGGTAAGGCTCACCCACGGGGTGGTGCATAAGTTGCAGGTGCAGGTTGTGCACGTCGGCAATCAGGTGCAGTGTATGCTCCAGGTGGCCGCTCTCCTCCTTACCCTCCTTGCGCAGAAGGTTCACGATGTCCATATACCATAGCAGGTAGAGGTGCTTCTGCTCCTCCTCCACCTCGCGAGGTGCAACGAGCTGCGAGTATATCGCCTCGGGACTGAATTGCAGGGCTCGCAACAGATCCTCTATCTGCCATAGGTAGAGGATGTATTCGGCTATGTTTTCTTTTCGTTTTGCTTGTGCTATATCCATAATAGTAGTTCGTTTGGCATTTTATAAACCCCAGTCCGAGGCGTTGGCCTCACGCTCTGGGGCGTGGGGTACGTTTGCGAAGAAGTCGATACCCGTCAGTCGCTCCAACTCCTTTATCGAGATCATATCATCGGCCGAGGGCTTGCGACCCGATGCCGAGCGGTGTCCCACGATAAAGGCTGCACACTTTAGCTCCGAGGCCTTGCACTCCTCGACACTGCGTCCCGTGCGACCCGAGCGGGTGCGCAGCAGGGCCTTATAGTATGCCGTAGGCACGCCTATCTGCTTGTTGTCGTTCTTGTTGCGCGTTGTGCGGGGCTCGATCAGCGCTCCGTCGCTATCGGTGAATGGCTCATATATGGCACCTGTCACGACGTATAGCGTGTCGGCACACACCTGACGATCAACAAAATACTCCAGGTTGTTCCACGCTCCGCCACGCTCGTTGAAACCCTCACGCAGTTGAGGGGCTATGTTGGTCGAGTAGAATGTCTGGTTGTTCATCTCGCGTGAGGCCGTGCGCTCGGCCGAGCCCAGCATATGACCACGTGTGTAATCGCCATACGAACGGGCAAGGCGAGTTTGAATGTTCACGGGCAGCGTGGGGTCGAAGTCGTAGTTATCCACACGCTTCACATCTCCCTTGTAGGCGCGATGTACGGGTGCAGCCACCCACAGCGGAGCGTGATGCTCGCTGCTGTAGCAGACCGTATAGTTGCGCTTGTCGCCAATGTGATGCGTGGTGATGTAGATCTCGTCACCCTGACGCTTCATTGTGGGGAGCTCGGCCCACTGTGCGCCCGTCGCCTTGCGGGGTGCAGTCTCGGCGGAGGGCTCCTCGCTCGTAAACGCCACCTGCTCCGTGTAGTCGGCAGCTATGGCTGCTTCGGGAGCAAAATTATCGTAGAGGTAGTGCGCCGCAAGCAGCAAACCCACAACGATGATATATATCAGTGTGCGGCGACCGCCCATAGGTTTTGTTCTTCTTCTCATCTCTACTCTCTGTTTCGTGAGTCAATCCATATCGTTACGGGACCATCGTTCACAAGCGCCACCTTCATGTCGGCACCGAACTCGCCCGTGGCAACCTGCTTGCCCGAAGCCTCGGCTACGGCCTGCACGAATCTCTCATACATAGGTCGTGATATAGCCTCCGCCGCAGCACGGAAGTATGAGGGGCGGTTGCCCTTCTTTGTCGAGGCGTGGAGCGTGAACTGACTTACCACCATAATCTCGCCCCCGATCTGCTGCACGTCGAGATTCATTACGCCCGCCTCGTCGTCGAAGATTCTAAGGCGCAACAGCTTACCCGTGAGCCAATCTATATCCTCCTGTGTGTCGGCCTCCTCGATGCCCACCAGCACCAGCAAGCCTTTTCCTATCTGTGAGTGCACACGGCCCTCGATCGTAACCGAGGCCTCCGCTACACGTTGAATCAGCAGTCTCATCGTTACATCGTTTCAAAAAATTCCCACAAATTATCCTTCGGCACGGGTGCCGTGATCGTGATCATCTCCTTGCGCACGGGGTGCAGGAACTCCACACGGCGCGAGTGGAGCGATATGCCACCGTCGGGGTTCGAACGCTTGGCGCCATACTTCAAATCGCCCTTAATGGGACAACCTATTTTTGATAGTTGGGCACGAATCTGATGATGACGACCCGTGAGCAACTCCACCTCCACGAGTGTGTAGCGAGTCGAGCATCCTGCCACATGATAGTTCAATACGGCTTTCTTGCCGTCGGCTTTAGGCTTGTCGTAGGCGCGTGAACGGTTGGTGCGACCATCGCGCACGATGTAGTGCGTGAGCGTACCCTCCTCCACGTCGGGGCGTGCCTCGGTGATGGCCCAGTAGGTCTTGTGAATCTCTCCCGAGCGGATCATCTCATTCAGGCGTGTGAGCGCCTTCGAGGTCTTGGCAAAGAGCACAGCACCACTCACGGGGCGGTCGATGCGATGTACGACGCCCAGGAAAACATCGCCGGGCTTGTGGTCGCGAACCTTGATCATTGTCTTTATGTCGTTCTCCAGCGCCTCGTCGGTCTCGCAGTCGGGCTGTACCAGATAGCCACAACGCTTGTTCACCACGATCAGGTGGTTATCCTCGTAAAGTATATCTTTGGGGTGTATCATAATCTAAAGTTTGAATGTAAAGGGCAACAATGTCTCGGCGCTCTCCACAACGGTAGCCGTGCCACCTCCGGCCATAATGATGCGTATGGGGCTCTGCTGACGCTTTTCGGCGTCGAGCAACACCTGTCGGCACGCTCCGCAGGGATAGCATTCGCGCTCCGCAGGGTCGGATGCAATGGCAAGAGCCACAATGTTGTCACACGGATGGTTGCTCGCGTGGAAATATAGCAGCGAGCGCTCGGCACACATCCCCGAGGGGAATACTTCGCTCTCGCAGTTGGCGGCCGTGATTGTGGCTCCGCTCTGCAGACGTGCCGCCGCACCTACCCGAAAATGTGAGTAGGGGGCGTGAGCCGAGAGGGTAGCCTTTGCAGCGGCCTCAATGAGTGAACGATCCTCGGCGGGCATATTCTCGAGCGAGGCAAAGTGCTCGTAGTGTATAACTTTTTGCTCTTTCATTACACTATTCTTTCTGCAAATATACTACAAGCCGAGCCGAGAACAAAATTTATTTTTGCGAATCCCAAAACACTTTTCTATATTTGTATCATAAAATAGAGGTGTTGCGGTTAAAATGGATTGCATTACGCTCTGTTTCTGGATATGCAGTAAGTAATAACTAAAAAATACTATTCAAAATGGATTTATCAAAACAGATGTATATTGTCGGCATCGGCGAGGTGTTGTGGGATATGCTCCCCGAGGGTAAGCAGTTGGGCGGTGCGCCCGCTAATTTCGCCCATCACGTGGCGCAGTGCGCTATGCCTGCCTACCTGGTAAGTGCCGTTGGTGATGATGCTTTGGGCGAGGAGATTCGCTCTACCCTGGCAGAGAAGAAGGGTCTTAAAACACTTATTCACACGGTGTCACAGCCTACCGGCACGGTGGAGGTCAAGCTCGATGAGCAGGGCGTTCCCCAATACGATATTTGCGAGAATGTAGCGTGGGATAACATCCCCTTCACTCCCGAAATGGAGGAGCTGGCAAAGCATACCGTAGTAGTTTGCTTCGGCACGCTGGCACAGCGTAGCGAGGTTAGTCGCAAGACCATCGAGTCCTTCGTCGCCGCTATGTATGAGGAGGCGGTTAAGGTGTGCGACATCAACCTGCGCGGCAACTACTATACGGCCGAGATCGTTGAGTCATCGCTCAAGATGGCCGATACGGTCAAGGTTAATCGCGAGGAGCTGGAGGAGGTGTGCCGTCTGGTTGGTATCGAATATACCGACATGCACTCGGTAGCACGTGTTTTGATTGATAATTACGGCCTCGATATGCTGGTGGTTACGTGTGGCACGGAGGGCAGCTTCGTATATTGCCAGGATGAGAACGCTTCGTGCCTGCCTACCCCGAAGGTGGAGGTCGTAGATACCGTAGGTGCCGGCGACGCCTTCACGGCAGTATTTGTGTCGGGTATGCTGGGCGGTCTGGAGGTGCGCTGGGCACACGCTCTGGCTGTTGAGGCTGCAGCACACGTCTGTACACAGGCAGGTGCTACACCCGATTTGCCCGACGACATCAGAGAGAGAGTATAGCAATGAAACGCCTTCTGATTATGATAGCAGCCACTTTGGGTCTTGCCGCTTGCGGCGAGACCTTCACTGCGGCTGAGCGTGAAGTGATTCACGCCGGTGGCCACGGCATAATGCGAGTGTTGAGTATCGACAACGAGGCCGACTCGTTGGCTCTGCGCGAGGAGTCCCGACCCATGAGCGAGTCGCTGCTCCGCACCGAGGAGTATGCTCTCTTGCGGGAGCGTATGTTGCAGACGGTGCAGAACCCCGAAGCCGAGGGTGTGGGCATTGCCGCACCGCAGGTGGGTGTGCGCCGTGCGATGATTGCCGTGCAACGTTTTGATAAGGAGGGCGAACCTTTCGAATTTTTCCTGAATCCCGAGATCATTGAGCTTTTGGGCGAGAAGGCCGATGGCGGCGAGGGCTGCCTCTCGGTCCCCGAACTGTATGGTAACGTGAGCCGTTGGCAACATATCCTGCTGCGCTATCGTGACGAGCAGTGGGTGGAGCACACCGAACACATCGAGGGCTTCACGGCCGTCATCTTCCAGCACGAGGTGGATCACCTCTCGGGACGTCTTTTCATTGATTATCTCTCGGCCGAGGGGCTTGAAGAGCCTATCGCAGAGTAAATCGTAATCCTACTCCAAGATTGAAATCCAGCGGGCGCTCGTTGTAGAGCGTCTCTATTGTTGCGCCGTTGTCGAAGTGGTAGCCTATGCCCGGCTCGGCATATATAGCCATCCACGGCGAGAAGTTGTACTGCACACCTGCGGCAGCATTTACTCCCCATTGCAGGGGCTTTATTCTAACATCCGAGCGCAGAGTATTGATATTCTCGCCATTGAGGAAATAATCTGTTCGCATACTTCCCGAAATGGCCTTCTCTACCATCACTCCTGCCGACGCATATACCGCCAGACGGCGCGATTGGTAGATGTTGTACACCGCATTTACGGGCAGACCGATGTAGTGCAACGAGGTACGCTCGTCGTAGTAGTTGGAGCGGTTGCCAAGCGAGGTCTCGGACGACAGGTTGGTGTATGTCACACCGCTCTCTATGGCCCAGCGATCCGATAAGTTGTAACGCAGCGTCACACCTACGCGTATGGGTGTGCGATGGTGGCGTTTGGATGAGATTGCACGCTCCTCATCGTGGAGCAGCACATCCGTGGCTTCGCTCTCCCCGATCTCGTCATTGCGCACACCGTAGAGCGTCGAGCTTACCATAAATACCTGTTGCGTGGAGTGGATACTCTTTCCCGCCGTAAGTCCCGATGCAAGCAGGCTCATTGACAGACGGCCTGCATTCTTGCGTGGCGCCATTGCGACGATTCTCTCCTGTGAGGGCTGTGTGGCACGTTGCTGTGTGGTGCGAGGTTGAGCCGAGCGTTGTGTAGTGTTCTTGCGCTCTACGGTCGGCTCTTCGGGCGAAGATTGCTCTTCTGCATGCGCTTCCATTACCTCTGCGGGTGGGGGTGGCACGGGCGTAAGCTCTGCCGATGGCTGCGGTTGCTTCCGCGCAATGGGTTGTTGGGCGCGAGGTTTTGGCTGAGGCGTCTTCTCTGCGGTTGCATCGGCAAGCAGGGATGCCTGCTCCGAGGTGGGTGCCGACTGCTGGAGGTATGAGGGCTCCGCATCGGCTACGACATTATCAGCGATGGGCATAGGAGTGATGAGCGTGAGGTAGCCTGCAGCAATGGCTATTACGACAGCCGCCGCTATGGCAATACGACGTGGCCACAATCTCACTACGGGTGCGGCGGGCGCCTCTACGGGCAGGGCACTCATTATATCGTCAAAGAGATCGTCGGGAGCCGGAGCCTCATACTGCTCCATGCGGCGTCGAAGATCATCGTTCCATTTGTTACTCATCTTTATATCTGGTTTTGGGTTTTATACTCCTTGATTTTTTGTGCCAATATGGCCTTTGCCCTGTGCAGTTGCGAGGCCGATGTGCTCTCGCTGATGCCTAACCGCTGTGCTATCTCGTGGTGGCTCTGCTCCTCGAAGACGTAGAGGTTGAAGATCGTTCGGTAGCCGGGAGGCAACTCGCGTATAAAGCGGTGTATAATCTCAATCGGGACATCCTCCACCTCGGGTTCCTCCTCCTGTGCTATATCCTCATATTGTGTGAATGGAGAGGTTTTTGCCGAGCGACGCAGATGGTCGAGTGCCACATTCACTACGATGCGTGAGAGCCACGCTCGGAGCGATCCCGCCCCACGATATTCAAAACGTCCGATAGCGGTATAAATCTTAATAAAACTCTCCTGCAACACGTCGTGCAGTTCGCCGTCATCCACATAACGAGCCGCTACGCCCGTCAGGTAACGAATGTGACGGTCGTAGAGTTCTCGCATAGCGGTGCGGTTGCCCTCCTTTACGAGGCGCACCAAGTCGGTTTCTGCAACGTGTTGGATCATAGCGCGTGCGCCAACCCCTCGGGGCTGGCGCTAAAAGTTATTGAAGTTTCAGTGTGGGTCGTACTATTGCCTGTGTGCCCGATTGGGGACTGTCCTTGCGTGAGCAGTAGTCGAACTCGTGCTCCTTTACGCCCGAGAATGACTCCCAGCGGAGTTTGAGTTTCACGGTCTTGCCCTCGGTGTCAGGCAGCGTGTTGAGTCGGAATGCCACCAGGCCGTCGAACATTCGCTCGCCATAGTTATCGCCCTCGGCGTCGTGGCAGAAGGTCACCTCATAGGGGTTTTCGGGGTTCTCGGCAACGAGGTTCACGCGGTGCTTCTGACCTGTATTGCTCGATATGGTGCGGAAGCGAAGCGTCAGGTAGCCATCCTCGACGATTGTCACCCAGTCATCGACAATCTCCACGGGGTCGTTGCCATACTCCTCCGTATTCTCTGTGGTGCGTACGATGGTGGGCTTTGTCAGGATGTCGTCCATCCAGGTCACGCGTACGGCCTTGTCATAGGGTGCAGGGTCTTCGTTAACCTCGGCAAATGACACCAGGGCGCGTACCTCCTCCTCGCCATAGGGCGAGCCCTTCATATTTACGGGTTTGAGGGAGGTGCGGTCGTCGAGCTGCATATAGAATGAGTTGGCATCGACGGGCTTGATTGTCACCAGGGCATCGGGGTTGAGTACTCCTACTTCGTCATTGTCGTGTACGTCGCACGATAAGAGTGTCGAGGTAGCCACAAAGGCTACGGCTGCTAAAAGTGAAAATTTGATACGATTCATAATCTATTTTTATTTTTGTTTTACCTCTTGTTTGGTCGCCCTTTCGGGTGCGTCCAATCATTAAACGCCGTAATTGCAAAATCTTGCATCGCAATATAAAATTTTTTTGTGCTATATTTGCAATAAATATAAAATTTATGCGACAAAAACTTCTTTGCGTGCTCTCGTCTGTCGTCCTGCTCTCGGTGGGATGGCTGGGGGGCAGTGGCCTTACGCTACTCGTGGCGCTGGTTCCACTATTATATATAAGTGCTTCGTACTCTGCATCGGCTCGCGACTGGTGGCGTATGGCGGGGTGGGCGGCACTTAGCTTTGTGCTCTGGAATGTTGTCACGGTGTGGTGGATATGGATCGCCACGCCTGTGGGCCCCGTGGCGGCAACATTCTTCTCGACGTGGTGGAGTATGGTGGCCTTTATGCTCTTCCACTACGTGAGCAAGCGAGCTCCGCGAAGCATAGCCTATACGGTGCTTGTGGCGGCGTGGGTGGCGGCCGAATATCTCTATACCTACACCGAGGTTATCTCGTTCCCGTGGCTTACGCTGGGCAACGGTTTTTCGGGCGATGTGTGGGCCGTGCAGTGGTATGAATATACGGGTGCTATGGGTGGCTCTATGTGGGTGATGCTATGTAATATAGCCATCTTTGAGGCGTGGCAGAACCGTCGTCGGGCGCAGCGTGTGGTGGCTGCGGCGGTGGTCCTATTGCCCATTATCTTCTCGCTTGCCATTTATTGGAGTTACAAGCCGCAGGAGGAGCGTGTGAAGATGGCCGTGCTGCAACCCAATGTAGATTGCTACGAGGAGAAATTCAATGATACGCCACGCAAGCAGTTGGAGAACCTCGTGGATTTGATTGCGCAGACACCCTCCGACGTAAAGGTGCTGGTAATGCCCGAGACGGCACTCCCTACCACGGTAGATGAGCGTCAGCCGTTGGAGATGAATGCGGGCGTAATCTGGTTGCAAGATGCTCTGCAACGCACTCATCCTGATGCCCTGGCGACCATCGGTGCCACGACCATAAAGTCGTACGATTCGGCCGTTGCTCCTACCCCTACGGCACGCCGGAGTGCGGGTGGTTACTACGATGTCTATAACTCCTCTATCGCCATTGGCAGCGAGCAGGGCGAGTTGCACCATAAGATGCGTCTGGTCATAGGTGTTGAGGCTATGCCATTGTTTTTCAATTCGTTCATCGACCTGGGTGGTATGACGGGCCAGCTGGGACGCAACGATAAGGCTACAGTGTTCTCACGTGGCGGCTTGACGGTGGGCCCGGCCATCTGCTACGAAGGCCTTTATGGCGAGTGGTTTGCACGCTTTGTGCGCGAGGGCGCCGAGGTTATGCTCCTGATGTCGAACGATGGCTGGTGGGGCAACACGCCCGGCCATAAGCGTCTGTTCGACTTCTGTCGTCTGCGTGCCATCGAGACGCGCCGTGCCGTTGCCCGTAGTGCCAATACGGGTGTGTCGGGCTTTATCTCCTCGCGAGGCGATGTGCTTCAGCGCCTTGACTGGGATCAGCGAGGTGTGCTCGTTCAGGATGTGGAGCGCTCTACGCGCCAGACTATGTATGTGACCTATGGCGATTGGGTGGGACGTATGGCGTTGCTGGTTACGTTCCTTGCGGTGATGTACTTCACGGCCTATCGCGTAAGACGTAAAAATCACTTGGTGGATTGATATGAACTACTCTCAAACTGTTGAATATCTGTTTGCTACGACACCGTCGTTTCAGGCTGTCGGAGCCGATGCCTATAAGCCGGGCCTGGAGCGTGTGGCCGAGTTTTGCCGTGCGCTGGGCAACCCGCAGGATAATTTTCTTACGATCCACGTTGCCGGCACCAACGGCAAGGGTTCAACCTCCCATATGCTCGCCTCGATACTTCAGCACGCAGGCTATCGTGTGGGTCTGTTCACCTCGCCGCACCTGAAGGATTTTCGTGAGCGTATGCGTGTCGATGGGCAGATGATCTCGGAGCAGCGTGTGGTGGAGTTTGTCGCGCACCATCGTGAGCGTATGCAGTCGCTCGGGCTCTCGTTCTTTGAGATGACTACAGCTATGGCGTTCGACTTTTTTGCTGCGAGCGATGTCGAGGTGGCCGTCATTGAGACGGGTCTTGGCGGGCGGCTGGATGCTACGAATATCATCACTCCCGTGCTGAGCGTGGTGACCAATATCGGACTGGATCATACCGACCTTTTGGGCGATACGCTGCAACAGGTGGCACGCGAGAAGGCGGGTATCATTAAGCCCGGAGTGGCCGTTGTCGTGGGCGAGCGGTCGGATGAGTATAACTCCGTCTTTGAGGAGCGTGCCCGCGAAATGTCATCTCGGTTGATATATGCCGAGCAGGAGATAAAACTACTTGATCAGCAAAGCGTTGCCGATGGTCAGGTGTTTGAGATTGAGAGATGCCGTGACGCTCACCGTTTCCGTGTGCAGGTCGATCTTGCGGGCGAGTATCAACGCCACAATGTGCTCACCGTTGCCGCTGCGGCGGACTATCTGGATCGTCATACGGCGCTGACCATCAGCCGTCGCGCCTTCCTTGATGGTATGGCTACGGCTGCCGCCTCAACCTCACTTGCGGGGCGCTGGCAGAGACTATCCAACGATCCACTGCTGATATGCGACACGGGGCATAATGCCCACGGCGTACGATATGTGGCCGAGCAGTTGCAGGCTCTCGTAGCCGAGCATCCGCATCTGTATTGCATCCTCGGCTTTGCCCGCGACAAGCAGATTGACGAGGTGCTGAAAATGTTTCCGACGGAGGCTCATTATATCTTCACGCAGGCCTCTACACCACGAGCCTTGGAGGCTGAGACGCTGGCCGAGAAGGGACATCGGGCAGGACTTTGCGGTGAGGTTCAAATATCTGTAAAGCAGGCGCTTGAGCGCGCTCGCGAGCTGGCTAATCGGGAAGATGCGATATTTATCGGCGGAAGCAATTATGTTGTTGCCGAGATTTTATGATAATATTTTGATTGCTATGTTTTGACAAAAATAGGGGCTGCTCAACTTTCAGTTGGCAGCCCCTGTCGTTATCCACAACATCAAAACTGATACCTATTCTTGTCGCCATCAGGCGTTATCAAGCATTTCCCATCGGGCCCATATTCATAATCGGATCGTCGGCAAGCGGAGCACCGCGATGAATCTCGATTTTTGCGATGTTGCTCTCATAGCGGGTGATGTTCTCCTGCAGCGAGAGGAGCAGTCGCTTGGCGTGTTCGGGCGTAAGGATTATACGGCTTTTGACGTTGGCCTTCTGCAATCCCGGGAGTGCAGTGGCAAAGTCGATAATAAACTCCGAGGGTGAGTGTGAGATGATGGCCAAGTTGGAGTAGTGTCCCTCGGCCACCTGCTCGGGCAGGTTGATCTCGATACCCTGTTTCTGATAGTCTGCCATAAATAAACTTTTATTACGGATACAAAAATAATATTTCTCGGTTGAGGCTCGGAGGTTTGTGGTTGAAAGTTTTCGATAATTTATTAACAATTACGCTTGTGCTAACCAGCTATACGGGGCAATAATCACACCATAAAGAGCGAATCTATCCGTTGCGCTTTAATATTTCATATTAAATTCCTAACTTTGCACCCTGGAATTGATTTTTCACCGGTAATGATCGTAACAGCATTAGATATTTTCTTCCGTGGAATGGGCGTAGGCCTGGCCTCATCGATAACCGTGGGCCCCGTTGCGGTACTCTGCATTCAGCGTACGCTGAGCAAGAACCGCCGTTCGGGATTGGCTTCGGGTATGGGTGTTGCCTCGGCCGATATGATTATGGCCATCATCGCCTTCTTCTTCTACTCGATGCTGCAGGCGCAGATCGAGGAGTACAGCGCCATCCTGCAGGTCATCGGAGGAATATTTGTGGTCATCGTGGGTGTCTATATCTTCTTCCAGAACCCCGTGCCGCAGATCCGCAAGAACCGTGCAGGCAAGAGCAATCTGTGGCAGGACTACTCGTCGATGTTTGTCTTTACGCTGGCCAACTTCGTGGTTGTTATCCCCTATCTGCTCGCCTTCTTCGCTATGTTCAACGTCGGCTTGCAGGCCGAGGGCGACGTGGCATCGCTGGTGCGTAGCGGTATGACTATCCTCGGTTTCTTTGCCGGTGCTGTAGCGTGGTGGGTGGCTCTGACGCTGACCATCGACTACTTCCGCCGTCGATTCCGCCCGCGCCATATGCTGACGATAAACCACGTAGCTGGTGTGATCATCGGCCTGTTGGGTGTATATACTATTATTTCAACCTTTTTTGATATTCTTCCCGTATAATGGAACAGACCTTGAAAAAGATAATTATCGCCATCGACGGCTTCTCGTCGTGTGGCAAGAGCACATTTGCCAAGGCTATAGCAGCACGCCTGGGCTACATCTTCATCGACACGGGTGCGATGTATCGTGCCGTGACGCTCTGCGCTTTGGAGCAGGGTGCCATATCGGATGAGGCAGTAGATGTGGAGAGGGTGGTAAGCCTTCTTCCGCAGATTAACATCTCATTCCGCTTCAATGCGGAGCGAGGTGCCAGCGACGTATATGTCAATGGCGAGTGTGTCGAGCATAAGATCCGCACCATCGAGGTGAGCAACGCCGTGAGCCGCGTAAGCTCTATCGGTGCCGTACGCGAAAAACTGGTCGCTATGCAGCAGCAGATGGGCCGCGAGAAGGGGGTAGTGATGGATGGCCGCGATATTGGTACGGTCGTTTTCCCCGATGCCGAGCTCAAGATCTTTATGACTGCCGATGCCGAGGTGCGTGCCGAGCGTCGCTATGCCGAACTCAAGGCCAAGGGCGATGATGTAACGATGGCGGAGGTGCTGGAGAATGTCATTTCGCGCGACCAGGCCGATATGACCCGCGAGATCTCTCCCCTGCGTCAGGCCGAGGATGCCGTAGTACTCGATAATAGCCATATGAGCGTTGAGGAGCAGATGGCGTGGTTTATGGAGCGATACCAGAAGATTGTAAATGCGTAGCCTATGTACGTTGAGATAGATAAGAATTCGGGATTCTGCTTTGGTGTGGTGCGAGCCATTTCGAAGGCCGAGGCAGCTCTGGGCGAGTTGGGTGGCGAGGTCTATTCGCTGGGCGATATTGTCCACAACCGTATGGAGGTGCAGCGCCTGGAGAGTCTGGGTCTGCGCACCGTCACACACGACGATATGGCAAGCCTTGCCGGTCGCGACCTCTTTATCCGTGCCCATGGAGAGCCTCCCACGACATTCCGTCGTGCCGAGGAGCTGGGTATCCGCGTCATCGATGCTACGTGTCCCGTGGTGGCGCAGTTGCAGCGCAAGGTCGTGGCGGCACACGAGCAGATGAAGGCTGTAGGCGGTCAGGTTGTGATTCTGGGCAAGCGAGGCCACGCCGAGGTTGTCGGCTTGGCGGGTCAGGTTGAGGAGCCTACCATCGTTGTGGAGCGTGAGGAGGATCTGCAGCAGATAGATTTCACGCGCCCTGTGTTCTTCCTCTCGCAGACTACGCAGAGTCTTGCTCTGTTCTGGTCGCTGGCCGAGCGCATGAAGGAGCGCCTGCAGAGTGAGGATATGCTGACCGTGGATGATACGATCTGTCGCCGAGTGTCGAACAGAGAGAAGGCGTTGAGCGAGTTCGTGACGCGCTTCGATGTGGTTATCTTCGTGTGTGGCAAGAAGTCGAGCAATGGCCGTGTACTGTTCAACGTATGTCGCAAGAATAATGAACGTTGCTACAACATCGAGGAGGAGAGCGAGTTGCAGGCCGAGTGGTTTGACAATTGCCAGCGGGTAGGTATCTGCGGTGCGACATCCACCCCTGCGTGGTTGATGACTCGCGTGGCGGATGCTATCCGTGAGAGATTTATTTAGACAGAATAAAACATTGTGATTATGAGATATTTGGTGCGTGCGGTGAAATATTTCGCTGCTTTTTGCGTTATCTATTTAGCCGTTGTGTGGCTCAGCGTCAGCACGATGAATGGCTACGAGCAGAGTGTGTGGGACTATGTGTGGGCTACGCTGCAGACCACGCGCGGACAGCTGCTCGTTGTGGCCGTAGTGGTGTTGTCGGCGTTCTATCCCCGTTTTGGCTTTATCACACGCCGTGTGGAGTGGGATATGGAGGATGAGCGCGACCAGATCATCGCTACGTTTGCTCTGGCTGGCTTCTCGTTGCGTGAGGAGGGTGATGGCCGCATGGTCTTTCGTGCCGACAATATGCTGGATCGTCTGGTGATGCTCTTCGAGGATGAGATCACGGTGGTGCAGTATGGTCAGTGGATAGATATTACAGGTATTCGTCGCGGTGTGGCAAAGGTTGTCTACCGTATGGGACGATAAAACTTTTACTAAGATGAAGAGTGTGAGAAGATATGGCCTCTGTGTGCTCGTTGTGGCGGTTGTCGCTACGGGCGTGTGGGCCACGCGTGATGACTTCGGTCTGGGCCGTAATATGGAGATTATGGTCAATATGATGCGCGAACTTGCGGCGCAGTATGTTGATGAGGTCTCGCCCGATGAACTGATGCAGGACGGTGCTATGGGTATGGTTCGCAACCTTGACCCATACACGGAGTATATGTCCGAGCAGGCAATGTCCGACTTTGAGTTTCAGGCTACGGGTAAGTATGGCGGCATAGGTGCTACGATTCGTATGAAGCGCGACAGCAGTGGCGTTGTCATCGCACAGCCTTACAAGGGCTCTCCCTCGGATAAGGCGGGCCTGAAAATTGGCGATAAGTTCGTTTCGATCGATGGCGAGGATGTCACTCGGGCTACTACTGATCAGGTCTCGTCGAAACTCAAGGGTACGCCCGGCACAAAGGTGCGCCTCGGCGTTAAACGCCTGATGACGGGCAAGGTCGAGGAGATGGAGATTGAGCGCGAGCGCATCTCTATCTCGGGTATCCCCTATGCCGGTTATGTGGCCGATGGCATTGGCTATATCCGCCACAACGACTTCTCGGACGGCTGCTACGACGATATGCGTGCCGAGATTGAGCGTCTGCGCTCTACGGGCGAGTTGAAGGGCCTTATCCTCGACTACCGCGACAATGGCGGCGGTAGCGTTGCCGAGGCGGTGAAGATTCTCTCGATGTTCCTTCCCAAGGGCTCGGAGGTGGTCAAGATGCAGGGTCGCTCGGCCCGCTCGTCGCACACCTATTCTACCGAGTCAAATCCCGTATTGCCTGATCTTCCGCTCATTACGCTTATAAATGCTAACTCGGCATCGGCATCGGAGATCGTCTGCGGTGCGTTGCAGGATATGGATCGTGCCGTGCTGATGGGTCAGCGCTCGTATGGCAAGGGTCTGGTGCAGAATGTGGTGCCGTTGGGTTATGATGCCTACCTTAAACTCACTACGGCCAAGTATTATATCCCCTCGGGACGTTGCGTGCAGAGGGTGAACTATCAGGGCTCGGGCCGTGACGAGGATGTGCCCGATTCGCTTATCAGCGAGTTCCGCACCCGCAATGGCCGTAAGGTCTACGATGGTAAGGGACTGATGCCCGACGTGAAGTTGGATCCTGAGTATATCTCGACCTTTGCCGTTGTGCTCTATAATATGGGTTATATCGAGGACTTCCTCGACGAGTATATGCGCCGCAACCCCTCGCTCAAGGTCGATAACAAGACCTTCTCTATCACGGATAAGGATTACGAGGACTTCATCAAGTTTATGGAGGACAAGGATGTGCCCTACCAGTCGCAGACCCGTCTGGCGCTGGAGATGTTGCAGCGCACATCGAAGCAGGAGCGTTATGACGATGATTTTGCCGAGGAGTTGAAGCAGATCGAGTCTAAACTCAAGGATCAGAAGCTGGACAACCTGCATAACTACCGTGCCGAGATCGAGAACCTGATCAATGCCGATGTGGTCTTGCGCCACAACTACCAGCAGGGCGTTGTGGAGTATAACGTCGCACGCGACAGTATGGTGATGAAGGCTGTCAAACTGCTGGGCGATCAGGAGCGCTATGCCAAGATCTTGCAAGAGCAGGATACAGAGAAGAATTAGTCGTTTGGAGAGATGAAATTTTCGGGTCTTAAAATATCGTTCCGTAGCCGCATCGTGGTCATCGCCATCGGTGTGGTTCTGGCTGCTTTGTCGCTGGTTTATACCTATAAACTTGCCGACATCCTGCGCCAGAAGGAGCAGAACGATGTGAACCTGTGGGTGGCGGCTATGGAGCGTGTGAGCCGCGAGGCCTTCGGCAACTATCTGGTTGATCCGCTCATCTCGCATATCGTCAGCACGCACAACAACATCCCCTTCATCATCACGGACGAGAACCTGGAACTTGTGATGAGCAACCGTATCGACGAGGGTATATTGGACGACCCCGAACGTTTCCGCCATAAACTCAACGAGTTGACCGAGGAGAATACCCCCCGCACGGTGCGACTTATGTGGCCGAGCAACCGTAGCCATATTATTTTCTATGGGCGGTCGGACCTGCTGACGGCACTCTATTACTTCCCCTATGTGCAGTGGTTGATTATCTTCATCTTTTTGATTTTCACCTACATCGCTCTGCAATCCACCAAGCAGGACGAGCAGAACCGTGTGTGGATCGGCCTTGCGAAGGAGACGGCGCATCAGCTGGGTACGCCCATATCGTCACTTCTGGGCTGGACCGAGGTGCTGCGCTCGATGGAGGTCGATTCGGCAGCTGTCGATGAGATGAACAAGGATTTGCAGCATCTGATGAAGATTGTCGATCGCTTCTCGAAGATCGGTTCGGAGACCGTGCTCACGCCCAACAGCGTGAATGAGGTTGTGGGTGAGACGGTGATGTATTTCCGTAAGCGTGTGCCACGCAACGTGACACTCTCGTATAATGGCCTGGCTATGGCACCCGTGAAGGCGAATCTGAACGTAGCTTTGTTTGAGTGGGTTGTGGAGAACCTGATGAAAAATTCGCTCGATGCTATGCAGGGTCAGGGGGAGTTGGAGGTGCGCCTCTCGTCGAACGAGAAGTCGGTCTTCATCGACGTCTGCGACACGGGTAAGGGTATTGCCAAGAGTAACTGGAAGCGCATCTTCGAACCCGGCTTCACTACCAAGACACGTGGCTGGGGTCTGGGCCTCTCGCTTGCGCGCCGTATCGTGGAGGATTATCACCATGGAAAGATCGCCGTCGCCAAGAGTGAGGTGGGTCGCGGCACCACTTTCCGTATAACGCTTAAACGTATTTTCGAGTAATGGCCATAGATTCACTCCGCCCATCGGGTATTGACACCCTCTCCGAGCGTGCGCTTCGTCGTCTGACGGATCGCTGGACGGGTGAGTTGTATTCGGCTGATTCGGTTGAGGCCATATCTCACAATGAGGCCGCCACGAGCGATACGTTTAACTCTATCGTTGAGCGTTGGCAGCGTGCGCGCGAGCTCTACCACGACGCCTCGGTGGAGGATGTGATGGGTGCAGGCAGTTCGTTGGCCGAGGGCGTTGTGCCGGCCGATATGGCAGCGCAGAGCGATATTATGGCCGAGCAGATGATGCACTCTACGACGTGGTGGAATCCTGCAGCGTGGGGTGCCGAGCAGTATAATCTGCTGATTGCGGTACTCTTTGTTTACTATATATTTTGTCTTTATCGTTATTTCGACGATGTAGTGGCTCTCTTCTCGTCGGCTTTCCGCCACGAGGTGGTTCCGTCGGGACGTGCTGCCGAGCGTCGTCGCAGCGATATTTTCTATGGTTCGCTGGGTAAACTCTTTATGCTGGGCACGTGTCTGGTGGGAGTTATTGTGGCGGGCAGTGTGGTGCGCTTCGGCGGAGGCTTACCAGGGGAGGTTGTGTTCTATGCTCCGTTTGCGGGAGTGGCTCTATTCCTGATAGTTGTCATCGCGCAAAACCTGCTGCTCGGCATGGTGGGTGTCGTCACCCGCTCGATGGGCGAGGTGGCATCGTTGCTTCGCATTCGGTTGGTTTATTTCGTTTTGGCAACGCTTCTGGCGGCGCCATTGATGATGATAGCTACCGTGGTTCAGACCCAATCGTCCAATCTTTGGTTCGAAGTGGGTTGCGTGGCCGTCGGTGTAGCCGTTATTTTGTTTGTGAGAGAGAGTATTGGATTCTTTATTTCCAAAAAAGTTTCGATTTTGCATTGGATTTTGTACCTTTGCACCGTCGAAATTTTGCCGTTAAGTCTCCTGTGGCAGGCGGCGAAAAGCTTGAGGTAGTAATATAATAAAATGTTAATGGTTAAGAAAGTTTTGATTTCACAGCCGCGTCCTGCGGTGTTGGAAAAGTCACCTTTTTACGAAGTATCGACAAAGCATAAAGTCGAGGTTGATTATAAACCCCTGATTCGCGTTGTGGGCGTTACGTTGAAGGAGTTCCGCTCGCAGCGTATCGAGATCCTTGATCATACAGCCGTAATTTTTACATCTCGTACTACGGTAGATAGTTTCTTCAAGATTTGTGAGGAGGCGCGCATCACCGTTCCCGAGACTATGAAATACATCTGTAATACGGAGGCCGTAGCACTCTACCTACAGAAGTATATCGTCTATCGCAAGCGTAAGATTTCGTTTGCCGACGGCACATTTACTAACCTCTTGGAGCTGATCATCAAGCATAAGAGCGAGCGTTTCCTATTGGCACTGAGCGAACCGCATAAGCCCGAATTGCCCGAGACGCTGGAGAAGCTGAAGATGAATTTCGACCCCGTGATCCTGGCGCGTACCGTTGCTGCCGATATGGAGGATCTCAGGCCTGCGGAGTATGACGTGATGGCACTCTACTCGCCCTCTGACGTGAAGAGCGTCGTGGAGCACTTCTCGGTGGATGAACTGCCCGTGGTGGCTACCTTCGGTGAGGCTACGCTGCGTGTAGCGCTGGAGGCTGGTATGAAGGTCAAGGCGTCGGCACCTACGCCCGAGGCCCCCTCTATGGCCAAGGCTCTGGATCTCTACATCACCAAGATCAAGAAGGGTGAGGATGTTCAGGAGGTGGAGATTCGCACCGACGATGCCAAGGAGGAGTTCATCCGCACGCAGCAGAATAAGTTGGCCAAGAAGAGCCGCACCCGTAACACCACTACCTCTACGGAGAAGAAATAAGATAACTATGCCCGATTATACCCTCCCACGCGCCGAACGCTTGCGTTCGCTTAAGGCCATACGTCGTATGTTCGACGAGGGACATTCGGGCTTTGTCTATCCTTTTCGCTATGTGAGCCTTGTCGAGAGGGCAGATGCGAAGAGGGCAGATGCGAAGAGGGCAGATGCAGAGAGGGCAGATGCAGAGAGTCCAGATGTGGAGATGACGGCTGCTGTGGAGACGATCGATGCGGAGTCGCGTCGTGTGGAGGTGATGTTCTCGGTACCCAAGAAGTTTCACAAGCGAGCCAACCGCCGCAACCTGTTGAAGCGTCGTGCGCGCGAGGCCTACCGTCTGCATCGTGAGCCACTGCGTGAGCGCCTGCAGCAGCAGGGTGCAACACTTCGCGTGGCGCTGATATATTCGACCAAGGAGTGTCACACCTATAAAACCATCAGCTATGCCGTGCAACGAATCCTGGAGCAGATTTCTCAGCGTCTGTAAGCGCGTGAGTGCGTGGCCACTTCTGGCTCTGGTCAAATTTTATCAATACTGCATATCTCCCTACACGCCACCCGCGTGCCGTTTTACCCCCACCTGTTCGCAGTATGCTGTCGAGGCACTGCGCAAGTATGGTCCGCTGAAGGGTAGCTGGCTTACGCTCAAACGTCTTTCGCGTTGTCATCCGTGGGGTGGGAGTGGTTATGATCCTGTCCCATAGGCGAAGTGACTATAAAGGCGAATTTCGGCGTTATGCTTGCGTTCGAAATGCTCATTTACGCCTCAGTAAACTCCGCTTTCTCACGCTTCGCAAGCCTTGAACTTCATCCTTTATAGTCACTTCGTGGAGAACGAGGTATAAAGGCGAATTTTTGTCTTATATTTGACTAAAAAAGGCTGCTATCGTTTAGCAGCCTTTTTTCTATATCAGTGGCATTCCAGCCTCCTTGCACACCTTGCGCATCTCCTCGGGCCAGATGCTCGACTGTGTTTCGCCCACGTGTGCCTTATGCAACAGAATCATACACAGGCGGCTCTGTCCGATACCTCCGCCGATAGATTGCGGCAGCGACCCCTCGATCAGGCGGCGGTGGAAGTAGAGCTGCTTGCGCTCATCTTTGCCGCTCTCATGTAGCTGTCTTTCGAGTGCCTCACGATTTACGCGGATACCCATCGACGAGAGCTCTATCGCACGCTCCAATATGGGGTACCACACCAGCAGGTCGCCATTCAGACCCTCCAGACCGGTCCTCGCATCCACGGTCGAGTAGTCATCGTAGTCGGGGGCACGGCGGTCGTGCTGCTCGCCATTGCTCAGGGTGCAGCCTATACCTATAATAAATACAGCGCCATACTCCTTGCAGATGGCATCCTCGCGCTCCTTGGCCGAGAGTGTGGGGTAGCGTCGGAGCAACTCCTCGGCGTGGATGAATGTGATCTGCTCGGGCAGGAAGGGGCGTATCTGCGGGTAGGTCTCGCAGATGTGATACTCGGTGCGCAGTATGGCGCCATATATGCGCTCGACGATGCGCTTGAGATACTCCACCGTGCGCTCACCTTCGGGCATCACACGCTCCCAGTCCCACTGATCGACATATAATGAGTGCAGGTTGTCCAGCTCCTCGTCGGCACGGATGGCGTTCATATCGGTGATGATGCCGTAGCCACTCTCGACGTTGTACTCGGCCAGCGTCACACGCTTCCACTTGGCCAGCGAGTGTACCACCTCGGCCTCCGCCTCCGCCATATCCTTGATAGGGAAGGTTACGGGGCGCTCCTGGCCACTCAGGTCGTCATTCATACCCAGACCCTTCAATACAAACAGCGGTGCTGTCACACGGCGCAGACGCAGCTCGGTAGATATATTGCTCAGGAAGAAGTCCTTGATCTGCTTGATGGCTATCTCGGTCTGCTGAAGGCTCAGGGCGGCCTCATAGTTGCGAGGGATAAAAAGTTGGCTCATAGTAGCGAGAATTGTATTAATAAAAAAAGCCTTCCAAATATTTTGGAAGGCCTTTGTGAGCCTCTTCGGCCCTTTGTAGTGGATAGGGGATTCGTAGTATAATTTTATTCTATTTTATCCTATATCCTAAAACTGATGAGAATCAGCCTATTATATGCGCCTATCCTTTATTGTATTTTGTATTGTTTTACCCATTTTTGGGTGAAAATTTGGGTGAATGATTTTTATTCCCTACCTTTGATATGGTCAAAAGCACAAAACACCCATATTTCATTGACAAATGTAGTAATAATTATTAACACGACAAAATTTGTACGGGTTTTATAGTAAGTATAGAAATAGATGGCAATTCAGAAGTATAGTATCAAAAGAGACTTGACTCCTCCAACAAAGGCGGGTGTTAGTTCCGTTAGATTGCGAGTATCCTCACGATGCAAGCGAGTAGATTTACATACAGGCATCACTCTTACCGATAAGCAGTGGAAAAACGATAGGGTAAAACAGGGATGTATCGTTAATGGTGTTGAGAGCAACTTGCTCAATGATTTATTGAGAGAGCAGGAAGAGTTCGTGTCCACCTATTTTAATAATTGCGCATTAAGGAATGAACCAATCAACTTGGAGGAACTTAAAAAGCAATTCAACTATACCTTCAAGGATACTGCAGAAACAAGAAGTGAAGAGTTTTTCTATATAATGAACTCGTACATTGAGAATACCGCTCAGACAAAATCGTGGGGAGATAGATATAAAGATGAGTGGAAAAGAGTAATGGAGGGATTGCGTTCATATAAATCATCAACAAATTGGAGTAGTCTCAGCGAATCCTATATGAATGGGTATTTGCAATTTCTGTCTCAAACAATGCTCAATGATAAGATGAAGAAGAATCTTGAGAAGATAAGAGAGTTTTTGAATTGGGCAAAATTGAAGAAATATCCTGTCAATGACGACTTTTTCTTATATAAACCAAAGTTGCCATCAACAGATAAAGCGGTTAGATATTTAACGATTGATGAGGTCTCTTCCCTGATTTCATTAGACTTAAGCGCAAATAGAAGTCTTGAAGAAACTCGAGACTACTTCATATTCCAATGTTTTACAGCATTGAGATATTCTGACTTTAAGAAATTAAAGAGGCATCATATTGAGGAGAAGGACGGAGTTTACTTTATGGAGACCTTTACAAAAAAAGATAAGGATAGAATCCAATTTAGATTGCCAAAGGTTGCTGCCACTATATATCAAAAGTATTCCGACTATGAATATGATAACGATGTTGCATTTTGTGTTTTATCCAATCAAAAGTTTAATAACCATCTAAAGGAATTGGGTGCATTGGCAAACATTCAAGGTGAGTATGTAGATTATAACAGACGCCTGTCTGCAGTTGAAGAGGAGCGCTCCTTAAGGCGAGATATACAAGACCACGATGCAAGACGAACTTTTATTGTTACGGCATTGAATGAGGGAATTGATTTGTCTACCATCGCACTTTTAACATCCCATTCAGATATGAAAGCAATGATGCCATATATAAAACTGCATCTTAAAGGTGCAGGAAAGGTTATTGATGCCATTGATGCCGTGTTTGACAAAGCAGAAGATGGTGAATAGTTTGGGGTAAATCCGACTTCTGCAATTCACTCTTTGTGGAAGTAAGAGCCTAATTTTCATTTGGTTTTCTCATATTTTATTTGTATATTTATAAAAATTGAAAAAAATATGATAGAAAACATTAAAGAATTCAGGTATGACAAAAGTGGAGTGATTTTATTTAATTCGTATAGTAAAACGGAAACTGAGGTTTTGAGCAATCTCCACTTGTGTAGATTGACGTATGATGGTCGGGTGTTTAATAGTTCTGAGCAACTTTTCTTTTGGCT
>JAFUOK010000060.1 GCA_017481925.1 Alistipes sp.
CTCATCATACAGCGATTACGAAACCGAGGTCATCGCAGGTAACACCTTCGACTACACCACCTTGCACGGCGCAGCCATCACGGCAGCAGGATACTCTTTCTGCTCGACAAGTGCACGTGCCGTAGATCGTGGCGACACCGATTTAACTCCCTATCCGATCGTCGATCTCATCCTCGGCAAGCAGCGCACATCTCCGCTTGGCCGCGGCACGTCGGGCGTGGAGTTCGAGGCCTTCCCCGACGCCTTGCAGGATAGGGTTCGTGCTTACACATCGCAGGGCGGAGCACTCATGGCTTCGGGTTGTTATGTGGCCAGCGACCTGTGGAATGGCGAAGCATCAGATGGCGACGACCGCGAGTTTGCACGCCGTGTACTGCACGTCTCGTTCAACGGAGATATGGCCTCACGTCGTGGCGCAGCACGCATCGTGGCATCACCTATGCAAATGGCTCGTCAGGATATAGAGTTCAACCGCACGCCCTCGCGCGAGATCTATTCAGTGGAGTCGCCGGGTTGCATTGCTCCCTTTGGTCGTGATGCCTTTATCGCTATGCGCTATCCCACGAACAACCAGGTAGCGGCGGTAGGGTATAAAGGCTCGGATTATCGCACCTTCATTATGGCCTTCCCCTTCGAAACCATTCTCGACGGCGAAGATCGCACATCGCTGATGGGCGGCATACTTAAATTCCTGAGCGAAAAACCCGAAAAATAACTATGGCTTCAAACACCCTCCGCACAATATCTATGCCCCTGGGTATGGTTGTAGGCGCACTGTTGTGTCGCCCTATTACCGCACTGGATGCAGCTGCGCAGGGTATGCTTACGCCCGTGTTCATCTTCACGATGTTGTTCTTCACATTCTGCCGTGTCGATGCACGGCGCATACGCTTCTCGTGGATGCACCTGTGGCTACTGCTGTTCCAGATAGTGGGGTCGGTGGGTATATATTATGCGTTGGCGTGGTTCGATGTGGTGGTGGCACAGGGTGCAATGATCTGCATCCTGGCTCCCGTAGCTATGGCGGCGGTGGTGATTGGTGGAATGCTCGGTGCTAACCTCGAAACAATGGCAGCTTACAGTCTGCTCTGCAACATAGCCATAGCTTTCTATGCTCCGCTGTTGTTGCACGCCTTCGGCAATGGCGAGTGTACGATGGTGCAGATTCTGCAAAAGGTGTCACCGCTGCTCATAGCGCCCTTCGTAGCGGGACAGTTGTGTCGTCTATATCTAAAGCGAGTAAGCGATTGGGTGGCGGCGCATAGCCAGATTTCGTTCTACGTGTGGCTCATGTCGCTAACGGTCATCATCGGTCGCACAACATGCTTTCTGCTTGACCACAGCGAGGCCAACCGCACCACGGAGATTCTGCTGGCCGTGGCGGCTTTGGTGATATGTCTTGTGCAGTTTGGCGTAGGACGTTATATAGGTCGTCGTACGGGCGACACGGTGGCAGGAGGTCAGTCGCTCGGACAGAAAAATACGGTGCTGGCCGTATGGCTCTCGCAGGCTTTCCTCGACCCCATATCATCGGTGGCACCTACGGCATATATCGTATGGCAGAATATCGTAAATAGCTATCAGTTGTGGCGTGCAGGGCGCAAGTCATAGTGCCACACCCGTTGCAGACCTTTTAACATATCGGTCGGAAACAGCACCACCTCTTCGACAAGTGGCACACGACGTCGTTGCTCGGTGAGCGCAACGTCAGCCCTGCGAAAAACATAATCCACCAACTCGGTGCAGTACATCTGCGAAGTATCTCGAAGCGAGTAGTCGTGATCAAACCCCACGCCCTTGGCATATAATCGCAACGCCTCATGCTCAATTGTTTGCCTTTGCCACTCGGTTAGATTCTCATATCGTGCCACACAACCAGCCACAGCCCTTGCAGGGTGGAAAAACTCCTCCACACTCTCCATCTTCACACGCTCCTCGCCATCACGTTCGGGTTCGATGTGCACAATTCGCTGGCTGTCGCCCCGTCCGACCACCACACCCACATGCGAATATCGGCTCTCACCCTCCGTTGCCGCAGCTATGGCGTCGCTTTGAAGTGTACGCCCCAGACGAAAGGCCACATCGCCCTCACGCAACTCCTGCACGGGAATCGCGGGCACAACCTCCTCTCGAGTGCTACACTGCACCACGCACAGAGCAATAAAAATAAGGGATAAACTATTTCGAATCGAGATTAACATCTATACGCCACTCGTCCTCTACCTTCACCACGTCGCACATCTCCTCCTGCTGTTCGCCGTTGGCATAGTGTATCAGCGCCGTAACCACAGCCGTAGCCTCATCCTCGGCCATGCGCTCCTCCACAATCTCTACACGCTCCACGCCGCCACGCTCTGCAATCGAGCGGCTCACCTTCTCCATGATGGCGTAATATATCTCGGGGTCGGCATCATCTTTAAGGGTTGTTATGGCGAGCGCTTCATCATATTCGCCCTCGGCAATCGAAGAGTAGAAATGCTTTGCTGCCGAATGGGGTGTACGGCCTGCACCGCACGCCACGAAGGCGAATGCCGCGAGTAGGATTATGTAGTAAAAACACTTTTTCATAATGACAAATATACGGAATTGGCGTTAAAGGAGCAAGGAAAAACCGCCAATGAGGGTGTAGTTTCGCGGCTTTTCGCTATTTTTGCGAAAAAATTATCCGATGGCAAAGCAGAAAATCGAGAAGACCAACGCCGCGCGACTGCTCGACCGCGCCAAAATCTCATATTCGCTCATTCCCTACGAGGTCGATGAATCGGACCTTGCCGCCACACACGTGGCCGAGCAGCTGGGCGAGGATATTGCGACGGTATTCAAGACGTTGGTGCTGGCGGGCGACAGGACGGGGCATCTGGTATGCGTTGTGCCGGGCAACCACGAAGTCGATCTAAAGGCGGCGGCGCGAGTGTCGGGCAATAAGCGGGTGGAGATGATAGCGATGAAGGAGTTGCTACCCACCACGGGCTATATACGTGGCGGCTGCTCGCCCATAGGTATGAAGAAGCGATTTCCGACATATATCCACTCGTCGGCCCTTGAGCACGACGCCATCTACATCAGCGCAGGCGTGCGTGGCCTGCAAATCCGCATCGCCCCCTCGGACCTAATCGCCTATGTCGATGCCGAGGTCGCCGAAATCAGCCACGAAATGGAGTAATTTTTCTATCCGTTTTTTTTGCGCTACAGATCAGTTTAGAGCAAAGATGTTTGGTAAAACAAAAAATTATCCCTACATTTGCACCACCAAAATCGGGGGCAACCCCTTTGGTGAGCGTTGATCCTGTAGCTCAGTCGGTAGAGCACAACACTTTTAATGTTGGGGTCCCGGGTTCGAGCCCCGGCGGGATCACCGAGAGAAGGAGCAGAGGAGTCTGCTCCTTTTTTTTATTAACCCACACACTATGAACCTCTCTACCACACACTTCGCCGACACCAAACCGCACTACGCCCTGCTTGACGGGTTGCGTGGCGTGGCGGCACTCTTGGTTGTCATATACCACATCTTCGAGGGTTTTGCCTTCGCCCAAACAACCAACAGCGAGGGTGACGGCCTGATCACAACGCTCAACCACGGCCATATAGCCGTCGATTTCTTCTTCATCCTGTCGGGCTTTGTTATCAGTTACGCCTACGACGACCGCTGGACAAAGATGACGCTCGGAGGATTCTTCAAGCGTCGCCTCATACGTCTGCACCCGATGCTGGTGATGGGCGCTGTGATTGGCACAATCACATTCCTTGTCGGTGGCCGTGAGCAGTGGAACGGAAGTGTAACGCCGATGGGTGGGATAGCGTTGGCACTCCTGCTCACCTCGCTGATGATTCCTGCGCTACCGAACACTATGCACGAGATACGTGGCAACGGCGAGATGTTCCCGCTCAACGGACCATCGTGGTCGCTCTTTTTCGAGTACATCGGCAACATCATCTACGCCTTAATCATCCGTCGTCTCTCGACACGTCTGCTTGCCGTGCTCGTGGCGCTGTTAGCGGCTCTGCACGTGTGGATATTTGTGTGGGATTTGTCGGGTTATGATAGCGTTGGCATCGGCTGGACAATAGACACGATCAACTTTTGGGGTGGATTGGTGCGTATGCTCTTCCCCTTCACCGTAGGTATGCTCCTGGCCCGCACGTTCAAGCCCCGCAAGATAAACGGAGCCTTCTGGATCTGCTCGGCAATACTCCTTGCGACCTTCGCCGTGCCATACATCGCATCGGAGGGTGCGATAAGCCTAAATAGCCTCTACGAGGTCGTGTGCATTGCTATCATCTTCCCCGCGATTGTGTGGATGGGTGCTTGTGGTAATAGTAGTGGCCTGACCGACAAGATAAATGGCCTGCTCGGCGAGTTATCCTACCCGCTCTACATTGTGCATTACCCCGTGATGTATCTCTTCTACGCTTGGCTTATCGAGAAGCATTTTTATTCGCTCGAAGATACATTGCTGATGCCCGTAATGGTTATTGCGGTGAGCATAGCACTTGCTTATGCCTGCCTCAAGCTATACGACATTCCCGTTCGCAAGTGGCTTGCACGCAAATTTATCAACAGCAAGTAGATTAGAATCGGTAGCGCACCATCAGGCAGGCTCGCAGGTTAGCCACATCGCGCAACGCCTTGGTATTGCCATCCAGCGCCAAATCGCCATAGCCGACAACAGTATAATCGCCCTCCAGAGCCAATTCGAGGTTCTTCACAAAGTAGGTCACCGAGGGTGCTATGCGGTAGATATAGTCGGTATTCTTTGCGCCGAACATCCAAAAGTCGTCGGTAGAGATAAAATCCTGCTTTGCGCCCAGATTATCAGTATAGCCAAATAGTATTCCACCCCTCACCGTGCGGCCGTAGGTGGCATTTATCCACGTCGTGAGCGAACGCAGCGGAGCGTACTCATACTCGCCCGTTGTGGGGTCGTAAGCCGTAGCACCAAAACCGCTTGCCATCTGCAGGTGTGAGGCATTCTGCGCATAGATAACCTTTCCCTTGAGATTAAACTTGCCAACCTTGTAATCTGCAAATATTTCGGGTGTAACACCCTTCACTCTATCCTTCACTCGCACGGCCATCTGCTCGGTTGTCACCGTGCCATCCGCAGCGCCACGCTCTCGCGGCGAGGCATAAGCGACAGCACCGACACACCAGCACCGAAGGTTAGGTTATCGTCCATATATTTGAGCGAGAAGTAACCCTCGGGCCACAGATTCCAACGGGCATAGTCGTAGGTCTTGCCATCGGGGCCATACGAGGAGTCGGTATGCTGAAAGACGGCAGCCGCAATGGCGTGCAGCTTACCCACTACGCGTTGATTGAGTTGCACCAACGGCATACGCGACGAGGTGGCAAAGGGTGCTCCTGCGCCATAGCCCGAAATAGAGGGCGTAACCTGAAACGAAGGGTGCCACGTCTGACCAACGATAAGAGCAGTATTCTTCCAGTCCAGTTGCACATAGGCGTGACGCACACGAAAGACCATATTCGTAGCCGAGAAACCCGCAAAGTCGGCCTCCAGCTTTGCCGACGACGCCGCACCGAAAATCGTGGGGCCCTCGACATCAAAGCCCAGACGAGAGGAGAAGGCAACATATATCGTGCGAGGCGTAGCATTGAGATCCTCGTCCTCGGCGTTGAGCTTCTCGTCCATCGGCATAATATTGAATATATCGCCCGAGAGGGTTATACACTGGCGTGTGTCGTACGACATATAGTTACGCACAAATCCATACACAGAGAGTTTGGTATCCTTCAACGACTTCTGCACCTGAGCCTTCTCTTGCTCGGCACGCAGCTCGGCCAGCACCTCACTTTTTATTTCGGCCTTAAGAGCTGCGAGCGAAAGGTTGTCACTCTGTGCCACAGCTGGGAGTGTCAAAAAATGTATTAATAGAAACGTCAAAAAAAATCGTCTCATTGATAATGTGTTAACTGGTTACTATTTACAAAAATACGAAAAACAATCAAATATACCTTTAAAATCATCGGTCAATTGCCTTTTTGGTTGTATAAATACAATATAATCACTATTTTTGCGTTATTATAAATATATTTTTTCTTGCTCGTATGAGACGCACTCTAATAATGGTCATATCGGTTTTGCTCGTTGGCGTTGCAATTTTTCTGCATCGCATCATCACTACCGATGCCCCCATCATCATATCGGAGGAGCAGGAGCAGGGCTATCATCTCAACGACTCATTGGACAACACTCTCTCCGATCTCCCCTCAATGGAGCGCATGGAGCGATATATCGAACGCTGGATGTCGCGCTATGGCATCAAGGGCGCTTCGCTGGCCGTGATGCGTGACGAGCAGTTGATCTACTGCAAGGGCTTCGGCTGGGCCGATCAGGAGATGGAGCGCAAGGCCGACGTGGGCGATATCTACCGTATGGCCTCGGCATCGAAGCTCATCACCGCCGTGGGCATCATGAAACTTGTCGATGAGGGACGCCTCACACTCGACAGCAAAGTCTTCGGACCTGAGGGTATCCTCTCACACTTCACCGAGATAAAAGACAAACGTGCTCACAATATCACCGTGCGCCAGCTATTGAACCACACCTCCGGTTTCAGCCGCCGCATGGGCGATCCGATGTTCCGCATAGCCGACGTTATGCGCTGGGAGGAGTTGGACACCACACCTACGGCTGACGAACTTATCGCCTTTCAGTTGGGTCTGCGACTGCGTGGCGCACCGGGTGGCTCGGCACAATACTCAAATGTAGGCTATCTGGTACTCTCGCGTGTTATCGAACAGGTATCGGGTATGGGTTATGAAGAGTATCTTCAGGAGCACGTTCTGTGGCCCGCAGGGTGCTACGATATGCACATCGCCCGCAACTACTATCAGGAGCGTTATCCGGGCGAGGTGAAGTATTATGGTCACGACGAGGAGCGCATCGAGTCTTACGACGGCACGGGCACAATGCGCCTGCGAGAGTATGGAGGCAACAATATCAGAGGCTTGCAGGGCGCTGGTGCATGGGTAGCCTCGACGGTAGAGATGTTGCGTCTGGTAGCCTCTATTGACGGCAAGCCCAATGTTCCCGACGTTCTCTCGGCCGAGAGTGTTGCCGCAATGCGAGATATACAGCGTAAGGGCGACTACGCCTTAGGCTGGGCACGCTACAACGCCAGCAACGGATCACTCATCCGCACGGGCACAATGTCGGGCACGTGTGCATATATTGATTATCGTGAGAAGGGTATTTCGTATGTCTTCTTTACCAATACGAGCAACTATCGTGGTGCTACGTTCACCAACTCCATTGGTCGCATGATTCGTGACGCCATGACACGAGTGGAGGAGTGGCCCTCGGATCGTGATATGTTTGTTGCCGTACCCGACATGGCCGCCGACTCATTGTCGCTCACCACGGCAAATGACGTTTCGTAATTTAGATTTTAAGCTCATCTATCTCCTGTTGCAAGAGATCCAAGAAGTGTGCAGCGTGTGCGCCATCCATCTGCGTGTGGTGAAACTGAAACGACAGCACGAGTGAAGTCTTGAACCACGAACGGCGATATTTTCCCCAAATAAGAAACGGGTTATTAAATACTCCGCTATACATTCCACTGCACCATCAATCTCATATCTTGCAAGTGCCGATGTACCTATAACCATACTCTTCTCGGAGAGATCATAATCTCGGCATGACTCTGCCACCTGCCGTGTAAGACGCACGTAATCAGCATTAAACTGTCGTAAATCGTCACAGTAGGGCAGATCGCACGAACTAACCTCTCCCTGACTATTTGCCACAATGGTATTTACGGCTATACTATCGTACTGCATCAGTTTATCTCCTACGGGCAACAAATAAAACTCCTTCACACAACTCGCCGCATGACCTATGCAGTAGCACATAAGCATATTAAACTTAAAACCCTTTCGGCGACTTATCTTCACAAGGCGTGACACCTCAAGTGTCTTAAAGAATGTCACCATGGGCATAGGTGCCTGCATCCACATCTCAAAAGCGTATGCGCGGCTCGTTTCTTTTGGATTAACTTCTCTCATAAGGCTAAAAATTTGGGGGCGCAAAGATATAGATAAAAATCATAAATACAAAAAAGGCGCACGGGCTAACCCATACGCCATAATACAATCTTCAACAACCTGCTACTTAAACAATCTCGGAGCCAGGTTGTGCAGGTCGTGACGCCATACGTGCCATGTGTGACCACCGGGCATCTCGCTGTACTCGTACTTGATACCGCACTTCTTGAATACCTCCAACATAGCCTTACCATTAGCGTAGGCAATATCGGTCTCGCCGCCCTGCGTGAAGATAAGCAACTTGGCAGTCTTGTTCAGCGTTGCAGCAATCTCCTTGAGGCGTGCCTCGCCCTTCTCGTACATCTCCTTATTGTTGGTAAACCAACCCGAACTCATCACGTTGATATAACCAAACATATCGGGGTGCGCCATAAATGAATCCAACGTCTCCAAGCCTCCCATTGACAAGCCCGCGAGTGCACGGTTTGCAGAGTCGGTCTTTACGCGGTAGTTCTTCTCGATGTAGGGGATAATATCTTTGGTCAGTTCATCGGGGAACTTATCTGTCGAGATGCTGCCGTCGGGCATAACCACAACCATAGGCACCATCTTACCCTCGGCCAACAGGTTATCCAGGATATTACCTGCACGACCTACGCCGGGCCACGAAGCGTCGTTATCGCCACCGCCGTGAATCAGATACAGCACGGGCAACTTATCAGTCGATGCGTTGTAGCCCGCAGGTGTCCACACGTGCATACGGCGTGTTGTGCCCATCGTCGTAGATTTGTAATATACCTGCGACACAGCACCATGCGGCACATCCTTCATCGCCCAGAATGCATCCTGACCCTCGGGAACGATCTCCGCCACGGGACGAATCTCACCCAAACGCGAATACTTGGGATCAAACACCGTAATACCATCCACCACGAATGTGTAACGATAGGCACCAGCCGTAACATTGGGAAGCGTTGCGCTCCACACGCCATCGTCGGACTTCGTGAAGGTCAGACCACGAGCCATAATATCGCCCGAAAGGCCTACCTGTTTTGCATTGGGAGCGTAGATACGGAATGTCACGCTACCATCTTTCGCTGTCTCTACCGACACCAGATTGTCGTTCGGTGTGGGCGTACGCTGGAACTGTGCATTTGCGCTCACACTCACCAGCAAAGCCATTGCGGCAAACAAAATCTTTCTCATAATATATTCATTTGGTTAGTTTACTCCTCTATCACTACACGGAAACCGACGTTATTACCCGGCTGCCATGCGAGGTACGACTTACGGGCATAAGCCGTTGAGTTCTTCGGACGTACATCCCACGCGCCACCACGCACTACCTTATCCTTGCCCTCCGCAGGTTCTCCCTTATAGGGGTAGGGGGCATAGGTCGAACGGGTAAACTCGGCCACATTGCCGTGCATATCGTACAATCCCCATACGTTGGGTTTATACTGCGCCACGTCGGCGATGGTCATCGTGCCGTCATTAACGCTATCCTCACGGGGCATATATGTATAATATTTATATACCCAATTATCCTCCGCCACGGGCTGCGGATCGACACCCGACACAGCCATCTTACGCAGCGACTGATCGGCCATATTCTCCTGTGCTGCGAAATCCGTATTCAGGTCGCCATACCAGAAGTCGGTATCACTACCCGCACGGCACGCCCACTCCCATTGAGCCTCGGTAGGCAACGTAACCTTTGCGCCCACACGCTCGCTCACCACGCGGCAGAACTCCATAGCCTCATTCCACGAAATGCGAGTCACGGGCTGTGCAGGACGGTTGGCGGCATAGCCGGGGCCTACGTGATCCTTCCAGAACTGCGCCGTAAAGCGGCTGTCGTGCGTGGGATCTACGGTGTTATACTGCTCGTTGGTAACCTCCGTTTCGGACATCCAGAAGGGGCGGTCAATCTTTACAACCGATGCGGGAGCATTGTCCAGGCCACGGTTGTTATTACCCATAATAAACGTACCGGCAGGGATTCTCACAAGCGTCATCTTCACGCCATCGGCCAACTCAATGGTGCGACGGTCAGTGCCGTAACGCTTCGCCATCTCCAATGCCTCGGTCTCGCTGAAGGGGAATCGCTTGCTCTTCACCTCCTTATAGTTAGGCTCCTTCACCTCCTTGCGAACAGCCGCAGGCTGGGGATTAGCCATGAGCCACTGCTCATACTCCTCCAACTCACGCTTCCACTCTACGCCTGCACCATTGCCATACTTGTTGGCAAGTTCGATACGGCGCTCATACTGATCGTAGGGGCTATACCAAACCTTATTATAGACAAATCGGCCGTGATGCGGAGCATTGAAGTCGATCCACGTATAGAGCGTGCGCCACTCCTTATCGGTGAGCTCCACGCCGTGGTGACCAGCCTTCAAAATACGGATCAACTCCGACGTTGAGGCGTGGTACTCGTAGGGCTTCATAACATATATATCGGCCTCGGGACCCTGACGATTGACGTAGGGGTGGAGGTTCAGATAACTCTGCGTCAAATCCAGACGTCCCGACTCGGCACGACGCGATGGGGTAGCGTAGCTGCCCGCCTTATCGTCGTCCTTCTCCACAACCTTGATACCTCCCGTAAAGTCGGGCTTTGCGCCACTTGCATTATGACACGCTACGCAGTTGCGGTCAAGTATTGGCTGCACCTCCAACTCGAAGGTAAACGAACGCACACCGCCCTCGGGAGTCTGCAACGCTGCAGGGGCTTTGGTCGATGCCATCACACGCTTAGGCATAGGCAGAGAGTTCTGATCCTCATGACAACCTACGCACGAGAGCACCTCGCCGGGCATACCCGTAACCCAACTACGCATCCACTGTATGGCACGGCCCTCCTCGTCCAGCGGCTGAAACGACACGGGGGTATTGGCAGGAATCTTAAACATAGCCGAGCCGTCGGGCTCAACATCCACCTCGCCCAAATTACGCTTTATATCCCATCC
>JAFUOK010000061.1 GCA_017481925.1 Alistipes sp.
CCTCTACGTGAGCAAGGTGACCTACGGCCCGCAGATGCCCAACACGCCGCTGGCGTTCCCCTTTGTGCATCACACCATGCCTTTCTCTACCACGAAGAAATCATTCTCCGAGGCTATCAAGTGGCCCTACAAGCGATTGAAGGGTCTGCGAGAGATCGAGCGTGACGACGTGGTGGTATTCAACTTCCCTGCGGGCGACACGGTTCTGTTGGAGAATCAGGGTGTGACCTACTACGACGTGCTGCGTGAGTATCAGCAGGAGTATGGCCAGCAGCGCGGACGCGAGGAGCTGGAGCGAAACTACACCATCATCTCACGCCCCGTGGATAAGCGCGAGAACTACATCAAGCGTTGCGTAGCCATCGCCGGCGACACCATCCGCATAGAGAACACCACACTCTACGTCAATGGCAAGGCGCAGGGCGAGATTCCCGAGAAGCAGTATTGCTACTCTATCGAGACCTCTGCACCGCTCTCAGCCTACGCCATCGAGCAGATGGGCATAACCGAAATGTCGGGCAGCGGCAACTACTACTTCTCGCCCCTTACCGAGGCAATGATTGAGCAGCTGCGTGCGATGGACAAGGGTGTGAAGATCGAGCCCTACATCGCCGAGGAGCAGTGCTTCCCCTATAGCGACCGCTACACCTGGACAGCCGACAATATGGGTCCGCTGTGGATTCCCAAGGCGGGTGCTACGATTGCGCTGAATGAGGATACCTGGCCTCTGTATGAGCGTGTGATCGATGTCTATGAGGACAACGACGTGGAGGTGCGCAACGGCCACTACTACATCAACGGTGAGGAGGCTACCTCATACACCTTCAAGATGGATTACTACTGGATGATGGGCGACAACCGCCACAACTCGGCCGACTCACGCTATTGGGGTTTCGTACCCGAGGACCACATCGTAGGCAAGGCATCATTCATCTGGTTCTCAACCGATAAGAACAAGCCGTTCCCCTCGAATATCCGTTGGGAGCGTCTCTTTAAGAAAGTACGTTAGAGTGGTGGAGCAAAAGGATAGTTATCTTACCATTGAGGGCCAGGCCGAGGCGATCTTCAAGGAGCGCAGCAGTAAATTTCTCTGCTACGCCTACCACGTGGAGAGCGAGGAGGAGATTACGGCCTGTCTGGAACCCCTGCGCAAGCGTTATTACGACGCTACGCACCACTGCTATGCGTGGCGCCTGGGACCCTTTGGTGAGCGATTCCGTGCCAACGACGATGGCGAGCCGTCGAGCACAGCCGGCAAGCCTATCCTCGGACAACTGCTCTCGCGCGAGATTACGAACTGCCTCATCGTCGTGGTGCGCTACTTCGGTGGCACGAAGTTGGGCGTGCCGGGGCTTATAGCCGCCTACAAGGAGTCTGCCGCGGCGGTACTTGACGCAGCGAAGGTGGTGGAGCGCACGGTGGATAGGCGCATACGCATCGAGTTCTCGTATATCGCGATGAACGACGTTATGCGAATCATCAAGGAGGATCAGCCCACAATCGAGGAGCAGACCTTCGACAACCTCTGCTCGATGACGCTCTCCATTCGTGAGAGCAAGGCCGATGCCGTGGAGGGACGCCTGCGCAAGGTCGAGGGTGCAATAGTTGAAGTATTAGAGTAAAAATGTCACAAGACAAAACGATACACATCAAAGGCGCGAGGGTTCATAACCTGAAAAATATTGACCTCTCGATACCGCACAACACGCTGACCGTCATCACGGGTCTTTCGGGGTCGGGCAAATCGACCCTGGCTTTCGACACAATATTTGCCGAGGGACAGCGTCGTTATGTGGAGAGCCTATCGGCCTACGCCCGTCAGTTCCTGGGTCGTATCAACAAGCCCGATGTCGATCTCATCTCGGGCATAGCCCCCGCCATAGCCATCGAGCAGAAGGTCAATACCCGCAACCCACGCTCAACGGTGGGTACGACAACCGAGATCTACGACTACCTCAAACTACTCTTTGCCCGCATTGGTCACACCATTTCGCCCATCTCGGGTGAGGAGGTGCGTTGCTCGAGCGTAGATGATGTTGTGGAGTACATCACGCGCGAGGGTATGGACCGTAGGGTAGTCATCATCGCCCCCATGCTTCTGAAGGAGGGCGAGGGCATTATCGAATGCCTGCTGCAACTACTCAGCGACGGTTTTACCCGTCTGTGGGTTGATGGCGAGGCTATCCTCATCGAGGAGTTTCTGCCCACGATCAATGCCGAGACCCAAGCCGACGATGTAGCCATCGTGGTGGATCGTCTGCGTATGGCCGAGGATGACGACACGCTGCTGCGTCTGCGCGACGCCGTAGCACGAGCATATAGCTATGGCAATGACCTCTGCCGTGTAGCCATCGAGGGCAGTGTACACGAGTTCTCGGCACGCTTCGAGGCTGACGGCATAGAGTTCGAGCAGCCGACGGAGCACCTATTTAGTTTCAACAACCCCATAGGCGCCTGCCCCGAGTGTGAGGGCTATGGCAAGACCGTAGGCATAGATCTCGACCTTGTCATCCCCGATAAGAGCAAGACCATCTACGAGGATGCCATCGTCTGCTGGCGTGGCGCCACGATGAAGAAGTGGAAGGAGCAACTACTCTCTACGGCACATCTGTTTAACTTCCCCATCCACGAACCCTACTACGCCCTTACGGAGGAGCAGAAGGAGTTGCTGTGGACAGGTAATGAGCACTTCTACGGCCTCAACGCCTTCTTCGACTACATCGAGAGCGAGCGTCGCAAGATACAGTTCCGAGTGATGAAGGCCCGCTATACGGGTAAGACCACGTGCCACGCCTGTGGCGGCAGCCGACTGCGCAAGGAGGCTCTATATGTGCAGGTCGGGGGCAAGAATATAGCGCAAGTGGTGCGAATGACCGTTGATGAGCTCATTGTATTCTTCTCGTCGCTTACGCTCGACGAGCACGATCAGAAGACCGCGGAGCGCATACTCAAGGAGATACAGAATCGCCTCACATACCTTTCGGATGTGGGGTTGGGATATCTGACGCTGGATCGCCTATCATCGACGCTCTCGGGTGGCGAGAGCCAACGCATCAACCTCTCTACATCGCTGGGTAGCAACCTTGTAGGCTCGCTCTACATCCTGGATGAGCCGAGCATCGGTCTGCATCCCCGCGACACGCACCGACTTATCAAGGTACTGAAACAACTGCGCGACATAGGCAATACGGTCATCGTCGTAGAGCACGAGGAGGAGGTTATCCGTGCCGCCGACCACATTGTCGATGTGGGGCCACGTGCAGGCGAGATGGGTGGCGAGATTATGTATAGCGGCCCGATAGAGGGACTAACCGCAGCCAAAGATAGCCTCACGGCCGACTACCTGATGCACCGCCGCGAGATCGAGCGCCCCACAACACCCCGTGGCTGGAGCAACTCCATCACAATCAAGGGCGCACGTGAAAATAATCTGAAAAATATAGATATCCGTATTCCGCTTGGTGTTATGACCTGCATCACGGGCGTGAGCGGCAGCGGTAAGTCATCGCTTGCAAAGGGAATCTTGTACCCTGCTTTGCGCCGTCTGTTGTTCGACACGGGTCAGAATCCTGGCGACCACGACAGCCTGGAGGGCGACACCAATATGCTGCGCTCGGTGGAGATTGTGGATCAGAACCCCATCGGCAAGTCCTCGCGTTCGAACCCCGTGACCTACCTGAAAGCCTACGACGAGATACGCAAGCTCTACGCCGACCAGCCACAGGCTGTGCATACGGGCCTCACGGCCGCATCGTTCTCGTTCAACGTGGCGGGAGGTCGCTGCGAGGAGTGTCAGGGCGAGGGTGTAATCAAGGTGAGCATGCAGTTTATGGCCGATGTGGAACTCGTCTGCGACGCCTGCCACGGCAAGCGCTTCAAGGATGAGGTGCTGGAGATAAAGTATCGTGGCAAGACGATCCACGACACGTTGGAGATGAGCGTCGATGACGCCATAGCCTTCTTCTCCGAGGATAGCACAAATGCTACCTGCCGCCGCATAGTCGAACGATTGCAGCCCCTGCAGGATGTGGGCCTGGGATATATCCGTCTGGGACAATCATCCTCGACGCTGTCGGGCGGTGAGAGCCAGCGCGTTAAGTTAGCATCGTTCCTTGCCAAGGATAACGACACAAAGCAGATAATGTTCATCTTCGATGAGCCTACCACAGGTCTACACTTCCACGACATACAACGTCTGTTGCGTGCCTTCAATGCTCTCATAGCAAACGGTCATACGATCGTCATCGTCGAGCATAACATGGAGGTTATCAAGTGCGCCGACTGGGTTATCGACCTCGGCCCCGAGGCGGGCGACAGGGGTGGTGAGGTAGTCTTTGCCGGCACGCCAGACGAGTTGGAGCAGTGCACCGAGAGCCACACGGGACACTTTTTAAGAATACACAATAAGAAGTAGCAGATAATGAAGGAGTTTGAAACATACACTCTCCCCAACGGTATCAAGGGCATACACCGCCGCACACGTTCAAGCATCACGCATTGTGCGCTGGTCGTAAATGCCGGCACACGTGACGAGTACGAGGGCGAGTATGGCTTGGCACACTTTGCCGAGCACGCCTTCTTCAAGGGTACATCGCACCGCAAGGCCTATCAGGTGAACTGCCGCCTGGAGAACCTCGGAGGTGAATTGAACGCCTACACCACAAAGGAGGATACCACGATACACGCCACCACGCTGCGTTCGGACTTTTCCAAAGCTGCCGAGCTCATTGCCGATGTGGCCTTTAACTCCACCTTTCCCGAGCACGAACTGCAACGTGAGCGTGAGGTGATCATCGACGAGATAAACACCTACAAGGATTCGCCCGCCGATATGATTTTCGACCGCTTCGAGGATATGATCTTCGCTGGCTCGGAGTTGGGGCACAACATCCTCGGCACCAAGTCCACGCTTGCACGCCACACATCACAGAGCATCAAACGCTTCATCGAGCGTACACACACCACCGACCAGATGGTATTCTCATCGATAGGCAACATGCCCACAAGCCGTGTGCAGAGCGTAGCGGAGCGTTACTTCG
Organism: Alistipes sp.; assembly: GCA_017481925.1. Lineage (GTDB taxonomy): Bacteria > Bacteroidota > Bacteroidia > Bacteroidales > Rikenellaceae > Alistipes. The sequence continues at coordinate 5,040 of JAFUOK010000061.1, forward strand.
GTCAGCACGAGGCCACAACACGCACATTCTCTCGCACAAAGCCCGAGACGGTAGAGCCCTTCACGCAGACGGTCAGCAAGCATACCCATCAGACGCACTGCATCATCGGAGCACGCGCCTACGACATACACGCCGAGCGACGACTGCCACTCTCGCTGCTGATAAATATATTGGGTGGCCCGTCAGCAAACTCACGTCTGAATGTGGTTCTGCGTGAGAAGAATGGTCTTTCGTACAACACCGAGGCCATATACACACCCTACAACGACTGCGGCATGGTGGCCATATATTTCAGTTCCGACCACCACAATGCCGACCACTGTCGTGAACTCATCGACCGCGAACTGCGCGCCCTGCGCTCGGAGCCACTATCGGCACGACGTCTGGCGATGATCAAGCGTCAGTTCCTGGCGCAGATGGCTATCTCGATGGAGAACAACGAGGGTTATATGCTGGGGGCTGGCAAGAGTTATCTTGTTCACGACGAGATAGATACCCTCGAAGAGGTATATCGCAAGGTGTCAGCCGTCAAGGCCGAGCAAATAATGGAGGTCGCCGAAGAGATTTTCGCAAAGACATCGACGCTAATATATCAATAGACAAAATAATAATTAACGACATTTGCTTATTTAGGCATACCTTGCGGACTCTGTCCGCATATTGCAAATCTGACCCACCCCCAACCCCCGCCTCAGGCAGGGGCTTTGGTCGCCGCAAACGGCTCCGAAAGGTCGCAACCTGCAATGTTTTAATAAAAAGATATGGACTTACTTGAAAAATATATCCACGACAACTCCTCGGCGGAGGATGCCTTGTTGCACGAACTCGACCGCCAGACGCACCTGCAAGTGCTCAACCCCCGCATGATCTCGGGACATATTCAGGGCAAGTTGCTGGAACTGCTGGTAAAGATGTTTCGACCGCAACATATCCTCGAAATTGGCACTTTCACGGGTTACTCGGCACTCTGCATGGCCGCAGGCTTGGACGACGGGGCGACGATCGACACCTGCGAGGTGGATGATGAGTTGCAGCCGTTGGCGCAGTCATTCTTCGACCGCTCACCGCACGGGCATAAGATTCGCCTGCACGTGGGCTCGGCGCTGGAGATTGCCCCGAAGTTGGGGTATCAGTTCGATATGGTATTTATCGACGGCGACAAGCGCGAGTATCCCGCCTACTATAATATGCTGATGGATCAGGGTCTGGTGCATAGAGGCTCGATACTGCTGGCCGACAACATCCTATGGTACGGCAAGGTGGTGCAACCCGTAGCGCACAACGACCATCACACCCAAGCACTCATTGAGTTCAACCGCATGGTCACAGAGGACGACAGGGTAGAGAGTGTTATCCTGCCCCTGCGTGACGGAATAAATATTATCCGCGTAAAGTAAAAACGATAACATCCAACGTCATCCCCCGACTTGCGTAGCAAGGCGATGGGGATCATCGGGGTGTTAGTAAGGAAAGAGTGAGTGGAGGATTGCCATCGCCTCCCTATGGGAGTCGATGGCAATGACGTGAATGTTAGACAGTATGCCTCGCCACTAAAAGAATAAGGCCGTCCCACGGGACGGCCTTTCGTGTACAAATTATTTAGTTTATTGGTTGGGCTGCTTATTTAGATGCCTCTGCGGGCAATCGAGGGTCTGCCTCGCTCACTCTCATTGGGATAGCCTGCAAGACGTACTCCCGATCATAACCCTCAAGCGAAGAAAACGGCTTATGGAAAGACCTTTGCGCCAACTCATCGCGCAACTCGGCATATGCCTCAACGATTGCCGACTGCAGAGCCAAATAATTATCTGCCGAGGTATCTCTTGTCGTCTGAATCGATATAATTCCGTCACTTACAGGATAATGCACTTCGCCATCGGCCGAACGCTTGATAGTCTGCCACGTGAAACTCGAATAGTGGGGGTTCTTCACCTTTCGACTATTATTCACGCTCTCGCTGTTGTCGATAAACTGCTTGACGATCTCTTTCACCTCAGCCACCTCGACCAAACCCAAATTACCATCGGGACGAGTAGTGAGTATCTGACCCGCTGCATTCATATACAACATCAGAAGATTACTCTTCGCAACCCTCAGATTTATAAGATCTACCGTCTTCTGTTTAAGATCCTCCGAAATCTCCACATCATAGGGCACGTTGGGATCGCCCTCTGGTGGTGGCAAAATCTTATCAACCTCCTTATCGGGCGTAATATACCTAACTTTCAGCACTCTGCTTTGGCGTGCTGCCAATTTCACATTCTCAACTGCACCCATCTTTGTTGCCGTTTCAGTTCTAATATCCAGCACCGCATCAGCACCCTTTGCGGCACGTAACTTTTCGAGCGAAGATCGCAACTCGTCGAGCGTCATCTCTTCGCCATTGAAGAAAATCTTGCCTTCGGCCGAGATATAGACCTCGCTCTTCGCCTCATCGGGTGGGGTAGGCATCTCAACCGTAGGCTCGATAGTAGGCTCCTCTGCCACCGCCTCGGCACGCACCGCACCAAAAGCCAAAATCATCGCCGCCACAAGCGGAATCACAGCGCCATAGCGCACAAGGGATAGTTTACCCCTTTGAAAATTTGTCATCATAAGGAAACGTTTTTTAGAAGTTTGACTTTTCAACCCACTGGCTATATCCGGATTATAACCAAAGAGTTGGCGGAAAATGAGTTGTCGGTATTCATAAACATCGTAACCTTGATGCAAAACATCCATATCAGCCTCCCACTCCTGCACCTCGGCAAGAGCCGTAGCCGTAAGCCACACAAAGGGGTTGAACCACGCCACACAACGCAGAGCCTCCAGCGTCAGACGCTCCGCGGTATGCTGATGACGAACGTGGCTCGCCTCGTGTGCTACAATCTGCTCGCGCTCGCACGGGGTATAAATACGTGAGAGGAATATAGTACGCCAAAACGAGAAAGGCTCTCGCACGGCATCGTTTTCAGCAAGCGTATATGCTTCATAGAAAGTAAGTTGCGAACGCTGACGCAAGCGACGAATCAACACTATGCGCCACGCCATACGCCCCAGATTCAATGCCGCAATGATGGCATAAAGAGCCACCACAACAGCCGTCAGCACCTGCCACCAATCCACCGTATGTGGCATCGTAACCGCATTAGCGGCCACGGTCACGGCTTGCGGCTCTGCAAGAGTTATGATGGGCACCTCGTAATATATCGTATCGGCAGGGTAGAGGGGTAGTTCGAGCATAGGAATTACCACCGCAAGTAACATCGACCCAACGAGATACGCTCGCGCAGCACGATGGGCGGTACGCCCCTCCAACAGGAGACGATAGAGCGCATAGAAGAGTGCGCTACACAGCATAAACTCAAGTATATATCGTATCATAACACTCAGATTTTAAGGCAATTAAGGTGTTACTTCTTCAATAGTTTCATTATCTGGTCGGCCTCCTCCATCGAGATTGACTTATTCGACGAAAGGAATGACACCATACGGCTCGGCGAGCCACCGAAAAAGTTATTCAGCACCGACGACATAAAGCCCTGCGTATAGGTATCACGATCGATTACGGGGTAGTACTCGTGGCTCTTGCCATAGGCGCGGTGAGCCACAAAACCCTTCTTCTCCAAGATTCGCACAACCGTCGAGACGGTGTTGTAGGCAGGTTTGGGTTCAGGCAGAGTCTCCAAAATATCGTTTACAAAGCAGGCTTCACGCTCCCACATAATCTGCATAATCTCCAATTCGGCACGGGTGAGTTCCTGCGTGCGGGGTTTCAATCTTTCAGCCATAGGTCTATTATATAAATATAAGGTTACGAGTTTATGAAAGGTTCAAATCATTTTCCAATGCAAATATATAACTATAATTTTAGTTATACAACTATTTTTATAGTTTTCTTGAAAAATTTATCCACAAAGTCATCATAGTGAAAAATATGGGTCACCTGCAAAAGTTGGTGGAGGAATAAATATAAAACACGTCATTCCACATTTCTGCATTTTAAGGCTTTCATGATACAGTAGAAACAAACATGCGGAAATGATTGGAATCTACCTTTGTTGAAACAGCCTTGCTGATAGATATAAAGAATAGTCAGTATCAGCAAGGTATATTTTCCATTGTAGATGCCAATCATTTTCACTTACAGCCTATGTCCGTATCATCAAAGTAGCTGGTAGTGAAAATGTGGCATGACGCACCCGTAACGGGTGTTTTATGTTGAGTTTATTGACAACAATGATTCTTAACCCCACAAACAAAAAAGGTTGGCAGAAACAATCTACCAACCTTTATATAATTTCGCGCCCGAATTAGATCAGGCCCAAATCCATCTTAATACGCAACATCTTGGCATCGAGTGCTGCCTCCACATCGTCATATTGTTCCACAGAGGGCAGCTCGGTCTTCACGCCGAAGTAGAACTTGATCTTAGGCTCCGTACCCGAGGGACGAACCGAGATAATCGTTCCGTCAGCCGTAATCCACTGCAGCACGTTACTCGAATCCTGATCAATGGGGGTCACCACGCCACTACGCATATTGGTCTCCTCCAACGACTTATAATCACGCACGATGATAACCTCCGAGCCTGCAAGCATCTTGGGTGGGGTAGTGCGGAAATCGACCATAATCTTCTGAATCTCCTCGGCACCCTCCTTGCCCTTGCGAACAAGCGACACCAGCGACTCGCGGTAGAAGCCATACTTAACATAGAGCTGCTGCAACCACTCGTACAACGTCAGACCCATAGTATCCTTTGCCCACGCTGCCGCCTCGGCCGCCAAAGCACACGCCGACACAGCATCCTTATCGCGTACATAGTCGCCAGCAAGGTAGCCGAAGCTCTCCTCGCCACCGCCGATATACTTCGCCGTAGCCTCGTTCTCGCGGATGATCTTGGCGATATACTTAAAGCCCGTGAGGCAGTCGTAGCACTTAACACCGAAGTGCGCTGCCACGGCATTAGCCATCTGCGAGGTTACGATAGTCTTGATAACATACTGATTACCATCCAACTCGCCACGCTCAGCCCAACGCGTTAGCTGATAGCTCAAAAGCAGGGCCAGCGTCTGGTTACCATTCAAAAGAACATACTCGCCCGTGCCCGTACGCAACGCAACGCCGATACGGTCGGCATCGGGGTCGGTAGCCAGCACCAGGTCGGCACCCTCCTTACGACCCAGCTCCATAGCCTGCAACATAGTCTTGCGCTCCTCGGGGTTGGGCGACTCGACAGTGGGGAAGTTACCATCCACTACGGCCTGCTCGGGCACCACAAAGACATTGGTAAAGCCGAAGGCCTTCAATGCCATAGGCACCAGACGCACACCCGCACCGTGCAGGGGCGTATATACGATCTTCATATCGTGGTGCTTCTCAACGCACTCGGGTGAGAGCTGGATATCATTCTTAATGCGGGCAATATAGCGCTCATCGAAGGTCTCGTCAAGGATGGTGATATTTTCGGGATTCTGACCCGTGAGCACCTGCGAATTTTTGGTGATCTTGGCAACCTCCTCGATGATGTTCTTGTCGTGCGGGGGCGTAACCTGTGCGCCATCGCCCCAGTAGGCCTTGTAGCCGTTGTACTCCTTGGGGTTGTGCGAAGCGGTGATCACCACACCCGAGTGGAGCTTGAGCTCACGAATCGTGAAGCTGAGCTCGGGCACGGGACGCAGATCGTCGAACAGATATACCTTAAATCCATTCGATGCGAAAATATCGGCCACACGCTCTGCAAACAGACGCGAATTGTTGCGGCTGTCGTGTGCTACGGCCACGCGTACCTGCTCACCCTCGAAGGTCTTCTTCAGGTAGTTTGCAAGTCCCTGAGTGGCAGTACCTACGGTGTAGATGTTCATACGGTTGCTACCCACACCCATAATACCGCGCAAGCCGGCCGTACCAAACTCCATATCTTTGTAGAAACTCTCCGCAAGTTCCTTTTTATCGTTATCAATCAAGTATTTAACCTGCGCCTTGGTTGCATCGTCATAATCACCATCCAACCACGACTGGGCTTTTGCCATCACAATCTGATCTAAATTGTTTGCCATTGTATTATAAGTTTTTCCTATGGTTAATATCTGTTACACTATCAAATTTTTGATACACAAATATACAACTTTTTTTTCAATTATTCAATATCAGCGAGTTAAAAATAGCCCTTAAAAAAAGTGTTATTTCTCTATATATAAAAAAAGATAAAAAACAAGCGCTGCGGAGAATTATTTTAACAAAATTATTCACAACTTTGCATTGTCAAAGAAAACAATCAGCGACAAGGCGAATACAACTTATAGCCGCTTTTATATATAACGGACAAAATGTGATATATAGAGGCGGTAGGGCAAGATTCGCACCAAAGATAATAAAATTACCTGAAAACAGCGCAATTAAGACGATAATAATGGCTAACGCTCAAACATACAACGAAGTGTGGCAGACGTGCATGAACCGCATCAAGGAGCAGACCTCCAATGAGGAGTTCTCTCGTTGGTTCGAACCCATCACGCCCATCGCATTCGACGGCACCAAGTTGCGTCTTCGTGTGCCGAGTGTGAGTTACGCCAAGCATATCGAGCAGAACTACCTCGAGATCCTGCGTCCCATCATCCTTCAGATGTTCGGTCGCCAGACTCGTCTAGTCTATGCTGTGCCCAACAGCGAGGAGAAGACTCCCATCTCGGCCAACGCCGATATGACTGCCATCTCGCAGCACGTGGCACAGACCAACACGCAGAACATACCGCTTAACCCCTTCGCCATCCCCGGCTTGAAGAAGATTAAGTTCCCCACGCAGCTGAACTCAAAGTACACCTTCTCGACACACGTCGAGGGCGAGTGCAACCGTTTGGCTCGCTCGGCGGGTATGACCGTAGCGCTTCAACCCGGATCGTCACCCTTCAACCCCTTGTATATATATGGTGCATCGGGCTTGGGTAAGACCCACATCGTGCAGGCTATCGGCCACGAGGTGTGCGAGCGTCATCCCGAGTTGCAGGTTCTGTATGTCTCGACTAACAAGTTCCAGGCGCAGTTCCTTACCGCCTACAAGAATGGCGAGATCAACGAGTTCATCAACTTCTACCAGATGATCGATGTGCTGATCGTGGATGATATCCAGGAGCTCTCGGGTAATAAGGTAGCAACACAGAACGCCTTCTTCAACATCTTCAACCACCTGCAGCTGGCCGGCAAGCAGATCATCCTCACGTCGGACAAGCCTCCCGTGGAGCTGAAGGACATCGAGCAGCGTCTGCTCACCCGCTTCAAGTGGGGTCTGTCGGCAATGATCGACACGCCCGACTACGAGACCAAGCTTAAGATCATCCGCTCGAAGTCGGAGATGATGGGTATGACCCTTCCCGAGGAGGTTGTAACCTACCTTGCCGACAACATCTCGGCCAACATCCGCGAGATCGAGGGCGCACTGCTCTCGCTCAATGCCAACGTCTCGTATATGAACCGCCGTGTCTCTACGTCGCTGGCCAAGGAGGTATTGAAGGCCTATGTGCATATGTCGCAGAAGGAGATCTCGATAGGTCGCATCACCGAGATTGTATGCAAGTACTTCGACATCGACGAGCAGAGCTTCAGCTCATCGAAGCGCACACGCGAGGTGGCACAGGCTCGCCAGATAGCTATGTACCTGGCCAAGCAGCACACCAAGCTGCCCCTGGCGGCTATCGGCTCGGCTATCGGTGGCCGTAACCACGCCACGGTGCTCCACTCGTGCAAGAACGTCACGAACCTGATCGAGACCGACAAGGTCGTGAAGAACCAGATCGAGGAGATCGAGAAGCTGATTATTGCGGGATAACACACCGCAAATCCCTCTCATCAAGGCACATACTAACCTTAAAACGATAAACGCCTTATGAAAAAATCACTATTCACCATCTTGGCCCTCTTGTGCGCCATAGGCATCGGCTATGCCCAGCAGCGCTCGAAGGTAACAAGCATCCTAGAGATATACGACATCGAGAAGGGCACTCGCACCGTCGTCAAGGAGTTCAAAATCCTCCACATCGAGGCTCCCAACTGGTCTATGGATGGCAAGTGGCTCATCTATAACAGCGGTGGCCGTCTCTACAAAATCTCGGCAAAGAAGCCCGGCGAGCCCGTGGAGATCAACACCGACTTCGCAACATCGTGCAACAACGACCACGTACTCTCGTTCGATGGCAAGTCAATCGCTATCAGCCACGGCACCAAGGAGGATCGTCGCTCACGCATCTACACACTGCCCATCGGCGGTGGCACGCCTCAGCTCATCACACCTCTTGCACCGAGCTATCTGCACGGCTGGAGCCCCGACGGTAAGTGGCTGGCATATTGCGCCTTCCGCGACAACAACAAGATTCGCGACATCTATATCATCCCCGCCACGGGTGGTGAGGAGAAGCGTCTTACCACGGCCGAGGGCCTGGACGATGGGCCGGAGTTCTCACCCGATGGCAAGTATATTTGGTTTAACTCTGTTCGCACGGGTCTTATGCAGGTATGGCGTATGAAGATCGACGGCAGCGAGCAGACGCAGATGACCTTCGACGAGCAGAGCAATGCATGGTTTCCGCACGTATCGCCCGACGGCAAGCATGTCGTTTATCTGATCTACCACAAGGGTGACCTGGAGCCCGGCCAGCACGTAGCCAACAAGAACGTTGAGCTCAGAATGATGTCGGCCGAGGGTGGCGACTACAAGACATTGGTGAAACTCTTTGGAGGTCAGGGCACTATCAACGTTAATTCGTGGGCTCCCGACAGCAAGCGTTTCGCATTTGTAAGCTACCGATTGGAGGAGTAAACAGATATTACCCATTACCGATAATTACATAACAAGAGGGATTTTTAGGCTTGCGAAGACCGAGCAACCGCAGTTTACTATGGCGTAAATGAGGATTGCGAGGGCAAGCATAACACAGAAATCACCTTGTTATGTAATTCTTTTTGTATATTTGCGGTATGGATCAACCCAAAATAGAGAGAATGTTGCGTCTAATGAAGATGCTCACGGCCAACACATCCTACTCCGTGGATGAGATGGCCGAGCGCCTTGCTATGTCGCGCCGCACCATATATAGATATATAGATACATTCCGTGAGGCTGGTTTTGTAATCAAGAAGAGCGGCAACTGCATACGCCTTGACAAGGAGTCGCCGCACTTCAAGGATATCTCGCAACTTGTCCACTTCACCGAGGAGGAGGCCGTGATCCTCAAGCGTGCCATCGAGAGCATCGACGACACTAATATGCTCAAACAGAACCTCAAGCGCAAACTATACTCTGTCTATGACAATAAAATCCTCGCCGACACCATCGTGCGAGGCAACAATGCCGCCACGGTGCACGCCCTGATCGAGGCTATAGAGAGTGAGCAGCAGGTGATTCTGCGCGACTACCGCTCATCGCACGGCGGCGTGGTGCGTGACCGTCAGGTAGAGCCCTTTGCCTTTACCACGAACTACGTGCAGGTGTGGTGCTATGACACCGAGAGCCACTCGTGCAAGCTCTTCAAACTTTCGCGCATCACATCCGTAGAGGTGCTGAACACACCGTGGCAACATAAGGCCGACCACCGCAAGGGTCACATCGACATCTTCCGTATGAATGGCGAGGAGCGCCACCGCATCCGTCTGCGATTGGGTATGCTCTCACGCAACCTGCTTATCGAGGAGTATCCTCTTGCTGAAGAGCACCTTACACCTCTCGACTCGGAGCATTGGATGCTCGACACCGAGGTGGCTTCGTATGCCGGCGTAGCACGTTTCGTAGTGGGACTGATGGACGATATTCGCATCGTCGATACCCCCGCACTGGAGCAATATCTGGCAGAATACGTCACCCGCTACTGGCCACAAGCCATAAAAAAGTAGGGTAGACAACCCCCATTTATCCCTCAAAAAAGGGCATTTCCCCGAAAAAATCACATATTTTCAGAAAAAAGTTTTGTTGTGTCACAACCTGTCACAACGGTGTTGTTATTTTGTATCGTGAAACAAAACCAAACACGTTATGTTATTTGCGACACTTGTAATTATAGGAATATCGGCCGAGGTGATCAGTTACATCTTCGGCGGCAGAAGTAAATTATAGTAACACAACAATAAAACTTTACAACTATGGGAATCGCTTATCAAATCCGCTGTCGCCACTGTGGCGCAGAATTCAACTACAGCCAGGACGAGTCAATGGGTCTGTTGCCCCGTTGCGTAGGCTGCGAGAGTTACGTCGAGACCGAGTCACCGATACGCTGTCCGGCCTGCTCGCATCGTCTTAATACATCCGAGGAGGAGTTTAACGCTCAGGTGCAGACCATATTGCTGTGGGACTAACACCCCCAAGCACAAAAAAGAGCCGTCGCGACAAGTTTTTTCGAGCCAACACAACCGCCGTTTCGAAAAAAATTACTAACTTTGGATTATTATACCCGTAAAATTTCAAGGCAGAATGGCTAAATTATCAGTAGGGGATATGGCCCCGTGGTTCGAATGTAAGACGCAGGACGGCTCGACACTCACGCTCGACGACCTGAAGGGCAGCCGCACGGTGCTCTACTTCTATCCCAAGGACAACACCTCGGGATGCACATTGGAGGCCAAGAGTCTGCGTGACGGCGAGGAGGCACTCAAGGAGCGAGGCTACCGCATCGTAGGCGTCAGCCCCGACAGCGAACGTTCGCACCAGAACTTCTGCTCGAAGCACGACCTTCGCTTTACGCTCCTGTCGGACACCGAGCGCGCAGTGTGCGAGGCCTACGGCGTATGGGTCGAGAAGTCGATGTACGGGCGTAAATACATGGGTGTTGCCCGCACAACATTCCTTCTTAATGAGGAGTGCCGCATAACGCACATCTTCGACAAGGTGAAGACGGCGGAGCACTACCAACAAATTATTAATGAATTAGATAAAAAGTAAACAATATGGCAGAAAAAGTACAGGTTAGCGCCGAGAAACTCAAGGTTTTAAGCGCAGTAATGGATAAGATCGAAAAGGACTTCGGCAAGGGCTCAATCATGCGTATGAGCAGCGATGCCGTGACCGACATCCCCGTGATTCCTACGGGTTCGGTAACACTCGATATGGCACTGGGAGTAGGTGGCTACCCTAAGGGACGCGTAATCGAGATCTATGGCCCCGAGTCATCAGGTAAGACTACACTGGCCATCCACGCCATCGCCGAGGCACAGAAGGCGGGCGGTATTGCAGCCTTCATCGACGCCGAGCACGCCTTCGACTCGTTCTATGCGCAGAAGTTGGGCGTAGATGTGGACAACCTGCTTATCTCACAGCCCGACAATGGCGAGCAGGCATTGGAGATTGCCGACTCGCTGATCCGTTCAAGCGCTATCGACATCATCGTCATCGACTCTGTGGCGGCTCTTACGCCCAAGGCCGAGATCGAGGGTGAGATGGGTGACTCGAAGATGGGCTTGCAGGCACGACTTATGTCGCAGGCTCTGCGTAAGCTCACAGCCAGCATCTCAAAGACCAAGACCGTATGTATCTTCATCAACCAGTTGCGCGACAAGATCGGCGTTGTATATGGCAACCCCGAGACCACTACAGGTGGTAACGCACTGAAGTTCTACGCCAGCGTGCGTATCGACATCCGCCGTGCATCGGTCATCAAGGATGGCGAGGAGCAGCTGGGTACCCGCACCAAGGTCAAGGTCGTAAAGAACAAGGTGGCACCCCCGTTCAAGCGCGCCGAGTTCGACATTATGTTCGGCGAGGGCATCTCCAAGATTGGCGAGATAGTTGATTTGGGAGTAGATTACGGCATCATCCGCAAGGCTGGCTCGTGGTTCTCATACGGCGAGCAGAAGATCGGCCAGGGCCGTGACGCCGTGAAGGAGCTCCTGAAAAACAATGAGGAGTTGCGCAACGAGATAGAAGAAAAGTTGCGCGAGGCGATGAAAACGCAGAAATAACGACTACCGTTCGATGCAACGCACAAGCACCAGAGAGGTGTTTGTGCTGCGTCGTTTATATGAATAACTGATAAAACACCGCGTATGAACTATACTGCAGAGGACGAGATTTTAATTCAAGCCAAATGGGAAGCACTTGCAGAGTCGTGTAAGAAGATCTGCAAAAACGAGGAGGACTGGAACTTTATCAAGCGCGCATTCTTCCTCGCCAAGGAGGCACATCAGGGTGTAAGACGCCGTTCGGGCGAGCCTTACTTCCTGCATCCTATTGCAGTAGCACAGATCGTGGTGGACGAGATTGGCCTGGGTGTAAAGTCCGTTGTAGCGTCGCTCCTGCACGACGTGGTGGAGGATACCGACTACACGGTCGAGGATATGGAGCATATCTTCGGTCACAAGATTGCCACGATGGTCGATGGACTGACGAAGATGTCGGGTGTATTTAATGCCGACACCTCACGCCAGGCGGAGTATTTCCGCAAGGTTCTGCTCACACTCTCGGATGACGTGCGCGTAATTCTGATCAAGATTGCCGACCGACTGCATAATATGCGTACGCTGGGCGCAATGCCACAGAACAAGCAGATAAAGATCACAGGCGAGACAATGTATCTCTTCGCTCCTCTCGCATATCGACTTGGCTTACACGCCATTAAGACCGAGTTGGAAAACCTTTGCATGAAGTACCGATTCCCCAAGGAGTACGAGGAGATTTCACGCCAAATTGACGAGACATCGGCTGCCCGCGAGGAGTACATCCGTAAGTTCAACGCACCCATCATCGAGGCGCTGGACCGCAACGGCATCAAATATGAGATATCGGGACGCGTCAAGAGCGCCTACTCGATTTGGACCAAGATGGTGCGCAAGCAGATACCATTTTCGGAGGTTTACGACCTCTTCGCTATCCGCATCGTCTTCCAGCCGCTGGACTTCCCCTCGGAGAAGACACAGTGCTGGCAGGTATATTCATCAATCACAGATATTTACACCCCCAAACCCGACCGTCTGCGCGACTGGATCAGCATGCCCAAGGCCAACGGCTATGAGGCTCTGCACTCGACTGTGATGGGGCCCGATGGTATATGGGTGGAGGTGCAGATTCGCACCCAGCGAATGGAGGACATTGCCGAGCGAGGCTTTGCGGCGCATTGGAAGTACAAGAAGGCCACAATCTCGAACGACGAGGACGAGCTGGACAAGTGGTTGAAGATGATCCGCACCGCCCTGGAGAGCCCCACGGAGAATGCAGTTGAGTTCCTTGATAACTTTAAGTTATCGCTCTATACCGATGAAATAGCGATATTTACACCAAAAGGCGAGGCGCGTCACCTGCCATATGGAGCCACAGCTCTCGACCTTGCATATGACGTGCACACCAAGATCGGCAACTCGGCCATAGGCGCCAAGATCAATCACAAGATTATGCCCATCACCACCACGCTTACGAGTGGCGACCAGGTGGAGATTATCACCTCCGAGTCGGGCAAGCCAAAGGCTGAGTGGTTGGAGTACGCCTTCACGGGCAAGGCCAAGCAGGCAATCAAGAATTTCCTCAAGCGCGAGCAGGAACACAACTATCAGCGCGGCATGGACACTCTGAACGGACGTCTTGCAAAACTTAATATAACACCAAATAACCGCGTGATTCGCAAGCTGATGGATGCTTACGAAAGTCGCAACAAAGAGGAGTTATACACCAAGATTGGCGCCGGCATCGTATCGCTCGACAACCTGGAAAAAGTCATCAAGACAAACTCCAATTTCAAGATACTGAAGTTCTGGACACTCTTCATCAAGGACGACGAGGAGGACGACAATCCCGACACCCACGACCACAACAAGAGTGCAGAGCATCAGGAACTGGTCGTAGCCGAGTGTTGTCACCCCCTGCCGGGCGACAGCGTAGTGGGCTACAAAGACCCCATAACGCACCAGATCATCGTCCATAAGGCCACCTGTGAAGAGCTGAACCGCCTCGCCTCACAGCACGGCGAGTGCATCGTCAAGGAGGCTATCCAGTGGTCACAGCACAAGACACAGTCGTCGCTCGTGACTATCGAGATCGTCGGCATCGACCGCATGGGCGTATTGGTGGACCTCGCAAACGTCATTACAAACGACTTCAGCATCAATATGCGCCAGGTGAACATCCAATCTCACGACGGCATTTTCGAGGGCACATTGAGCCTCTACGTCCGCGACGCAAACAGCCTTAACGCTATCATGGAGCGTCTGCGCCGCATCAAGGGTATGGATAGTGTAAAACGCGTAATAAACTCATAACAATGGATATTTTTTGGATATTCATATTAATATTCGGTGTCATCGTCTCAATAGGGCAGAAAGCGAGCAAGCAGCAAGTCCCCACAGACGTTGAGAGCGAGCCTACGCTATCACCCGAAGAAGAGATGGAACGTCGCATACGCGAGCTTCTGGAGGGCAAACAAACCCCACCAAAGGCTACACCGCCTGTGCAGCCCGCAGCAAAGCCCGCAGCGCCACAAAAAAGCTTTACCCCCGCACGCGCGACTAAAAGTGCAACCAAGGCCTCTACACGCACAAATAAGATCACAAACCCCATCAAGAAGGGCGAGATCAAACAGAGCGAAATAGGGCGCATAATCGACGATTTCACCATCGAAAAGGCCACGATATATGCCGAGATTATGAATCCTAAATACAAGGAGTACTAACCCGGCACTGTACATCAACCGAAACCCACGACAAACACAAAAAACAAAAGAGATATGGCATCTATATTTTCACGCATCGTAGCGGGGGAGATTCCCTCGTACAAAGTAGCCGAGGATGAGCGCTATTACGCGTTCCTCGACATCAATCCGCTGGCCAAGGGCCACACGCTGGTTATACCAAAAGTAGAGGTGGACTACATCTTCGATCTCGACGACGAGACACTCGCAGGCCTCACGCTGTTCGCCAAGAGGGTAGCGCACAAAATTAAGGAGCAAACAGGCTGCGTAAAGGTGGCAATGGTCGTTCTTGGCCTCGAAGTAGCACATGCACACATCCACCTAATCCCGATGAATAGCGAAAAAGATGTCGATTTTTCGGCCGAAAAACTCAAATTAACCCCAGAAGAGTTCACACAAATAGCAAAGGACCTGGCGTTGTAAACCGAGTGTTTACAAATATATAACTCGCTGACAAGCAATAGGGTGGCTCACATAAGAGCCACTCTTTTTTATTTGATATTTAACATAATCAAATAGTAATTCAGAATTAAATAGGATCAGCCATTATCAAGATTATTTACACTTGTATTTTGTCAAAATTCACATCAATACATTACACTTGTAACAGTGTGAATAGTGTTAAAATTACAAATGTATATACAAATGTAAAATCGAAGACGTCGCACTGCTTCATTGTTTAATACAAACGTCAATAGGGTAGGGTAGTGATGTAAACCTTGTAAAACGCATAATTTTCACCGAAATAGAGACAATTCAAATTACTTAACTTTAGAGATTATATACCAAAATATCAGCGAGTTACGCATTTTAATATCAAGCAAAAGAACCGAAAAATGATCGCAAACCCACCTGCAAACCCAATATAGCATTATACCCACAAGTGAAGATGTATTAACGGCTATTTATCAATTAGTTAGATGTATTTA
Source organism: Alistipes sp. (assembly GCA_017481925.1). Taxonomy (GTDB): domain Bacteria; phylum Bacteroidota; class Bacteroidia; order Bacteroidales; family Rikenellaceae; genus Alistipes. Next base: position 20,602 of record JAFUOK010000061.1, read on the forward strand.
AATAAAGATAAATATTAAGTTATTTACGGTCTATCTTTTTACAATAACCCAAATATTGACAAATGTAACATTTATTAACAACCATCTTCGTATTACATTTGTATCCATTTGCTTGTTTACAAAAGAAAAATGTTTTATCTTTGTAAAAAACATGGATTATGCGCGAAAAATTACAACAATTGATGAATGCAGAGCAATTGACGGGCAGCAAACTCGCCGAATATCTCGGAATCCAGCCGTCAAGTATTTCACATATCATGGGAGGTCGCAACAAGCCGAGTTTAGATTTTGTGCAGAAGATTCTGCAACGCTACCCGCGCATCAACCCCGATTGGCTACTGCTCGACAGCGATGAGATGTATCGTCCGCAAACGTCGCCTGCTCCGTCAATCGATAACAATTCGCTGTTACCTTTTGCCGGGAGTGACACCCCGAGCGAAGAATCTATTTCGCAACCTGTGGCAACAACTCCCGACCCTGCGCCGCAACCCTCGACAACCTCAACCAACTCGAGTGCGGAAGCAATGGCGATGTTCGGCTCGGCGAGCTTGACACAACACAGCGGCGTCAAGCGAGTGATCGTGCTCTATGAGGATCGCACCTTCGAGAGTTACGAACCACAGCGCTAATCTCAGGCAAGAAAATGCCGTTCACACTCGCGCTTTTATCGGGGATTTCTCGAAGAAATATTTTTTAACATAATTATCGCGGTCTATTTTGCGCTCGCAATTTTTCGTTTGCGCCAGGTCGCTCTGACGAAAGAGTGCTTTTGCGCTCAATTGTCACCCCTCGCCAAACCCGAGAGGAGCGACGTGTGATTTCCGCATCATCCCCTCAATCGAGGCTGAAACATTTGCAAATATATGAGGCCAGAAGCTGGCAGATATTTTCACCGAGATCGGCTCCTTTATTATATATGTACAGCTCCCCAAACAAAGTAAACAAAGACGCACATCGCAATTTTTATTTAGACACATAGACAAGCATCACAATTCGTGTTGATGCAGGAACATTTCAAATTAGTGCAACAAAAATATACTCAACATAAATTTTATATTCAACTCATACATAAACTTCTTACATACAAATATTTGCAATGTTTATTTTACATAATATAAATATTGCATCAAATATTAATTAGGCAGGCCTGGTATTATGAAATATGAAAATTCCTGCAAAAATAGCCCTATCACACCCGATACTGGATATTGTAAATATTATTCAAAAAATTATCCCACACGGTTTAGGGAAAAGGCAATATTTTTTTGTTAAATTTGTAGATGCGAGAATAATATTTTGCACAATGAACATTCACTCTATGATGAGATTTATAATACTATTATTTGCTATCGCACTTACAGCCTGCAACTCGGCCACACAAACAGATAAGCTTCTTGCACGGATTTGGGCTGCAGATCAGGGTGTAAGAGAACGCATGGCGGCACTAACCAAGGCCGTCACGGTGGAGGGAAATACAGAGTTGATTGATTCGCTAATCACCACGAGCGACGAGGTTCAGCGAATCGACACAGAAAATATGCATACCATAGACAGCATTCTGCGCCAAGGCTTGCCGCAAGGGCTATCGCACGAGTCGTATAAAACCATTTGGATTGTAATCGACCACGGCCCTATCGATAAACAAGTGAAATATCTGCCTCTTATTAAGCAGATGGCCGATGATGGCTTGGTAGGCTACGATGAATACGCTACCCTATTTGACCGCGTGGCGATGAAGCAAAATCGCCCGCAACGCTATGGAAGCCAAAGCGTTCAATTTGGCAGAGCCGACGCCGTAGAACTATATATATGGCCCATTGAGAATCCCACAGACCTCGATGCTCGACGTGCCGAGGTTGGCATGATGCCTTTTGCAGAGTATCTGCACCAACTCACCGAGGTGACAGGCATCGAACCCAAATATGATCCTACGCTCAGCGTTGAGCAGATAAATTCGTTGCGTCAAGAGGCCACATCTGATTAATCTCTCGCCGAGACCTACCTCTCCACAAGATTTCTCTACACATCAAGTGATAATCGCATATTTTTTCGTAATTTAGCGTTGAAAACCGACAACGCCTAAATACTTATTGCATATGAAACACTATTTTACTACCCTACTATCCCTCATCTTCATCCTACTACCCGCAACTATGCTTATGGCTCGATCATATAAGACCTACTCAATCACGCACGACAGTGTGGAGCGCACCTACAAACTATACCTCCCCGACAACATCCAGCCCGACGCACCGCTGATCTTTGTATTGCACGGCTACGGGGGTACGTTCGACCTCGACTTTGTGGGTATGAACGAGGCGGCCGAGCGTCACGGCTTTGCCGTATGTTATCCGCAGGGGGCACGCGACGGGCGTGGCAAGAGCTGCTGGAATGTAGGCTACCCCTTTCAGGCCGATATGGAGATTGACGACGTATCGTTCCTCGGCGCATTAGCCACCCATCTGCAACAGCAATACAACCTCAGCCCTCGCAAGACATTCTGCACGGGCATGTCCAACGGTGGCGAGATGTGCTACCTGCTGGCATACAGCGGCCAATCGACTTTCCGCGCCGTAGCACCCATAGCAGGCCTTACGATGGCGTGGATGCCAGAGCACTACACTCTCACCCGCCCTATCCCACTCTTCGAGGTTCACGGCACAGAGGATCGCACATCGGAGTGGACAGGCGACATGGAAAATAAAGGTGGTTGGGGCGCATATATGGCTGTGCCCGAGGCTATTGACTATTGGATAGGGCGCAACGGCTGCGACAAGCAGGAACACGAAGAGCTCCCTCTAAAAACAGCTGATGCTCACAAGGTTATAGCCCATCGTTACATCGACTCCCGACACGGTAATGATGTGTGGTTGTATGAAATTATAGGTGGTGGACACACCTGGGGCGAGAAAGATTTAGATATAGCCGAGGAAATTTGGAAATTTTTTAGTAAATTTACCAAGTAATTATTTACTTTTGTAGACTCGAATTGCAATATGGCTCGACGAACGTATCTCATATTGGCGGCCGCAGTGGCTGTAGCGATTATATATCAGGTGTTTACGCTTGGTTATGGTCGTGCCGACGAGATTGCGTACCACAGCCAGACACAGCAGACGACACTGCCCGCAGACGAGCGTCTGACCGTTATATATGAGCGTGAAATTGAGGGCAGGGCCGACCTCCTACATCTGCAGGTAGATACTACCTACCACGCACGTGGCAAGGGCGGTTATCAGCACGAGATAGTTGGCAAGAGTAGCTACTCACTACGCAGTTTTGACGGTGAGTACACCGATATGAGCGACGCCGTGGCAGCTTGCTTTGTAATGGATGGCCGAGAGTGGGAGCCCACGCAGGAGCACAGACGGCAGATTGCAGGTTACGATTGCGAGTGCGTGCAAATTGCGCTCGACCGCGAGCCCTACCGCGTGTGGTACACCGACGCTCTACCCCACTTCGATGCTTCGGCACGGGTGGTGGATGGCTATCGCCGCTTGATTTTGGCGGTGGGCGATGCAAAGGGAGACTACTCGCTACGTGCGAAATATATTGGACAACAAATAGGATAACTTATATCAAACACAAACACTATGAAGAAAATCGTATCATTTGTTGCTATGTCGGCTCTTGCAGCTGGGATGGCTACATCGTGCCAAAAGCACAACACGCTCTCTGAGGCCGAGAAGGCTGAGGGATGGCAGTTACTCTTCGATGGCGAGACAATGAACGGCTGGCGCGACTTCAACGGCACCGAGCTTACCAATGGCTGGCGTGTGGTAGATGGTTGCATTCAGGCCTCTGGTGAGGGTGGCGACGCATCGGGCTACATCGTTACGGATAAGAAGTATGCGAACTTCGAGCTGGTATGGGATTGGAAACTCACCTACGGCGGCAACAGCGGTATGTTGTACCACGTTGTTGAGCACCCCCGCTTCGACGTTCCCTACGTTACAGGTCCCGAGTATCAGCTCATCGACAACGAGGGCTGGGAGGAGGTTAATGCTCCCACCAAGTTGGAGGAGTGGCAGAAGCTGGGTGTAGATTACGCTATGCACCTGCCCGATTACAGCAAGATGAAGGTTAATCCCGTAGGCAAGTGGAACACCTCGAAGATCGTTTACGACAACGGTCACGTTGAGCACTGGCTCAATGGCGAGAAGATTCTCGAGTTTGAGGCTTACACCGAGGATTGGTTTGCCAAGAAGTCAAGCGGTAAGTGGGGCGACCACACCGAGTACGGCCTCGCACACGAGGGCGTTATCTGTCTGCAGGACCACGGCGACCCCGCATCGTTCCGTAACATCAAGATCAAGGAGCTGCCCGAGAAGCGTGCAGGTCAGAAGGTTAGTCTCTTTAACGGCAAGGATCTCACTGGCTGGGAGTTGTTCGGTAGCATGCGTGTATCGGTTGATGATGAGGGTAACCTCGTAACCGAGAATGGCGAGGATCTGAAGTACGGCTACCTCGGTACTCGCGAGTACTACAAGGATTTCGACCTCACAGTTGAGTTCAAGCAGATGTCAAACGGCAACTCAGGTCTCTTCTTCCACTCATTCGTTCACGGCGGCTTCAAGAGCAACGTTGTGAATGGCTGGCAGTGCGAGGTTGCGCCTCGTGGCAACGACACAGGCGGCGTATATGAGTCATACGGTCGTGGCTGGTTGAAGCAGATCCCCGAGGAGAAGGAGTCAATTCTGAAGGAGGGCGAGTGGAACACCCTGCGTCTGAAGGTTGAGGGCAACAAGGTTCAGACATGGCTTAATGGCGAGCCTATGATGGAGCTCGACGATGAGTTGATCGGCTCAAAGACTGGTCGTATCATGTTGCAGATCCACGATGGCAACAACATCAAGGTGCTGTGGCGTAACTTCAACCTCACAAAGTTGTAGTCGTTTAAGACCTCTATACCGAAAGTCCGATCCCTTCAGGGTCGGACTTTTTTGTGCAGGAGCACGATGTTGTGACTATTTTTGTATATTTGCAAAAAATATTGGCATGACAAGACTTATATATAAAATATTCACTCTGCTGTCTGCTACCCTGCTCTTTGCCTGCCAATCGCATCGTGCGGAGCAGAATGCGGAGATTGTAGTAAGCATAGCACCTCTGAAATATATCGTCGAGCAGATTACTGCCGGCGACTTCGAGGTGGATGTACTGGTGCCTGCCGGAACAAGCCCCGAGACTTTTGACCCGACACCCCGCCAGATGCAAAACGTGCAGGATGCCACGCTGCTATTCACCACGGGTCTTATCGAGTTTGAGCAGAACATCGTAGAAAGACTGGAGAATAAATCGAACGTCATTTCGCTCAGCCGTGGCATAGAACTTATTGAGGGCGATCACTCACACGATGATCACGCCGAAGAGCATCACGAGGGCGGTCACTCGCACCATCACGGCACCGACCCACACATCTGGACCTCACCTCGCGAGTTGAAGACAATGGCTCGCAACGCCTACGAAGCCATCATCGAGCAATACCCCGACTCGGTGAAATACAGGGCGGCCTACAACGATTTTGTCGCGCAGCTCAATAATCTCGACACTATGTGTCAGCAGATGTGCGAGGCATCCTCGGCCAGGGCATTTGTTATCTACCACCCTGCCCTAACCTACTTTGCCCGCGCCTACGGCATGGAGCAGATAGCCGTTGAGACTGACGGCAAGGAGCCCTCGGCACGCCACATAGCAACGCTGATCGAGCAGGCGCAGGCGAAGGGTGTACAGTGTCTGCTCTATCAGTCGCAGTTTCCCCGCTCGGTGGTGGATGTGATTGCCGACGATATGGGTGTTGCGGCGCAGGAGATAGACCCTCTGAAGGAGAACGTCGTAGATAATATAGCTTCGATAACCCGCTTAATTACAGGTAATAACTAACTCACGATGAAAGAGCGCAACATAATACTTTCGCTTCGCAGCGTCAGCGTCGCTTACGATGGCTATGCCGCCCTTGAGGGTGTCGACCTGGATATTTACGACGACGACTTCATCGGCATCATAGGCCCCAACGGAGGCGGAAAATCTACGCTCGTGAAGGCTATTATGGGAGCTGTGCCCTACTCTGGCACCATAACCTTTGCCGACGCTCTGCGCTCGGGCAACCACCACCGAATTGGTTATATGCCGCAAGTGAGCCAGTTCGACACCCGCTTTCCGATATCCATCGAGGAGGTGGTACTCTCGGGCTTGCAGGCCGAGAAGGGTTTTATGGGTCGCTACCGAGAGCAGGATAAGGCAAAGGCTCACGCTCTGCTCGCGCAGATGGGTATCAGCGATTTGGCCGACCGTGCCATTGGTGAGGTGTCGGGCGGAGAACTGCAACGTGCTCTGCTCTGTCGTGCCATCATCGCCGAGCCACGACTGCTGATTCTGGACGAGCCAACGAACTTTGTCGACAACCGCTTCGAGCACGAGTTCTACCGTATGGTCAAGCAACTGAGCGAGATGATGGCTATCGTGATGGTGTCGCACGACCTGGGTACTATTTCAAGTGTTGTGCGGAGCATCGTATGCGTCAATCGCCACGTGCATCGCCACAACTCCAATGTCCTTACAGAGGAGCAACTGCTCAACTACGACTGTCCCATACAGATTCTCTCACACGGCAACATACCCCACACCGTGCTGGAACACCACACGGGCGACGGTTGCCACCACCACAAATAAAAAGAGGCTGCCCGCAGGGACAACCTCTTTTTCGCTTTATAACGTGCCTACCACGCCGGGCGCACCTTATATATATTCATCGAGTCGATGGTGATGACCTTTGTGGGGTTCTCCTGATAGATGTGGTGTGTCCACCAGCTCTCCTCAGCCTTGGTATATATCAGACGACCACTTTGGGCATTGTAGTTCACCGACTTGACATTTACGGTCTCTGCCAGCGGCTCGAAAGGCGAATACTCACCACTCTCCACGTCGAACCAATAGACACCCTCGTGACCCGATACGAGCATACGCTTGGCATCAACCTTCATCAAATCGTGACCTGACTTCACGGGAATAGGCCACGACTGCTTTAGCTCAAGCGAGGGTGTATCGCTCTGCCAATCCTTCAACTTATACTCACGCAGCACGTCATAGCCCAAAGCATAGAGACTCTCGCGCTCGGCGTGCCACACAGCACCATGACCCGAATACAGAGAGTCACGCCACAGCACCTTCTCAGGCTCGGAGATGTTGTAAATCTCCAACGAGTTACCCAGCTTATGGGTCGAGAGTGCTACGGCCACCCTACCGTTAGGCAACAGGTCGGCCGAGTGCGCCATAGGCACACGGGCATAGAAGAGATTTTTCTTTGATTTAAGGTCGAGCAGCACAACTCCGCTATGTGATGATGTGAGCAGCAACTTGCGGTTTCCGTCCACGAACTTACACTCATCCAGCGGGTTCAGGTACTCGGCATACTCGGCAGGAAGGCCCTCGGTGGGGTCGTCAATGCGCCACGACCACACCTCGTGCAGCGTTGCGCCCTGAGACTTCTCCATGTCGATGATCTTCACCTCCTTGCCACCACATACGGCTACGTGGTTCTCTCCATAAGGGGAGCAACTCGCCACCACGCCGGCGGCGAGAAGTCCCATAGTAATTTTAATTAGGTTTTTCATAGTCTGCTATCTTTGCGGAATATCTACCTCCTTGGTGCGACCGTCGATCAGGTAATCGGTAAAGTGATCAACCAATCGCCAATAGAAATACTCATTCATATCGCCGAAGCTGTGACGCTGCATAGGCAGGTACAGCATATCGAAGCGCTTGTTGGCACGAATCAGGGCGTTCACCACGCGAGAGGTGTTGCCCGGGTGTACGTTGTTGTCGATCTCGCCGTGGATGAGCAGCAGATGACCCTTCAGACGCTTCGCAATCTCGGGGTTGGTGTCGATGCTATAAACGAACGTCGTATCGCCCTCGGCTGTTACTGTCTCCTTCACGCCGTGGTGCGTCTCGCTCCACCAGCGGTTGTAGATACGGTTATCGTGGTTACCTGCACACGATACGGCCGCCTTGAAGAAGTCGGGGTACTGCAGAATAGCCGCCGTTGACATAAAGCCACCACCCGAGTGACCGTGGATACCTACACGGTTGATGTCGATAAAGTCGTGGCGAGCGGCCAGCTGTTCGATAGCAGCCTTCTGATCAGCCAAGCCGTAATCACGCAAGTTGCCGTAACCGTAGTTGTGATACCACTTCGAGCGGTCGGGGTGACCACCACGGTTACCTACCGAGATAACGATAAAGCCAGCCTGTGCCAGACGGTCTGTGCGGGGGCTCATGCGAGTAAAGGGATAGTATGTACCCTCTACCTGCGGACCCGGGTAAACGTAGTCGATGATGGGATAGACCTTCGTAGAGTCGAAGTCAAAGGGCTTATACATAACACCATACAAATCCGTCACACCATCAGCGGCCTTCACCTTGAAGGTCTCGGGGAACTTATAGCCATTGGCGAGCAGCAACGTGAAATCGCTGGTCTCCAGATCCATAATCTTAGTACCCAGGCAGTCGTAGAGTGCCGTTGCGGGAATGGTATCTACACGTGAGTAGTTATTGACGAAGTAACGTGCCGCATCATCCACCACGGGCTCGTGGAAGAAGTCACCCTTGTTGAGCAACTTAACATCGCCACCGTCCAGGCTTACAGAGTAGAGGTGCTGGTAGTAGGGATTCTCGCCCTTCTCGTGACCCATACCCGTGAAATATACCTTGCGAGCCTTCTCGTCCACCTTCAAGATCTCGTGAACGTGCCACGGGCCCTCGGTGAGGCGACGCTTCAGGTTGCCTGCATCGTCATAGAGGTAGAGGTGTGCCCAGCCGTCACGCTCGCTCCACTGGATAATCTCCTTGCCGCCATTGATGATTGACAAGGGACGTACCTCAATATAGGTATTCATACGCTCCTCCACCACGGGCACCAGCGAATCCTGACCAATGGTATATGAGCAGATGTCGATACGGTGCAAATCGCGGCTTGAACGGGTAACAAAGAAACGGTTATTGTCGCCCAACCATACGGCCGGCTGGTCGTACATATGACGCTGCTTCTGCTCACGGGGCTTGCGACCAACCGAGAGTGTCTGATCCTTAAAGCGCTCGGTAGCAATCTCCTTGCGAGAGTTGTTGGTCATATCGAACACATAGAGGTGCTCCACGGGAGCTTCACTCTCACCCGGCATATGATACTTATATGTCTCCAGCGTAGGACGGGGCTCTGCCAGGGCGTTGATAACCCACAGTTCCTTCACTGGACGCTCGTCCGTTACGACCGTCACGAAGTAGCGTGAGTCGGGCGACCATACGCCGTATGCGCCACGACGCTTGCCATTGAGCAGGGTGTCGGTGTTGAGCATATAGTAAGGCTGGCCATAGCCGAAGTCCTTAACACCATCCGTAGTGATCTGAATCTCGGTGATGGTCGAGTCCTTCTCATCCTTCTTCAGCTTCTCATAATCCTCACGCGACATACGCCACAGGTTCAGATCCTTGGCATAGACAACCGTCTTACCATCGGGCGATACGGATGCCCACGAGAGCTGCTTGGTCTCCTTCTCCTTATCCTTGAGGTGAGTCAGTTCCTTGGTCTTGTAGTTGTAAGAGAAATAAAAAATCTCCTTACCGCTCACCTTCTTGGGTTTCTTGCCTGCGAGTGAATCCTCACGTGAAAGGGGCTTGGGCTTTGCATCCTGCGATGAGCGCACCTCAAAAGTGAATGTTGTACCATCCTCCTTGACCTCAAGGTTCTGAATAGGCAACTGCGCCGCAATAAAGGGGTCGTGCATAATTTCAGACAACTGAGCTGCCAGTTTATCGTGGTCGAACAGAGGCTCACGCTTGCGCGCAGCGGGATCGACAACATACCAGCGAGTACCCTCGCCCGTCTTGTAACTGTACCAGAACTTCTCGCCCGAGAGGAACCAATGCGGATCTACCGTAGTGGAGAAGAGCATATTCTCCAGTTTGCTCGCCGTGAATCGCTCGGCCAGCGCCAAACGGTTACGCTCACGCACCTTTTCACGCTCATCGGCACCCACCGTATAGACCGAGAGAGCCACCAGAGCCATCAATAATAAAATCTTTCTCATATAACCTTAATTTATTTGGCAGCGAGTGCCGATTTAAAATAGTTGCTAAAGAACAAAACCTGATACTGGATCGAGTTGCTCCAATATGCCCAGTTGTGTACGCCCGGGCGAGTGTAGAAGTCGTGCGGAATCTTTGCCTTTGCCAGCTTCTCGTGCAGGGCGCAGTTCACCTCGTAGAAGAAATCCTCCGTACCGCAGTCGATGATGAGTTTCAATGCGTCGGGCTTGAGCTGATCCACAAGGTTGATGACCGTATATTCATCCCAACGCGTAGGATACTCCTCAATGGTTCCCAGACGCAACGACATACCCCAATTCTTGGGGAAGGGGCGGATATCCACACCTCCTGATGTAGAGCCAGCGGCGCCATATACATCCTGATGGCGGATGCCGAGCCACAAGCCTCCGTGACCACCCATCGAAAGACCCGTGATAGCACGGCCTGTACGGTCGGCGCGAGTCTTATAGTGAGTGTCGATGTAGGCAACGAGCTCCTTCGACACGAATGTCTCGTACTTGTAGGTAGGATCTGCGGGGCTATCCCAATACCAACTGTTCGTTCCACCATCGGGCATAACCAGGATTACGTTATACTGGTCGGCCAGAGAACCGGCATTACCCTTGTCGGCCCACGCCGTGTGGGTGTCGCCGTGACCGTGCAGCAGATAAATAACAGGCATAGCCTCCATCGAGTGGTAGGCATTGGGCAGAATGACCGTCACGGGCACCTGCTTCTGCATAGCCTTGCTCTCGACAGCGAGTGTCTCGCGGATGAAACCCCACGAGTAGTTGCACATCGCAAGTGCAAGCATCAAAGTAAAAAGTTTTTTCATATCTAATTTGTGTTATGTAATTTACATAGCTACGGAAAATTATCGCAAATATACTAAAAAGAGGTCAAAACCTATTGCTCATTTGCCAAGAAATACCTATTTTTGTTTTTAAGAATTGTTTAACGAAAAAAAATTATAGCGAAATGAAATCAAGATTTATGGTTGTGGCGCTTGCTATGGTAGCGCTGATGTGTTCGTGCAGCTCACGAACCGAATTGTTCAACGGCAAGGATCTTTCGGGTTGGGTGTGTGTCGTAGATGAGACAAGTGGCGTACCCGCATCGGAAGTATATGGCGTTAAAGATGGTAACATCTACATCGCAGGTCAGCCCTTCGGCTATATGCGTACAGATAAGAAATATGGCGACTACACGATGCACATGGAGTGGCGCTGGGTTGGCAAGGGTACCAACAGCGGTTTCTTCCACCGTGTGCAGGATGGCGACAAGATCTGGCCCAATGCTATCGAGGTGCAGTTGTGTGCTGGCCGTGCTGGCGACTATGTGATGCTGGGTGGTTCGAAGATTTCAGAGATCGAGTGCGTAGGCGAGTTCCCCGTGAAGGATCGTGCCGGCGACCACGAGAAGGCTGATGGCGAGTGGAACGAGGCTACCGTAATCTGCAAGGGGGGCAAGATCACCGTTTATATCAACGGTCACCTGCAGAACGAGTGCACCACCACCTCAACGGAGGGTTACATCGCACTCCAGAGCGAGGGTGGTCCTATCGAGTTCCGCAACTTGTGGCTCGAGTAAGAGATTGCACTATAATTAGTTACAGGGGTTGTCTTTCGAGGGCAACCCTTTTTTATTTAAAGATGTATTCAAGACAATTTTTTATAAATCACGTCATCACGAATGAGTATCTCGTAGCACCGAAATAAAAAAACGTCATTCCACATTTCTGCATTTTAAGGCCTTTCTGATGCAGATATGTTGCTATGCAGAAATGAATGGAATCAACCTTTGTTGAAACTGTATTGCTGATAGATATGAAGATAGGTCTGTGTCAGCAAGGTAATATTTTCAATGGTAGATTCCAGTCATTTTCACTTACAACCTTATTCTGCATCAGCAAGGTAATCAGTAGTGAAAATGTGGAATGACGTGATTTTATCTCTTTCATCTGGGCACAGATCTGAATCAAACGTAGTCTATAACATTTTTGCACGCTATTTGCAACTCCACAGGGACAACCTTTTAATTTATTAGTTATGGACAACAAAATCAAAAACGAGAAGTGTAACGACAAGACATCAGACAAGACTCACGACCACAAGACCGGTTCTTGCAAGACCACGGAGAAGGGCAGTTGCTCGACGACAAAGAGTGAGCACAAGACGCACAAATAGCCCCTGTGCTACATCTATTCGACGGCCCCGCGTGGGCCGTTTTTCGTTTATGGGGCTACACTGTTTTGGTTCGATTGTTGCGTTTTGTGGAGAGAACTAAAACTTTATCGCTATGAAACAATTTTTCTTTTCTTTGGTTATACCCCTCGCTCTCGGCCTTGCGTCGCACCGTGCCGAGGCACAAACACACATCGCACCATCGGACAGCACCCTACTCTCCGAGACGGTCGAGGGCAACTACCTTGTGCGCCGTTACAAGATCACCTCACACGACGACGAGGCGCAATTCTCGCTCAAGTACAGCATCGACGCCTCAAAGCTACCCGCGCTCACCACGGGCAATGCCACCGAGATGACCGACCTTGACGAGATGATGGCTCGCATAAAGCAGAACCCCGAGATGAAGATCTCCCGCATCGAGATCACGGGCTACGCCTCACCCGACGGCAATCCGGCAAGCAATGAGCGTCTGGCTCTGAGCCGTGCCGAGCAGTTTCGCTCGATTGTGGAGAGTCGCTACGCGCTACCGGCAAGCAACATACAGATAAAAGCCGATGCCGAGCAGTGGCAGGCGTGCGACGCAGCGGTCAGGGACTCCTCGATAGCGGACAAGGAGAAGGTTTTGGCCATACTGAACTCTCCCGTAGCGGAGTCGAGCAAGGAGCAACAACTAAAGGCTATACCTGCGGCGTGGAGCGTTATGCGACAGCAGATTCTGCCACCGATGCGCCGTGTGGAGATGGCGGTATATTACACTACGGATCGCATTGTGGAGGTTCGCACCCTAATCGAAAAGCCAAAGCCGCAGCCCGCCCCGCAGGTGGTGCAACGAGTGTGTCCGTGTGAGGGGTTTGTCGATGATGAGACCATTGGCATTGTGGTAGATATGAGCGATCCCGACGGTGTATATTAATGCTGAGGGGAAACATTTGCAAAAGTCGTTTACATTTATTACTTTTGCGGTAAGTATAAATTTTAAAACGACATATTATGGCAAATTTGAGAAACCTTAAGAAGGAGATCGACTATCGTCTGGAAGAGGTAGTATTCGACTGCGAGATGGCAATATATTTCCACCCCTCTAACGAGGAGGCTATCGTGGGTATTATGGAGAAGGCCGTAGCATTGCGCAACGCACTCTACATCAAGGCTAACAACCCCACCGAGCCCCACAACAAGTCGCTGGTGAAGAAGTATTACGCTGCTCTGCGTCGTGATATGGTATCTTCATTCGGCTCTATGTTCGCCGAGCTCAGCGCTCTGAACGAGGTGAAGTAATATCCTTCACATAAAAATTAAGAGGCTGTCCATTTGGATAGCCTCTTTTTCTATGCCTATAAGTTAAATATCGTGCGAGAGAGATGGTGGCACCGCACCACTCATATCATAATCGCCCCATCGCTCGGCCACATAGTCGAGCGTTGCATTTATCTCATCCACATCGTAGAGCGTCACCAGCTTCAGGCGTGTCTGCTTGAAGTCGGGCAACCCCTTGAAGTAGTTGGACATATGGCGGCGCATCTCCAGCACACCTACCCTATCGCCCTTGATCTCCAGTGACTTGCGCAAGTGCTCCTTGGCTATTGCCACACGCTCCACGACCGACGGCTGGGGCATCACCTCACCCGTTGCGATAAAGTGCTTAACCTCATGAAATATCCACGGACGACCGTACGTTGCACGACCAATCATCACACCATCAACGCCATACCTATCGAACATCTGCTTGGCCTTGGGACCTGAATCCACATCGCCATTGCCGATGATAGGTATCTCGATCGAGGGATGGTGCTTAACCTCGCCAATGAGGGTCCAGTCGGCCTCGCCACGATACATCTGCGAACGGGTACGGCCGTGAATGGTAAGTGCCTTAATGCCTGTATCCTGCAGACGCAGGGCTATGTCCACAATATTCTTCGACTCCTCATCCCAGCCAAGACGTGTCTTCACCGTCACGGGGGTCTGGACAGCCTCCACGATGCGGCGTGTCATCTCCACCATCAGCGGCACATCGCGCATCATTCCAGAGCCTGCACCACGGCCAGCAATCTTCTTGACGGGGCAGCCGAAGTTGATATCGATAAAGTCGGGGCGAGCCGTCTCGGCTATGCGTGCCGCCTCGACCATAGGCTCGATAAGGTGGCCATAGATCTGTATGCCCACGGGGCGCTCGGCCTCGTCGATGTTGAGTTTTGCACGCGACTTCCACGCATCACGTATCAGGCCGTCCGACGAGATAAACTCCGTCGTGACGACATCCGCCCCAAAGCGCTTGCACATATAGCGAAACGAGGGGTCGGTAACATCCTCCATAGGTGCGAGGAACAGCGGCTGCGAGCCTAAATCTATATCTCCTATCTTCATTCTATCGTTCTCTTTACCAACACTTTGTCAATACGCACACTATCCATATCGACAATTTCGAAACTAAACTCACTCCACTCCACCTTCTCGCCCGCGGTCGGGATGTGTCCCAGCTGGTCGAGAATCAGTCCGCTGATGGTATTATACTCCGAGTGGTCGAAGGCATCCTCCAGGCCATAGTGTGCCAGGAAATCATAGAACGGACAGCGACCGTCGATAAGCGCCGTGCCATCCTCACGCTCGACGATATTGGGCTCCTCACGCTCGGCAAGCATATCGCCCACCAATGCCTCCAGAATATCCTGCAAGGTGAAGATACCCTGCGTAACGCCAAACTCATCGCACACCACGCCATAGCGCAGATGCTCCTCACGCAGTTGCTCCAAGGCGTTATAGACCTCGGTCTGCTCGTGGAAATATTTTACCTCACGCACCAAATCCTTCAGCGCAAAGCCGTCGCAACTAAGTCGCGAGAACAGATCCTTCAGATAGACTACGCCCAGCAATCGGTCGGGGTTATCGTCAATAACAGGGTAAATAGAGTGCGGAGCTGAATCCACCTTCGCTCGAATCTCCTCGGCACTCATACGCACACTGAGCCACACTATATCGTTGCGGTGCGTCATAATCGAATCCACCGAACGGTCGCCCAACGAGAAAACACGACCCATAATGCGCTGCTCGACCTCCTGCACCTCACCCGACTCGGCACCCTCCTGGATGATTGACTTGATCTCGGCCTCGGTAACACGGGTCTCGGCATCCTGCAGACTCAGCAGATGTGACACTATATCGATACTCTTCGACAGCAGCCACACAAAGGGCGATGCCACCACCGAGAGGTAATACATAGGCTCTGCCACGATCTTGGCTACTCGCTCGGCGGCGTTCATACCTATACGCTTGGGCACCAACTCGCCAAACACTATCGAGAGATAGGTAACCACGACAACAATAGCGCCCTGTGCCACAGCGTGTGCCGTAGCCTCCGAGACACCCCAGCGGGCAATCACCTCACCCAACTCGTCAGCAAAGGCAGCACCCGAGAAGATACCCGTAAGGATACCGATGAGCGTAATACCTATCTGCACCGTCGAGAGGAACTTATCGGGGTCCTCCGCGAGCGCCAGCGCGCGGCGTGCCGAACGCGAGCCCTGCGCCGCCTGCATACGCAGGTTTGACTTGCGGGCCGATATCA